>DASYEM010000077.1:0-25992 GCA_036499025.1 Parvibaculum sp. | reverse complement strand
TGGGTCGGCAAGGACAAGGACGAGTGCGGCATCCATGTCCCGGTCAATCTCGACGGCGACGGGATCTAAAGTAAAACCTCTGCAATTTGCAGCTTGAGGTGCCGACGCGGATTTGTTACATCGGCGCGTCTTAAGGACATGCGCGGTCGTGGCGGAATTGGTAGACGCGCAGCGTTGAGGTCGCTGTGGGGCAACCCGTGGAAGTTCGAGTCTTCTCGACCGCACCATGTCTTTGAGGCCTGAGTATGGAAAGCCGGTTCGCCGCTCTGCCTCAAGCAGCGGCAACCGGCTTTTTCATGTCCTCTCTTACCCGTTTAAGACGGTGCGCTCCCGCTAGCCGAGCCGGGGCAAATCAAGCAAACTCCCCCGCGCGGGCCGTGCCGGCCAGTGCGAGAGTTTGAGGGTCATCATGCGTCATTCGAGCCGGTTTCTGCTTCTTCCGGCATTTCTCTGCGCCGCCTTGATAGTTGGTACATCCGCGCGCGCCGATGGCTGGCGCGAGGGTGTGCCGATGACGACGGCACGCGCCTATGCGGGCGGAGCGCTCGTCGGCGACGATCTTTATGTCATCGGCGGGAGCAGCACATCGGGTCCGCGTTCCCTCACCGAAATCTACGACACGGTCGGCGACATCTGGCGCGCCTCGGCGGCGCTTCCGGTGGGCCTCGAACAATTCGGCATCGTGGCAGCGGATAACAAGATTTACGTCGCCGGCGGCTATGAGACGGCGGGCCCCGATGCAGATACCACCGAAACCGAAAGCAATGCGCTGTGGATTTACGATCTCAGCCTCGGTTCCTGGGTCAGCGGCCCGGCCATGCCTCTTCCGCGCGTCGGCCTCAATCTCGCAAGCGTCGGCGGAAAGATTTACGCCATTGGCGGCAGCGGTCCGAATGCCGGACAGATTTTCGTTTTCGATCCGCAGGCCAATCGCTGGACCACATCCCGCACGTCGCTGCCGGAGCCGCGTTCCGACAGCGCCATCGCCGTTGTCGGCGACGCGATCTATATCATCGGCGGTCTGGCAAACCATGTCGCGACGCCTCGTGTCGATATCTTCGAACCGATCAGCGGGACGTGGCGCGTGGGACCGGCATTGCCTTCGGCGCGCAGCGGTCACATCGCCGCGGTGCTTGACGGAAAAATTCATGTGACCGGCGGACAAAGCATTTCTCCGCCCAAAACCTATCCCGATCATTTCGTGTTCGATGGTGGAAAGTGGAGCCGCGCTGCGCCTCTGCCGACGCCGCGTCACGGCGCCATCGCCGCCGCCGCGCATGGCAAGCTCTTCGTCGTCGGCGGAAGTCCGGGAGCCGGTGTCTATACCGTCTTCACGTCTTCCGATGTCGTCGATGTCTATTCCGCCAAATAAGAAAAGAAACGTCGCCATGCCTTCGAATAGTTTTCAGTCTCTCGATTTCGATCTCGGCGAAACCGCCGACATGATCAGGGATACCGTGCGTGCCTTCACCGAGGACAAGATTGCGCCGCGCGCCGCCGAAATCGATGCGTCGAATATCTTTCCGCGCGATCTCTGGCCCGAGCTGGGCAATCTCGGCCTGCTGGGGATTACCGTCGAAGAAGAGTTCGGCGGGGCGGGGCTCGGTTATCTCGAACACGTCATTGCGATGGAAGAGATCAGCCGGGGCTCGGCCAGCGTCGGCCTTTCCTATGGCGCGCATTCAAACCTTTGCGTCAATCAGTTGCGTCGCTGGGGCACCGACGCGCAGAAGCGCAAATACCTGCCCAAGCTGATCTCTGGCGAACATGTCGGCGCGCTGGCCATGTCCGAGCCCGGCGCGGGTTCCGATGTCGTCTCGATGCGGTTGAAGGCCGAAAAGAAGGGCGACCGCTTCGTCCTCAACGGCAACAAGATGTGGATCACCAACGGTCCTGATGCCGACACGCTGATCGTCTATGCCAAGACCGATCCGGCGGCGGGCCCGAAGGGCATCACGCCGTTCCTGATCGAAAAGAGCTTTAAGGGTTTCCGCGCCGCGCAGAAGCTCGACAAGCTCGGCATGCGCGGGTCGAGCACGGCGGAACTTGTCTTCGACGAATGCGAGGTGCCCGAGGAAAATGTTCTGGGTAAACTCAACGAAGGCGTGCGCGTTCTGATGTCGGGCCTCGATTATGAGCGCGCGGTTTTATCGGCGGGTCCGCTCGGCATCATGCAGGCCTGCATGGATGTGGTTATCCCCTATGTGCATGAGCGCAAGCAATTCGGGGAACCCATCGGCACTTTTCAGCTGATGCAAGGCAAGCTTGCCGACATGTATTCGACGATGAATGCCTGCCGGGCCTATGTCTATGCGGTTGCCAAGGCTTGCGACAGGGGCCAGGCGACGCGCAAGGACGCCGCGGGCGCAATCCTCTACGCCGCCGAGAAAGCGACGTGGATGGCTCTGGAGGCCCTCCAGACGCTTGGCGGCAACGGTTACATCAACGACTACCCGACGGGCCGTCTGTTGCGTGACGCCAAGCTCTATGAGATCGGCGCGGGCACCAGCGAAATCCGCCGCATGTTGATCGGCCGCGAACTCTTCAACGAGACGGCCTGATGTCCACCGACGCCGTTTTCGAGTTGAAGGGCAATGTTGCCCATGCGACCCAATATGCTGCCGGTCCCTGGGACCCCTCCATGCAACATGGCGGTGCGCCGGCCTCGCTTATTTCGTGGATCGTCGAACATATCCCCACCGCCGCGCCGATGCAGGTGGTGCGGCTGACTATCGACCTTCTGCGTCCCGTACCGGTCGCGCCGCTCGAGATCAGAAGCGAGATTGTCCGCGAGGGTCGCAAGATTCAGCTTTGCGCGGTCACGCTTCTGGCGAACGGCAAGGAAGTGACGCGAGCGACGGCGCTCAAGATACGCAGCGCCGATATTCCCGAGCTCAACGGTATCGCCGAGGCGAAAGTGTCGCTGCCGCCGGTGTCTAAATCCTCACCCATCAATGAGGATATCCGCCGCAGCAGCGGATTTATCTCCGGCCTCGACGTTTTGAATTCCAAAGGCGGTTTCGATCTTCTCGGCGCGGGCGGGCCTGCGGCCGCCTGGTTCCGTGCCGTTCGTCCGGTTATTGCAGGCGAGGCGACCTCGCCCTTGATGCGCGCCGCGATGACGGCGGATTTTTCGAACGGCGTCTCTTCCGTTCTCGGCCGCAACTGGACATTCCTCAATGGCGACTTGTCCATCAATCTCGTGCGCATGCCCGTCGGCGAATGGATATTGCTCGACGCCGAAACATGGGTCGATGCGACCGGCATCGGCATGGCGGCTGGCCGTCTCGCCGATGAGCGAGGATATTTCGGACGTTGCGCGCAAAGCCTCGTCATCGAGAAGCGTTCATAATGGAAGAAGCCCCCGCGATATCTCGCGGGGGCTTCTGATCCAGCGGCGTTGACGTGAGCATCTTTAGCTCGTCCGGCCCACGCCGCCTCGGTAAATTTCGATTGGTGACATTCAACCTCCTCTAGTTGACCGTCTGACCTTACCTCCTAGCGGCGTCCACCTTCGCGGCCCGCTTCGGAAGCGCGCTGCGGATCGTTCTTGAAGTTTCCGCCGCTTTGCTGGCCACCCTTATGTCCGGCCTCCGCCGCCTGCTGTGGATCGTTCTTGAAATTGCCGCCGCTCTGTTGCCCGCCGGCCTGACCGGCTTCGGAGGCGCGCTGGCGATCTTCAGCAAAGTTTCCGGAGCCGCCACGATGTTGAGTATTCGCCATTGGTTTTCCTTTCTCTTGCTGTTGAAAACGACTGCCGATTTTTCGCAGCCGTCAGCAATAGAACGGGACAGCGCGATGCTTGTTCCGAAAAAATGGAATTGAAATAGATGTTTAGCCGCCGCGCTTGCGGAGCGAGAGGCGGAGCGGCGATGTTGCCGCTCCGCCTTTTGTCACTTCACCAATCGCGCCGCACGGAATGCCCAGGGCGCTGTCCCCGTCATGTAGAAGCCGAGAAGTGCCGAGACGGCGTAGCTCGCCGGAGTGCCCTCAACGCCGAGCGCGTGGACGGCTTTGACGAGGCCGGTCTGAAGCGCGAAGAGCACGACGACGCCGACGACGCCCATGAGCGCGCGCAGCCACCACGCGGGTAGTACGGGTTCATTGGGCGCAAGGCGATGATCCATCTGCGCGCCGATCACCCAGCCGAAAAGAAGGGCGAGCACGCCGACGGTCGAGTCCGGCTTTTCGCCGTTCGGCCAGGTGAGGAAAAGCACGACGCCGACCGCGACGATGATCGCGAGATGCGCGATGCCCGGCACGTTGCGAATGGCGGCGAAGGTAGGGGAGAGGAACCACATGAAAATGAAAATGCCGATCACCCCGAGGGTAAGTCCCGTCACGATATCGTCGACGTCATGGACGCCGAGATAGAGACGGCTCAAACAAACGGCCGCCACGATGAAGGTTGCCGCCGCCCATGCCCATCGACGCTTCAACTCGTAAGCGACCCAGAACCACATGGCGATGGCGACCTGCGCATGGCCGCTGGGTCGCCCATAGGAGCCCAGCACGCGCTGGTCGAGCCAGTATTTTGGATCGGGACGCGGGTCCTGCCAGAGGTCCTTCAGCCAGCCGTTGATGACCGCCGTGATGGCGATAAGGACGACGAGCCGCATGGCGCGGCCACGATCCCAGAGCCAGTAGCTCAAGGGCAGGGCGATCAGGAAAAACGTCGTATAGCCGAGCCATGTGAAGGCGTTGGCGAGATGGGTCGCACCCTCGCTTCTGAGCGGCAATACCCAGTCCATATTGTGCAGAAAGTTCATGTGAGCCTCCCCCCGTTTTGTGTTTTAGGCTAGGTTTTGCATGTAGCCTGCCTTGTTGACATCGAACATACCCCGAGGAAATTCCATGGCCCAGCCCGTTCACGCCGCCGATCCCATTGTCATTGCGAGCGCCGCGCGCACGGCCATGGGTGGATTTCAGGGTGTCCTTTCCGACATGAGCGGGCCCGAGCTGGGCGCTGTCGCCGTCCGCGCCGCCGCCGAGCGGGCGGGGCTTTCATCGACTGCGGTCGATGAGGTTCTGATGGGCTGCGTCTTATCCGCAGGGACCAAGCAGGCTCCGGCGCGCCAGGCCGCGATCTATGGCGGGCTCGATGAGAACACGCCTTGCACGACCATCAACAAGATGTGCGGCTCGGGCATGAAGGCCGTGATGATGGCGCATGACGCGCTGGTCGCGGGGCATGGCGACGTCATCATCGCAGGTGGCATGGAGAGCATGACCAATGCGCCCTATCTGCTGCCGAAGGCGCGTGGCGGTTTCAGGCTCGGGCATGGCGAGGTGAAGGATCATATGTTCCTCGACGGGCTTGAGGATGCCTATGAAGGCAAGCTGATGGGCGCTTATGCCGAGGAGACGGCGCGCTCCTATCAATTCTCGCGCGAGGCGCAGGATGCCTATGCGGTGGAATCCCTGACGCGCGCCAAGCGGGCGAGCACGGATGGCAGTTTTGCGCCGGAAATCGTGCCGGTCGCCATCAAGACGCGCAAAGGCGAAGTCGAGATCGTGACGGACGAGCAGCCGGGCAAAGCCGATGCCTCGAAGATTCCCACACTGAAGCCCGCCTTCGCCAAAGACGGATCGGTGACGGCTGCCAACTCCAGTTCGATTTCGGATGGCGCTGCGGCACTTGTGCTGATGCGTTTGTCGGAAGCCGAAAGGCGGGGATTGAAGCCGCTCGCCGCCATTCGCGGTCACGCGATGCATGCGCAGGCGCCTGCCTGGTTCTCGACCGCGCCCATCGGGGCGATGCAGAAGCTCTTCGACCGCGTCGGCTGGACCAAGAACGACGTCGATCTTTTTGAAATCAACGAGGCTTTTGCCGTCGTCGCCATGGCGGCAATGAAAGAGCTTCAGCTCAACCATACGAATGTCAACGTTTACGGCGGCGCTTGCGCGCTCGGCCATCCGATCGGCGCGTCGGGCGCACGCATCATCGTGACGCTTCTCAATGCGTTGAAGCAGAAGGGCGGCAAACGCGGCGTCGCGTCTCTCTGCATTGGCGGCGGCGAGGCGACAGCCTTGGCGGTGGAGCTGCTTTAAGGGAGAGAGACGTGGCGGGGGACAGGACGAGCGAGGCGCGGGAGCTTGCGAGGGCGCTCGATTTCTGGTCCGGCCCCGTCGAGCTTGAGCCGCTGAGCGGTGGCATCACCAATCTGAATTTCCGTGTCTGCGATGGAGAAGCGCATTACGTAGTGCGCATCGGCGAAGATATCCCCGTCCATCAGGTGCTGCGCTTCAACGAACTGACCGCGAACCGTGCGGCGTTTCTCGCGGGTATCGCGCCGGAAGTCGTCCACGCCGCCCCCGGCGTCATCGTTACCCGTTTCATCGACGGCGAGACCTTGTCGCCGGAGCGCGTGAGAGCACCCGGTTTCATCGAGCGTTTCGTGCCGGTTTTGCAAACCTGCCATCGCAAGGTGCCATTGTTTCTGCGTGGCCCTGTGCTGACCTTCTGGGTTTTCCATGTGTTGCGGGACTACGCTGCGCGGCTAGAGGTGGAAGCGAGCCCGCATGTGACGAAGCTCGCGGCATTGATGGCGCAGGCTGAAAAACTCGAAAGCGCCGTCGGGCAGATCGATCTTGTTTTTGGGCATAACGACATGCTTTCGGCCAATCTGATGGATGACGGTCAGCGCATATGGATGATCGACTGGGAATATGCGGGTTTCAACAGTCCGCTTTTCGATCTCGCCAATCTCGCTTCCAACAATGAATTCGAGGAGGCGCAGGAGCGACATCTGCTGTCACTCTATTTCGACAGCGCGGTCAGCGACGGCCTCTGGCGACGCTATTCGGCAATGAAGGCGGCGTCGCTGCTTCGGGAGACCATGTGGAGCATGGTGTCCGAGCTTCACTCCAGGGTTGCCTTCGACTATTCCGGCTATACGGCGGAGAACCTCGCGCGTTTCGACCGCGCCTGGCAGGATTTTCGGAACCTCTGACCATGTGTGATCGCCAATGACCTCCGTTCCATCCCATGCCCGCGCCGTCATCATCGGCGGTGGCATCATCGGTTGCTCGACGGCCTATCATCTGGCGAAGCTCGGCTGGAAAGAGGTCGTGCTGCTCGAACGCGCCAAACTCACCAGTGGCAGCACGTTTCACGCGGCGGGGCTTGTGGGGCAGTTGCGCAACTCGGCCAATATCACGCAGCTTCTCGGCCATTCGGTTTCGCTTTATGCGGAGCTTGAAAAAGAGACGGGCTTATCGACGGGGTGGCGACGGACCGGCGGCTTGCGGCTCGCCTGTTCCGAAGCGCGCATGATCGAGCTGAAGCGTCAGGTGACGACGGCGCGCAGCTTCGGTCTTGAGATGCATGTGCTGAGCCCGAAGGAGGCGCAGGATCTTTGGCCCGTCATGTCGCTCGAGGGCGTCGTCGGCGCGGTATTCCTGCCGTCGGACGGGCAGGCCAATCCGTCCGACGTGACGCAAGCGCTGGCGCGCGGGGCACGGATGCACGGCGCGAAGATCATCGAGGATTGTCCGGTGACATCGATTGATCGTGACGCCAACGGCATTACGGGCGTCACCACGCCTTTCGGCAAGATCGGTTGTGAGACGGTTATCCTCTGCGCCGGACAATGGACGCGTGAAGTTGCGGCGCAAGTCGGCGTCAACGTGCCGCTCGTTTCGGTCGAGCATCAATATCTGATCACCGAACCCATCAAAGGCGTGACGCGCGATCTGCCGACCATGCGAGATCCCGACAATCTCATCTATTTCCGCGAGGAAGTCGGTGGGTTGACGATGGGCGGCTACGAGCCGAACCCGAAGCCATGGGCGGTTAATGGCATTCCAGAAGGTTTTCACTTCACGTTGCTCAACAACGACGTCGAGCATTTCGAGCAGATCATGGAACGCGCGATCATGCGCGTGCCGGCTTTCGAGACGGTTGGCATCAAGGATTTCATCAACGGGCCTGAGAGCTTTACGCCGGACGGCAATTTTATCCTTGGCGAAGCGCCGGAATGTCCGCGTCTTTTTATTGGCGCGGGCTTCAACGCTTTCGGCATCGCGTCGGCAGGCGGCGCGGGCAAGGCGCTGGCCGAATGGGCGGCGGCGGGCGAGCAACCTTACGATCTCTGGCCGGTGGATATCCGCCGCTTCGGACGTCCGCATCGCGATGTCGATTGGGTGCGCGCCCGGACGTTGGAACTCTATGGCAAGCATTACGCCATCGGCTGGCCGGGCGAGGAACATGCGAGCGGTCGCCCGCTCCGCCGCTCGCCGCTTTACGATCGGTTGAAGCAAGCCGGTTCGGTTTTTGGCGAAAAGCTTGGTTGGGAGCGGCCAAACTGGTTCGCTCGCAATGATGATGAGCGTGTCGAGCGGTATAGTTTCGCGCGACCAAACTGGTTCGATGCTGTCGGCCATGAGCACAAGGTGACGCGGGAACGCGTGGCGCTTTTCGATCAGACGTCGTTTGCGAAGTTCATGATGGTGGGCCGCGACGCCGCTGCGGCGCTTGACTGGATATGCGCGAACAATGTGACGAAAGCGCCGGGCACGTTGACCTATACCCAGATGCTGAACGCGAAGGGCGGGATTGAGTGCGACCTTACCGTTGCGCGGCTCGCTGAGGATCGCTTCTACATCGTGACGGGCACTGGCTTTGCGACACATGATTTTGATTGGATCGCGCGGAATATACCCAAAGGCATGGATGCCCAGCTTGTCGATGTGACGTCCGGCTATGCGACGCTGGCGCTGATGGGACCGCGCGCGCGGGACGTGCTGTCGCGTGTGACACGCGGCGATGTATCGAACGAAGCGTTTCCCTTTGCGCATGTGAGGGAGGTCGTCATTGCGGGCGCGCCGGTGCTGGCGCTGCGCGTTACCTATGTCGGCGAACTGGGGTGGGAGCTTCATATCCCCACCGAATTTGCGCTCGGCGTTTACGACGCGCTGAAAGATGCGGGTGGGGATTTCGGTCTTGTCGATGCGGGTTATCGCGCGATTGAATCGCTGCGGCTTGAGAAGGGCTACCGCGCATGGGGAGCGGAAATCGGGCCGGACCATACGCCGTTTGAGGCCGGATTGGGCTGGGCGGTGAAGCTGAAAACAGGGTTGCCGTTTGTTGGCAGAGACGCGCTGGTTGCCGAACCAGACGCCTCACCCAAGAAGCTGATGACATGCTTCACGGTTGCCGACCCTAACGTCGCGCTTTGGGGCCGCGAGACGATCTTGCGTGACGGCGAGCGCGTCGGCTGGCTTACCAGCGGCGGGTGGGGATATACGGTGGGGAAGAATATCGGGTACGGGTTCATCCGGCGCGCGACGGGCGTCGACCGCGAATTTATCCTCGGTGGGCATTATGAGCTTGAAGTGGCGACCGAGCGCGTGACGTGCGAGGTTCATCTCCAGCCGCTCTATGATCCGTCTTCGGCTCGCGTGAAGGCTTAACCGCTTTTCATCACGCCATGCAGAACGAGGCGCGTGTGGACGTCGATCAGGGCGTTGCGGTCGATGCGGCCTTTCGGATCGTACCATGTGCAGATGCCGGTCAGCATGGCGAGGATCGCATAGGCGCTGACACGGGCGTCACCGATCTTGAACTGTTTCTTCGCGGCACCTTTTTCGAGGATATCGCAAAGCAGGTTTTCGTAAGTGCGACGCAGGTTGACGATGCGTTTGCGGTTTTTTGGTTCGAGACTGCGGAGTTCCGCCGAGCCGATGAAGACCTCGCGCTTGCGCTCGATGTGATAGGTGAGATGGAAGGCCGTGAAGACGCTCAGAGCCGTGAGCGGATCGTCGATGCCGTCGAGCTCGGCGTTCACGCGCTCCAGCAGCGTGACCATGTGGTTGTGAATCAAGTCGAAAAGCAGGTCCTGCTTGGTGGCGATGTGGTTATAGAGCGAACCCGGTTGCAGCCCGACCTTGGCCGCAAGCTGGCGCAGGCTCATGGCCTCGTAGCCATCCTTGTAGATGAGCTGAAGTCCGGCTTCGCGGATCGCGGCCAGCGTTTTCGCTCCTGATGAGCCGATTGTCCTGCTCATAACTCTTTCGGGCTCCGTTTCTGGGGCACCTTGCCCGCTTCTAGAAACGAACGTATGATCGTTTTTATAATAAATCCAGTGCGAGCTTGTCATGGCTGTCCTGAAGACGAACATCAATACGCGCGATGCCCGGTTCAAAGAGAACGGCGCGGCCATGGACCGGCTGGTCGAAGGCTTGCAAGCGGAGCGCGCCACGGCGGCGCAGGGCGGCGATCAACGGTCGCGCGACCGGCATGTCTCGCGCGGGAAGCTGCTGCCGCGCGACCGCGTTCACGGGTTGATCGATCCCGGCACGCCGTTTCTCGAATTGTCGCCGATGGCGGCCAATGGCATGTATGGCGAGGCAATCAACGCGGCGGGCATCATCACCGGCATTGGCCGGGTGGCGGGGCAGGAAAGCGTCATCGTCTGCAACGATGCGACGATCAAGGGCGGCACTTATTATCCGATCACGGTGAAGAAGCATTTGCGGGCGCAGGAAGTGGCGCTCGAAAACAATCTGCCGTGTTTCTATCTGGTCGATAGCGGCGGCGCGAACCTTCCCAATCAGGCGGAGATTTTTCCCGACCGCGAGCATTTCGGGCGCATCTTCTACAATCAGGCGCGCATGTCTTCGAAGGGCATTCCGCAGGTCGCCGTGGTGATGGGCTCCTGCACGGCGGGCGGCGCTTATGTGCCCGCCATGTCGGACGAGACGATCATCGTGCGCAAGCAGGGCACGATTTTTCTCGGTGGTCCACCGCTTGTGAAAGCGGCGACGGGCGAGATCGTGACGGCGGAAGACCTCGGCGGCGCGGATGTGCATTCGCGCAAATCCGGCGTCACCGATCATTACGCGATGGATGACGATCATGCGCTGGCCATTGCGCGGCAGATCGCGGGCACGCTCAACCGGCAGAAGAATGTCGACATTCCGCTCCGCGAGCCACGCGAGCCGCTCTATGACGCGAACGAGTTGAATGGCGTCGTGCCTCATGCGCTGTCGATCCAGTATGACGTGCGCGAGGTCATTGCGCGGCTGGTGGATGGTTCGGAATTCGACGAGTTCAAGAAGCTTTACGGCACGACGGTCGTCACGGGCTTTGCGCATCTTCACGGCATGCCCATCGGCATCGTCGCCAATAACGGCATCCTGTTTTCGGAATCGGCGCTGAAGGTCGCGCATTTTGTCGAGCTGTGCTGCCAGCGGCGCATTCCGCTTCTCTTCCTGCAAAATATCGCGGGCTTCATGGTGGGCCGAGAATATGAGACCGGCGGCATAGCCAAGGACGGCGCGAAGATGGTGACGGCGGTGGCCTGCGCCGACGTGCCGAAGATCACGCTGGTGATCGGCGGTTCTTATGGCGCGGGCAATTATGGCATGTGCGGGCGCGCTTATTCCCCGCGCTTCCTGTTCACATGGCCCAATGCGCGCATTTCCGTGATGGGCGGCGAACAGGCGGCGAGTGTGCTTGCGACCGTCAAGCGCGAAGGCATGGAGGGGCGCGGCGAAAGCTGGAGCGCCGAGGAGGAAGAGGCGTTCAAGGATCCGGTGCGCAAGCGTTACGACGAAGAGGGACATCCGTACTTCGCCACGGCGCGGCTCTGGGATGACGGCATCATCACGCCCGGCGAAACGCGGCGTGTGCTGGCGCTGGCTTTTTCCGCAACGCTCAATACGCCCGTGCCGGAAACACGCTTCGGCGTGTTTCGGATGTGATGCGATGGGAGAAGTTATTTTGATGATGAAGCCGGCTTTGTGCAAAGAGCCCTCCCCCCTTGAGGGGGAGGGTTGGGTGGGAGGGCTTCTTCGAAAGACTCTCGCCCGGAGCTTCACCCCCACCCGCCGCGCTTCGCGCGTCGACCTCCCCCCTCAAGGGGGAGGAAAGGAAGGTTTCGCGCGGAGGAGTTTTTGCTGATGTTCAAATCTCTTCTCATCGCCAATCGCGGCGAAATCGCGGTGCGGGTCATGCGGACGGCGCGGGCGATGGGTATTCGCACGGTTGCGGTTTATTCCGATGCCGATGCCGATGCGTTCCATGTGCGCGAGGCGGATGACGCCGTGCATATCGGACCGGCGGCGGCGAAGGAAAGCTATCTCGTCATCGACAAGATCATCGCGGCGGCGAAGGCGAGCGGGGCGGAGGCGATCCATCCGGGTTATGGATTTCTGTCCGAGAATGTCGCTTTCGCGGAGGCTTGCGAAAAGGCGGGGCTGATTTTCGTCGGCCCGCCTGCATCCGCCATCAAGGCGATGGGATTGAAGGATGCGGCCAAGGCGCTGATGGAGAAGGCGGGCGTGCCTGTCGTGCCGGGCTATCACGGCGACAATCAGGAGCCTGCGTTTCTTGCCGGTGAGGCGAAGAAGATCGGCTATCCGGTTCTCATCAAGGCAGTGGCGGGCGGCGGCGGCAAGGGGATGCGGCGCGTTGACGATCCGGCGAAATTCGAGGCGGAGTTGAAGTCGGCGCAGCGCGAGGCGGGCTCTGCGTTTGGCGACGAGCGTGTGCTGGTTGAAAAATATGTGGCGCGGCCGCGTCATATTGAAATTCAGGTCTTTGCCGATGCGCATGGCAATGCTGTCTATCTGCATGAGCGCGATTGTTCGCTTCAGCGCCGTCACCAGAAGGTGATCGAGGAAGCGCCCGCGCCGGACATGCCGCCCGAGATGCGGCGCGCCATGGGCGAGGCGGCGGTGGCGGCGGCAAAGGCCATCGGCTATCGCGGCGCGGGCACGGTCGAGTTCATCGCGGACGCGTCGCGGGGCTTACGCGCCGACGCTTTCTGGTTCATGGAAATGAACACGCGGTTGCAGGTCGAACATCCGGTGACGGAGGCGATCACCGGGACCGATCTCGTCGCCTGGCAATTGCAGGTCGCGGCGGGCGGGAAGCTGCCGCTGGTGCAGGCTGAAATTCCGCTCAATGGTCACGCCGTTGAAGTGCGGCTCTATGCCGAAGACCCGGCGAAGAAATTTTTCCCCTCGACGGGCAGGCTTGTTCGTTTGCGCGCGCCGCACGATGACGGCATTCGCATGGACATGGGCGTCGAGGAGGGCGACGAGGTTTCGATGTTCTACGATCCGATGATCGGCAAGATCATCGCGCATGGCGAGACGCGGGAGGTGGCGCTGGCGCGGCTCAGGCGTTTCCTGCTCGGCATGGAAGTCGCCGGGCCGAAGACGAACCTGTCTTTCCTTGCCGCCGTCATGGGGCATGACGCATTTCGGAAAGCCGATATCGACACGGGCTTCATCGACCGGCATCTCGATGAGCTTGTGCCTGTGTGGGCATTGAACGCGCAGGTTCTCGGCGCGGCGGTGATCGGCCATGTGCTGGAGCGGGCGCGGGCTTATCGCACGGCGCAGGCCGGGAGCAGCGATCCGTGGTCGCCCTGGGCGGCGGGCGATGAGTGGGTTCTGGGCGGACACCGGACCGAAGCGCTGAAGTTTATCTTCGACGGCGAGGCGATTTCAGTTCCGGTGACGCCAGTGGGGCAGAGCGTGCGTTTCGACCATGACGGCGTGATGCATCTTGTCTCCGGTCGTCTGAGCGATGATGGAGAGCTTGTCGCGGATATCGGCGGCGCGCGGGTGAAGGCGGCGTTCCTTTCTGGGGCGCAAGGGTTCACGCTGATCCATCAGGGCGCGGTTTATGAATTCGGGAAGTTCGACCCGCTGGATGTTGACGTCGCGTCCGATAGCGACACGGGTTCGCTGAAGGCACCGATGCCCGGCAAGGTCGTGCAGGTGCTGGCGGAAGCGGGCGCCAAGGTCAGCAAAGGCGCGGCCCTCATCGTCATGGAAGCGATGAAGATGGAGCAAACGCTTGCAGCGGCGGTGGATGGCGTCATAGCCTCCGTCAATGTCGCGGCCGGCGATCAAGTGGAGGCCGGTGCGGCGCTTGTCGTGTTCAAGGAGAAGGCCGCCGGGTGACGCTTCATCTGATAAAACTTTGTGTCGGCGCGGAAGATGTCGAAGACATGCGGACATGGCAGGCGGAACGGCTGGCCGAGAAGCGCAAGCTGAAACAGAAGCCGGTGCTGGCGCATATCACGCGCATGGCGCCGACGCGCGCCGCGGAAATTCTCGACGGCGGTTCGCTCTATTGGGTGATGAAGGGCTATATCCGCTGCCGCCAGCGGTTGCTCGACATCGAGCCTTTTGTCGATGGCGAAGGCGTCAAGCGGTGCAGGCTGGTGCTCGATCCCGAGATCGTGCTGACGCGGCGGCGCGAGCGGCGGCCTTTTCAGGGCTGGCGCTATTTCGATCCGAAGGACGCGCCGGGCGACGTCAAAGGCGTCGATGAGATCGACGACATGCCCGAGACGATGCGGGCCGAGCTTGAGGCGCTGGGGCTGCTCTGACGCTCCGGGCGGTCATAGAATGTTAACCATATCTTAGGCGGTCGAGCCGAATAATCCTTTCATATCCGCGCGTTTACGGCGCGCCGGGCAATGATGGGACATGAGAATGCAATCGACAGCAGCGTTGAAAACGCCTTCGGTGGAACGTGAAGTCCATGACTTCAACATCACTTGGGGATTTCACGGCCTCATGCAGCTGATTTCCCGGCATCACAGCGAGTTCGAGACGGTGCTGGACATCGGCTCGGGCCCCGGCGAGCACAGCAGATTTTTCAGGTTGTTCGGCAAAGAGGTGTTCAGCCTCGATCTTCACGAACAAGCCGATTACGTCGGCGACTTCATGACTTATGAATTCGATCGAAAGTTCGATGTCATATGGTGCTCTCACGTGCTCGAGCATCAGAGAAATGTCGGGGTTTTTCTCGACAAGATTTTCGATCTGCTCAATGACGACGGAATTCTTGCCATCGCGGTTCCGGTTCATCCGCGCGACCGGACGGTGAGCGGTCATCTGACCAGCTGGAATTCCGGCCTGCTGATCTACAATCTTGTGTTGGCCGGGTTCGACTGCCGCGAAGCGAGTTTCGCGCACGATTATGATTTATCGCTGCTGGTGCGCAAGCGCCCCTCGAGCGGCGGCGATGTGCGGGCGGTGGCGGCTTATGCGAAAATCGAAGAGGTCGCGCAGTTCTTTCCTTATCCCGTCACCGATTCCGGGAACATGGAAGTTCGAATGGTCAATTGGCCGACCACTTATCCGCTGGCGCCGCTGGGCAGACCTGTGAAGCTGCGGATCGAGAACAAGCTGGCAGGCGTGATCGAGGCGAACCTCGGCTAGACCGGCATGTTGTCGATGAGGCGCGTGCGGCCGATCTTGGCGGCGACGAGGATGCGCGCCGAACCTGTGGCGCGGCCTGACGGGAAGATTTCCAGCGTCGCCGCGTCGCGCACTTCCAGATAATCCACATGGTCGAAGCCGAGCGCGCGGATGCGGTCCGCGCCTTCGCGCGTGGCTTGCGGGATGATCGCGCCCGATGCGACTTTCGCCGCCGTTTCGCGGAGGATCACATTGAGTTGCCCGGCCGCCTTGCGCTCTTGCGGCGAGAGATAGACGTTGCGCGAGGACATGGCGAGGCCGTCCGCTTCGCGCAGGATCGCGCCGCCGAGAATTTCGACGGGAATGTTGAGGTCCGCGACCATCCGGCGGATGACCTGCAATTGCTGCCAATCCTTCTCGCCGAAGGCGGCGATGTCGGGCAGGGCTTGCAGGATCAGTTTTGAAACGATGGTGGCAACACCCGCGAAATGTGTCGGGCGGGCCTGACCTTCAAGCGGTTCGGAAACGCCGGAGACGCTGACCGTGGTGGAGAAGCCTTGCGGATACATTTCCGTGGCGTTGGGCGCGAAGATCAGATCGCCACGGCCCGCGAGTTTCGCGGCATCCGCAGCCTCGGTGCGGGGATAGGCATCGAGGTCTTCATGCGGCGCGAATTGCGTCGGGTTGACGAAGATCGAAACGATGACGCGGTCGGCTTTCGTTTTGACGAGATCGACAAGCGACAAATGGCCTTCATGCAACGCGCCCATGGTCGGCACCAGGCCGACGCGCGAGCCCTGTTTGCGCCAGTCCGCCACGGCGGCGCGGAGGTCCGCGACGGTGCGGGCGACGGGGAGGGCATAGCTGGTCGTGTCGAGCGGCATGGATTTTACTCACGAGAGCTTTGAAGGCGGCGCGACATTAGACGATTGGGGGTAGGGGCTCAAACGGCATGGCAAAGCGCTGGGCCGCTTCCCATGTAAGGGATATGAAGCACGCCCTCGTTGCTCTTGCGGTTCTGGGATTTATGTTCGGCTTGGTGTCGGGAGCCGCGCTTGCGCAGCCGTTTCCGTGGGAGCCGGTTTCGCCGCCGCTTTACTCACCACCTGCCAAGACTTATCAGGCGCTGCCGCCAAAGGTGGAGAAGCCGACGCATGTCGTTCCGGGGCATAAAAGCGTTTACGGCTATGTCGCGCCTTACAAGAGCGACGGACCTGTCGCGCCGCCGCTGGCGCCGGGCGAGAAATCGAAAGGCTGGGTGCCCGGATACCACGACAGCAAAGGCGCGTGGGTTCCCGGGCATCCGCTTTAATCAGACCAACCGGCCCTCGATCGCGTTGCGGTAGAGCGTCTCGTAAGCGGCGACGCTCATCGGCAGCGGATTGCCGCCGGTCGAGGGGTCTTCCATCGCCATCGGCGCGCCTTCGGGGATCATGTCGAGATCGACGCCGATTTCCTTCAGCGTGTGCGGGATGCCGATTTCCTCGCGCAGTTTCAGAACCCAGTCGACGAAGCCGTTGAAGCTCTGATCCTTCAGGTTCATGTAGCGCGCGGAGGCGGCGAGTTTTTCCTCGATGACGCTTTTGTTGTGGACGAGCACATAGGGCATGACCACGGCGTTGGTGAGGCCGTGATGCGTGCCGCGCAGCGACGAGCAGGGATGGCTCAGCGAATGCATCGCGCCGAGGCCTTTCTGGAAAGCGGTCGCGCCCATGGAGGAGGCCGCCATCATGAAGGCGCGGCCTTCGATGTTGCTGCCGGTTTTCACCGCGATGGGGAGCCATTCCTTGACGAGGCGCATGCCTTCGAGCGCCACGCCCTGTCCGAGCGGATGGAAGAAGGGGCTGCAATAGGCTTCGAGATTGTGGGAGAGCGCGTCCATGCCGGTTGCCGCCGTGATGTGGGCGGGGAGGCCGACGGTGAGTTCGGGGTCGGCGATGACTTCGACGGGCTGCATCTTGGGGTGGAAGATGATTTTCTTGGTGTGGTCGCGTTCGTCGACGATGACGGCGGCGCGGCCGACTTCGGAGCCGGTGCCCGCCGTTGTCGGCACGGCGACGATGGGGGCGATGCCGCTCGGATCGGCGCGGGTCCACCAGTCTTCGCGGTCTTCGTAATCCCACATGGGGCGCGTCTGACCGGACATGAAGGCGATGGCCTTGCCCGCGTCCATGGCGCTGCCGCCGCCGAAGACGATGACGCCGTCATGGTGACCGGCGCGGAAGATTTTCAGACCGGCTTCGACGTCCGCGCCGATGGGGTTCGGATGGACGTCGGCAAAGAGGGCGCAGGCGAGGCCCGCATGTTCGAGCGTGCCAATGGCGTCCATGATCATCGGCAGGGGTTTCAGGCCCGGATCGGTGACGAGCAGCGGACGGCGGATGCCTGCGGCGCGGCAGGCGTCGGCCAGTTCGGAAATGCGGCCCGGTCCGAAGCGGACTTTGGTGGGGTAGTTCCAATTGCTGGAAAGCGAAGCGTACTGGTCGATCATGATGTCTTTGTCCGCAGGTGATAGCTCTTCGGGCGCGTGAGGTATTCGTAGCCGACGCGCGACAGGGTACAGCCGCGGCCCGTGTCCTTGACGCCGGTCCAGGCGAGCGCCGGATCGAGATAGTCGCAGCGGTTCATGAACCATGTGCCGGTATCGACCCGGTCGCCGATGGCGATGGCGGCGTCTTCATCCTCGGTCCAGATGGCGGCGGTGAGGCCATAGGGGCTGTCATTCATCAGTTGCACCGCCTCGTCGTCGGAGCCGACTTTCATGATGCCGATGACGGGGCCGAAGGTTTCCTCGCGCATCACGTCCATCTGGTGATTGACGTTCACCAGAACCTGCGGCGCGAGATAGGGCGTACCGGCTTTCGAGGTGGGGAAGGCTTTCTCGTCGATCAGCGCTTTCGCCCCGCCGCGCAGGGCGCTTTCGACCTGGCCGCGCACGAAGGCGGCGGCGGAGGAGCGCACCATGGGCCCGAGCGTCGTCGCGGCGTCGAGCGGCGAGCCGAGCTTGTAGGTCTTGGTCAGTTCGACGAAGCCTTCGACGAACGTGTCGTAGACATCGGCATGAACATAGAGCCGCTCCATGCCGCAGCAGGACTGGCCGGAATTGAAGAAGGCGCCATCGACGAGGTTCTCGACCGCGTGGGCGACATTGGCGTCGGCGCGGACATAGGCGGGGTCCTTGCCGCCGAGTTCGAGGCCGATGCCGATGAAACGGTCGGCGGCGGCTTTGACGACTGCGTGGCCGCCCGCGACGGAGCCGGTGAAGGCGACGAAATCGACGCGGGGGTCGGCGATGGTTTTTTCGGTCAGTTCATGTGTCATGTGAAGAGAGACGAAAAGTCCGTCCGGCGCGCCCGCTTTCTCAAAGGCTTGGGCGAAGCGTTCGGCGCAAAGCGGTGTCTGGCCTGAATGTTTCAGGATCACGGCATTGCCCGCCATGATCGCCGGAACGACGGAGTTCACCGCGATCAGGTAGGGATAGTTCCAGGCGGCGATGGAGAAGACGACGCCCAGCGGCTCGCGCTTGATGTAACGGTTGAAGCCGTCCTTCGGGCCGACATCAATGTCGGTCAGCGTTTCGGCGGCGATGCCGATCATGTAGCGGGCGCGTTCTTCAAAGCCGCGCACTTCGCCCGCGCCATAGGCGATGGGGCGGCCCATCTGCCAGGCGAGTTCCGGCACGATGTCGTCTTTCATGGCGACCAGCGCATCGACGAAGCGGAGGCACAAGGCCGCGCGCTGCTCCATCGTCATCAGCTTCCATGAGCCTTGTGCGCGCCTCGCCTCGTTCAGCGCCTCATCGACATCGCGGGCGGTCGCAAGCGGCCGCTCGACATAAATACTCCCATCGACGGGGGAGACGACTTTCAATGCAGTGGCGGTCATCCGCGCTCAAATCCTCTCAAAACTTCCCAATCCGTCACGCGACGGTCGTATTCAAGCTGCTCCCAGCGGCCGGTATGGAGATAGTGTTCGACGACATCCTCGCCCAGCACGGCGCGGAGAGTATCCGAGTTTTCCATGTCGGTCAGTGCGTCACGAAGGCTCTTGGCCAGCAGCGGAACGCCTTCGCCGACATAGGCGTCGCCGTGGAATTCGGGCTCCAGCTTCAGCTTTTTCTCGACGCCCTCAAGACCCGCGGCGATGAGGCCCGCATAGGCCAGATAGGGATTGAGATCGGCGCCGCCAATGCGACATTCGACGCGCAGGCTTTTGCCGTGACCGCAGAGACGGAAGCCCGCCGTGCGATTGTCGTTCGACCAGACGATGTTGGTCGGCGCGAAAGTGCCGTTCACGAAACGCTTGTAGGAATTGATGTAAGGCGCGAGGAAATAAGTGATTTCTCGTGCGTGCTTGATCTGACCGGCGAGGAACTGCTGGCCGATTTCCGACAGGCCGTGGATCTTGCTCTTGGGATCGTGGAAGAGCGCTTTCTTGTCCGTATCGTCCCAGAGGGACATGTGGATATGGCACGAGGAACCGGCCTGCTGGTAGTTCCACTTGGCCATGAAAGTGATCGCCTTGCCATGGAGATGGGCGATTTCCTTGATGCCGTTCTTGAGGATGGTGTGCCGGTCGGCCATCTCCAGCGCCTCGGCATAACGGATGTTGATTTCTTCCTGGCCCGGACCCCATTCGCCTTTGGAGTTTTCGACGGGAATGCCCGCGCCTTCGAGCCCGTTGCGGATCGCGCGCAGAATGCCTTCTTCCTTGGTCGTGGCGAAGACGTGGTAGTCCTGAATGTATCCGCTGGCGGTTTTGAGATCGCGAAAGTTCTTTTCATGCGCCGTCTCGTAAGTCTCGTCGAAGAGATAGAATTCGAGTTCGGACGCGGTATTCGCCTTCATCTTCTTTTTGGCGAGGCGCTTCAATTGCTTCTTCAAGATGGCGCGCGGGGCGTGCGCCACGTCCTCGCCGTGATGGTCGAGCGTGTCGCAGAGGACGAGAGCGGTGCCCGGCAACCAGGGAATGCGGCGCAGCGTGCCCATGTCGGGCTTCAGCACGAAGTCGCCATAGCCGTCGGACCAGCTTGCGGCCTTGTAACCGGGCACCGGCTCCATGTCGGTATCGACCGTCAGGAGATAGTTGCAGGCGTGGGTTTCATGGACGGCTGTGTCGAGGAAATAGCTCGCTTGCATGCGCTTGCCGACGAGGCGGCCCTGCATGTCCGGCATGGCCATGACGACGGTATCGATCTCGCCTTTGGTGGCGAGGTTCGAGAGTTGGTCGAGGGTGAGTTTTCCTGACGGCGACATCGGCATCTATCGTGCTCCTTAATTCCATACAAAAAGAAACGGGCCCGCGGTAGAAGCCGCAGCCCGTTTCCGCTTGAGATCGGAGGGCGTCTTTCAAACGCCCTCCGTTTTCAATGAGCTGCGGTTACTTGCCGCCCAACGCCGCTTCGGCTGCGGCGATTTCCGCCTGACGCTTGGCGATCAGATCGCCGATGGGCGGACCCTGGAAGCGGCGCCGTTCGAAGACGACCCAGACGATACCGGTCACGACCAGGAAGCCGATGGTGATGTTGAGCGCCCATTCATTCGGCGGCTGGATGCCGATGATGAAGATCAAAATCATCGAGATGATCGACAGGACTGCAAAGAGCGAGAAGAGGCCACGGCCGAGATTCCACGGACCCATGTTCGGCCATTTCGCCGTGCCGTAGGTGAAAAGACCCAAGGCGATCGGAATGGCGAAGGAGAAGAAGAGGAAGATGACCGTGCAGGAGACGACGATCGTGTAGACCGGCGTTGCGCCGAGCGTCACTTGCGAAGAGCCCCAGACGAAAAGAACGGCAAGCGTTGCCCCGGTCCAGATCGCGGCGACGGGCGTCCGGTATTTCGCGGAAACCTTGGCGAGCGACTTCGAGAAGGGCAGGCCGCCATCGCGCGAGAAGGCGAAGATCATGCGAGACACCGACGTCACGGTCGCCAGACCGCAGAGAAACTGCGAAACGAAAATGGCGATATAGAGAGCCATTTTCAGCGTGTGGCCGACCTGAGCGTCCATCGCCCAGAAGAAGACGTTCCAGCCCTGCTTGGCGGCGTCATCCATGTTCGGGATCATCAGCACGAAAGAGCAGAGCATGATGTAGCCGAAAATGGCCGACCAGAGGACCGACATTACCATGCCGCGCGGCACGGAGTGGGCGGCCTTGATGGTTTCCTCCGACGTATGCGCCGAGGCGTCATAGCCGGTGATCGTGTAGATCGGGAGCAGGAGGCCGAGAATGAAAACCCAGCTGTTCGACACTTGCGGCCAGACATTGCCGCCAACGTCACCGGAATAGTTGGTGAAGGTGAAGAGACGCGACAGGTCGTAGCTCGGCGCCACCGCGAGGCAGACGATGGAGAGGGCAAGCGCCGTCGCAAAGATCAGATAGCCCGAAAAGTCGGTGAGCTTTGTCGTCAGGCCGATACCGTAATGGTTGAAAATCGCCTGAAGGCCGGTGAGCACCGTCAGGAAGATAACGCGCACCGTGATCGTATCTTCCATGCCGAAGATCGGGCCGAAGGCGCCGAAGAAGAAATAATAGGTGCCGACATTGATGGCGCCGAGAACGGTGACGAGGCCGAGCAGGTTGAACCATGCGGTGACCCAGCCCGTGAAGCGATTGCCGAGGATCGAGCCCCAGTGATAGAGGCCGCCCGCGGTCGGGTAGGCGGAGGCGATCTGCCCCATGGCGAGCGCGAAGACGCCGGAGATCAGACAGCCGATGGGCCAGCCGAGACCGATGCCAATGCCGCCTGCGCCGGATGTGGCCTGGGCGAGCGAGTTGATGCCGCCCGACAGAATGCAAATGATCGAGAACGAAATCGCGAAGTTGGAGAAACCGCCCATGCTTCGCTTCAGCTCCTGGGCGTAGCCCATGCTGTGCAAGATTTTGACATCTTCGGAAATATCGCCAGCCCCTGGCGCGTTCGGATTTGTACTCATCTTCCCCTCGTGTTCGACGTGTGTTGCCTTGTGGATGGAATCCAATTGCCTCACTCATAGAAACGGGAAGACGACGCGCAGCCGTAAGTCCCTCGGCTTTCACCGTTGGACCATGCATTCCTCCGAACTTTTCAGGCTGGTTTGCGACTTCATAGGCTGAGCGGCCCCCCTTCAGCGACCGCGCGGACTTCCCAATAATCAAAGTCTGCACGGTTTCAAATTGCTTTTCATCAAGATAAATAACGCGGAGACGACGGATTTGGAGATTGCCGCGTTCTGTTTCCCAGAACGGAGCAGGCCCGCACTTCTGGCGGTTGACGCCCAATGCGTGCGGCCACAGACTCCGGCTAGTGATTCCATCAAGTGAGGGCTCGGGGGCCAGATGACCAATACGGCTCATAGGCGAGGCTCCGCGCATGTCATCGTTCTCGGCAACGAGAAGGGCGGGTCGGGCAAAACCACGACCGCCATGCATGTCATCGCCCTGTTGCTGCATGAAGGCGCGCGCGTCGGGTCGATGGACCTTGACGGCCGTCAGCGGTCGCTGACGCGTTACGTCGAAAACCGCAAGGCCTGGGCGGAAGGGGCGAGCGTCAATCTGGTCATGCCCGATCATGTGGTTCTGCCGCGTTCGGACCTCGATACGGTCAGCGAGGCGCAAGCCGCCGAACGCGCGGCTTTCGAGGCGTCGTTCACGCGGCTTGCCGTCGAAAATGATTTCGTCGTCATCGATTGCCCCGGTACCGACAGCTTTTTGTCGCGCCTCGGGCATGCCGTCGCCGATACGTTGATTACGCCGATGAATGACAGTTTCGTCGATTTCGATCTTCTCGGCCGCGTCGATCCGCAGACATGGAAGATCAAAGGTCCGAGCGTTTACAGCGAGATGGTCTGGGAAAGCCGCAAGCGCCGGGCAATGTCCGATGGCGGCACGATCGACTGGATCGTCATGCGCAACCGGCTTTCAACGCTGGCGGCGAAGAACAAGAAGCGCGTCGAGAGCGTGCTGGATGCGCTGGCCGATCGGATCGGTTTTCGCCTTGCGCCCGGTTTCGGCGAGCGCGTTATTTTCCGTGAGATGTTTCCGTCCGGCCTGACCTTGCTTGACCTGCGCTCGGAAGGCGTCGATGCGCAACTGTCGATGTCGCATGTGGCGGCGCGGGCCGAAGTGCGCGGTCTGCTGGATGAATTGAAGCTGCCGCCCATCGGGCATCGGAGCGAGGAAGCGCCGGTCGAGCGCGCCGTCGGCGCCCGCTAGCAGGTCCGATCAGGTCCGGGCTTTTTCCTTGCTCGCCGACTGTGGCATGGCCCAGTTGGCGGGCGGAATGGCGATGCAGGAAATGCTCTCGCGGGCGAGGCGTCCGCAGGCATTGCGCGCCTCTTTTTCCCCATCGAAGCCGCCGAAGCGCGAGCGATAGAGCGTGCGGTTGTCCGCCGTCTTGACGGGAATGGTCACGGGAACGGCGTTGCCGAGTTCGGTCGGCGCGGCCTTGACGGCCTTGCGGATGCGATCGACGGCGTCGGCCTGATCGGCATAAGCGCCGATCTGGATCACCCAGGATCCTTCGGGAATGAGCGGGTCGCCCGCATGCCAGCCGTGCTGAGGCGTGGCGCGCTGGGATTCATTGACGGCGGTGCGCAGGCCGATGGGCTGCGTCGCCTGCGGGCCTTCATTGGCTTGCGCGGGCGTCACGATCAGATTGCCAATGTCGCGACCGACGCGGCGCACGGGGCCTTCGGCCTTGTCGAGAGCGGCCAGAGCATAGGCAGTTGCATGGTCGAGCGGGGCGGCGGCTTTGCGCGTCGGCGGCACCGGCGCGGCCTTGACGGGTTCGGCGGCGGCGACTTGCGCATCGCTCGACCGCAGCGACGGCGGCGTCAGCGTTCCCAATGAGCCGGGAGCGGCTTTTGCCGGCGAGGCGACGGGCGCGGGTTTGGCGGGCTCAGCCGAGGCGAGGCGGACCGGGGCGGCAATCGGCTTGCTGGTCACCTGCGGCGGCGGCGCGATCACGGCGGCGGGCGCGATCATCGAAGCAATGGGCTTTGCCGGCGCGGTTTTCGCCGGCGTCGCCGTCAGGCTCGCGACCTGCTCGGTGCCTGTGTAGGATTCTTCGTCGGGATCGGGCTCGTCGTTGGACGAAGCCAGGGCGGCGAGATTGTCGCGATCCTGATCTGAAATACCGGCAGGCTTGTCGAAGGGCCGCGGCACGGCGGGGGTGTTCGAGGCCATCCGCGTTCCGGTGTCGCGCATGGCGATGGCGCTCGGCATCGCGCGGTCGAGGATGGCGACCATCTGTGTGTCGCGGGCGCGCGCCGTCTTGCCGCCGAGCACGACGCCGATGACCGACTTGCCGTCACGCCAGACGGAGGTGGTCAGATTGAACCCGGAGGCAGCGGTGTAGCCGGTCTTGAGGCCGTTCACGCCCGCATATTTGCCGAGCAGGTGATTGTGATTTTTGATGACGCGCCCGTCCCAGGTGAAGGAGGCGGTCGAGAAGTAGTGATAATATTGCGGGAAATCGAGCTGAATGTGCTTGGCCAACGCCGCCTGATCGCGCGCGGTCGTCAGCTGGCTTTTATTCGGCAGACCCGAAGCGTTCATGTAGCGCGTGCGGCTCATGCCGAGCGACTTCGCCTTGGCCGACATCATCAGCGCAAAATTCTTTTCCGTGCCGCCGAGATATTCGCCCGTCGTCACGGCGATGTCGTTGGCCGATTTGGTGACCAGGGCGAGGATGGCATCTTCGACGCGGATCGTTTCGCCGACGCGCACGCCGAGGCGCGAGGGCGCCTGCGCGGCGGCATGAGCCGAAACGGGCATCCGCGTGTTCATGGTGATCGTGCCCTTCTCCAGCCGTTCAAACAGGAGGTAGAGCGTCATCACCTTGGTCAGCGATGCGGGATAGCACTGGGCGTCGGCATTGTTGGAATAGAGGATGCGGCCCGAATAGGCGTCCATGACGAAAGAGGCGGATTGCGGGGTGAAGCCGGGGCCGCGCTTCTTGCGGCTTTTCGCGTCGGCCGTCGAAGCCGTCACGCAGAGGGCGACAACCACGAGGCAGGCGATCATGACGCTCTGCAATTTCCGGCTGTTCTCAGCCAGCTTGCCCGCAGAGAGTTTGAACGCAGACGCAAACATACCCCAAAACCCCTTCACCGTGCCGGACCTGCCATCCGGCGGACCTTCCCGCGACCTGATCCCCGCGGAAACTGTAACCCCATAGATTCGCGTTGTGAATCCCTTTTGGGAGCAAAAGTGTCAAAAAGCGTCGAGATTCCCGAGAGTTGCGTCACTTCATGCATTTTAATTCGAGCTCATTGCAAATTTCTTAAGCTCTTTAACGAAGCCAGGCGCGAATCACCCAGCCGACGCGAAGTTATCGTCAGACTGGCTCAAACCGGTCCGCGATCACGCCGTATGGGCTAAAATGTGAGTCGCTGGCTCTCCAAAGTCGGAAGCCGCGAGCGCGCAGGGCTCCGCACAAGCATGGGTGTCACGTTGCAGACGTTGAACTCGAGGCCGCATCGGCTCTGGATGCGCGCCGTTCGATGCTTCCGTCGTCGTGGAACGTCTTTGCGGAGTCGGGCTTTGAATTCCGTAAGATTAACCTATGTAATGGGGGCGCCGGGAAAGCCTTTCCGGTGCCTATGGATGTCTGGACGCGTCCGAGTTTCTGAAAGCCGGCTTGCCGGGATGGGAGATGGGCCGGTTGAGCGATTGCGCAGGATCAGAGCATGTCTGATGACGACAGACGGCGGGGGGACGACGACGGGATCAATACCGGCGTCGTCACGAAGACCAAGCCGAAGACAAAGAAGCCCTCGCTATATAAGGTTTTGTTGCTCAACGACGACTACACGCCGATGGAATTTGTCGTTCATGTGCTT
>DASYEM010000076.1:0-21596 GCA_036499025.1 Parvibaculum sp. | reverse complement strand
AAGCTCGATGTCGAGACGGTCCGCCGGGAGCGCGGCCAATTTGTCGGGCCATTCGACCAGAAGAACGCCTTCATCCAGCGCCTCGGCGAGGCCCAGCTCGCGCGCGTCTTCGGGGCGGTCGATGCGGTAGAGATCGACATGAGTGAGGAGGAGGTCCGGGGCTTCGTAACTTTGGACGAGGGTGAAGGTCGGGCTCGGCACGTCTTCGGCCACTCCATCGGGACCGAGGCGGGCCTGGATCAGCGCCCGGGCGAGCGCGGTCTTGCCAGCGCCCAGATCGCCGCGGAGCGCGATGAAGTCGCCCGCGCGCACAATATGGCTCAGCGCCTGTCCGAGCGCGGCGGTCGCCGCTTCGTCGGGCAGCGGAACCGTGCGCGTCGGAAGGCTTTTCGAGTCGGTCTGGAGTTTTCCGGTCATTGCCCGCATGGAGGCAAAGTCCCGGCCCGTTGTCAATTTCAGCCTTTTGACGCGGCGTTTAAGCCCCAATTAACCGAAATCCTGCAAAATATGCCGCAACGGCAACCCTGGGCGAGGAACGGGTGACGGGCGCAATCGACAAGCTGAAACTGGCATGGGCGGAGGTCGATCCTCAGGCGATCGCCGATCCGACTCTTGCCGCCGTCAAAGCCTATTGGGATAAAAAGCGCGGTACACGGAAGATGCCGGCCCGCGCCGATATCAGTCCGGTGGAGCTGCGCGAACATCTCGGCTGGATCATGATGGTCGAGGTGCTGCCCGATTATGCCGACTTCCGCTACAGGCTCATCGGCACGAAGGTGACGCGCTATTTCGTCACCAACAGCACGGGCCGCACGGTGAGCGAAGCTTTCGGGCATTTCGGCGAAGGCGCCGTCAAGGGCGTGCAGGCGGTTTACCGCAAGGCAGCGCGCGAACAGGTGCCCGTGCGCGCTTACGGCGAGGCCAACTGGCTTATCGACTGGAAGGCAGAAGGACGCGGCTTCCCGAATTTCGATTCGCTCTACCTGCCGCTGTCGGATGACGGCGCGAGCGCCAACATGCTGATGTGCGTGTTCACGTTCGACTATGCGCGCGTGCTGGAGCAATGCGAGAGCGTGTTGGGCTGAGGCTTCACGTCGTTTACAACACGTCGCGACGCAGGCTGACTTTCTTTACAGAAATAGAAAATTCAATCAATAGTGGCGTCGCGCTAGCCATTCTTCTAATATTTTACAAATTTCTACGGAGAACCGGGACAAATGTTGCACCAGCACGAGCGTTGGATTTTGTACTACGAAACAGTGCTTAAGTCCCACCCTGAAGGCGCACCTTTTATCCCCATCATCAAAACAATTCCGTACATTGAGGAATTGTGGCGCGCGCAGGACGCTTTTCATCTCATAGACAACGGAAACGCCGCCGTCCGGCTTCGTGACATGCGGCTCGACGAGGAAAATGGTATTCTACAGCTGCTCATCAACTATGCAGACAAACGCGTCTCCGACCCTGTCTTTGAAAATTTGGCCAGCGGTCAACTGCGATCTGAACCGAAATTAGATGGCGAGGGTGTTGCCGTTTCTGCGCATTTACTTATTTCAATGCGCAATACCGCGCCTGATCGACCGCTGTATCGAACTTTGCTTGAAGATGTTCCCGGAATTGGTCGAACAAAGTTGCGTCCCTTTCTTACGCACATCCTGAAAAAGTCGACAAATTTTGTTTTTACCGATGTTGACGAGGTAGAGAAGCGATGCCGACCCATTGTCGAAATGGATGGCTATATGGGGGAAACCCTTCGGAGCGACCTAGCGGAAGGTATGCTTAGTGGTGTGGAGTTGATCAGCTATGAAAACCCCGAGAAGGAGTTCGACGAAGAGGGTCATCTTGTAACCAAAAGCCGTCGATTAGTGCTCAACGTCGAAAAGGGATTAGATCGGGCCACCGCTTTGGAACTGCTCAACCGGGTTCGACGCAAAGCTCGCAAAAGTGGGTTTTCTGAAATGCTCGTCAGGTACAACAGAAATGAAGGGCGCCAAAAATCCATAAAATTTGGAACAGCCCGAGAAGACGCAGGTGACGCGCTCGTGATGCGCTCAGATGTGATTAATGTCGAAGACCCACTATTGCAATGTGAAGACAAATTGAGGAACGAGGTCGTCGGTCAGATGACTGAACTTCTTGTCGCTGACCGCAATCGCCGCGGAGGATAAATGTGATGGGAATTTCACGTCTTTTTCGTCCCCTTGATTATCTTCGTGTACGTCACGAAGCAAAGTTTAAGTATGACTACGGATACCCCTTAGCGTTCGCGACGCTCACAGTCGGGGTTTCACTGCTTGTTCCCATACAAGTCAACGTTTTCGGCAATGATGGTCTTATTAAAATAATATCGGGTCTGATCGGCATTCTTGCCGGCTTCTTTATCGCATCACTCGCGGCGATTGCCACTTTCAACAATGCTGGTATGGACCGTGTAATGCCCGGTCAGCCACCAGTTCTGGACGTCACCGTTCGAGGGCGCAAAGCGCAATTGCAGCTAACTCGGAGGCGGTTCTTGAGTCTTTTGTTTGGCTATCTGTCTATGCTGAGTATTTTTTTATATCTAATCGGCGAAGTGTCTAGAGTTATCGCCCCTGATGTTGTGCGCTCCCTGCAATCAAATTGGATTCTTCTGCTTCGGACAACGTTTTTGTTTTTATATATGTGCGTGTTCGCAAATCTTCTTGTCACAACTCTTCTTGGCCTTTTTTTTATGTCTGACAGAATTCATCGTTCCGATTCTGAATTGAAATCAAAGCTCGGTCTCGCTCCAGAAGAACACGAATCTGAACTTCCGGAATAATGGTCGCGTCAATTTATGCCAACCCGTCTCGAGCGTAGTGGGCGGGATATGTATGCAGCAGAGCCGTCTCAACAAACCAAGATAGAAGAAAGACGTGGATGGCCCGATCAAGTCGGGCCATGACGATTTTGGGGATCTGGGCATAGGGCGTAAGCCACTCCCCCGGATTTTGGGCGAGGGATTGCTCGCGTTCGCTATTTTCGAACAGGTCCGACAAAGAAGTTGACGCTGGCGTCATGTTTGTGGCGTGGTGGGGTTGGTAAAGCCCTTGCGTGGACGAGGGTTCGTCGTAGTCCTCGAAAGCGGGCGTGACGGGGCGGCGGGGGGCCGGTAAAAGACAGAAGCGGGCGCGGAATTCGCGTAGTATTGGTCCGCGAATTTGGCGGAGAGGGACTCTATGGCGGGGAGCGATCAAAACGGCATCGTCATCATCGGTGCGGGGCAGGCAGCCGCGCAGGCCGTGGTGTCGCTGCGCTCCGAGGGTTATGAGGGGCCGATCAAACTGATCGGCGATGAAGCGCAACCGCCCTATCAGAGGCCGCCGCTGTCGAAGAAATTCCTGGCCGGTGAGATCGGGTTCGACCGTGTGGAACTCAAGCCCGCCGAATTTTATGCGGGCGCCAATTGCGAGTTGCTGCTGGGCGTCCGGGCCGCCGCCATCGAGCGGGCCAAGCGCGTGGTGCTGACCGGCGACGGACGCGAAATTCCTTACGACAAATTGCTGATCGCGACGGGCAGCCGGGTGCGCGAAATCAACGTGCCGGGCTTCGATCTCGACGGCGTGCATTATCTGCGCTCGGTCGGCGACGTCACCGAAATTCAGGCACATTTCAAACCGGGCGCGAAGCTCGTCGTCGTCGGCGGCGGTTATATCGGGCTTGAGGTTGCCGCCGTCGCCAAGAAGAACGGCATCGACGTCACCGTGCTCGAAACGGCCGAGCGCGTGATGGCGCGCGTCGTCGATCCGATCGTCTCGCATTTTTATGAGCGCATTCACAAGGAAGCGGGCGTCGTCATCCGCACCGGCGTGACGGTGGCGGGGTTTGAAGGCGACAACAACAAGGTCGCCCGCGTCGTGTCGGGCGAGGGCGAGAATTTTCCCTGCGATTTCGTGGTGGTCGGCGTCGGCATTCTGCCCAATGTCGAGCTTGCCCAATCGGCGGGGCTCGATGTCGAGAACGGCATCGTCGTCGATAGTTGCACGCGCACAAGCGATCCCGATATTTGCGCGGCGGGCGATTGCACCAATCACCCGAACGGCGTTTACGGGCGGCGCTTGCGGCTGGAAAGCGTGCAGAACGCCATCGAGCAGGGCAAGACGGCGGCGGCGGCACTGACGGGCAAGGAGAAGCCTTACGATCAGGTGCCGTGGTTCTGGTCGGACCAGTACGATCTCAAATTGCAGATCGCCGGATTGTCGTCGGGCTATACGCAGGCCGTGACGCGCGGCGATCCGGCGGCGGGACGGAGCTTTGCAGTCTTTTATCTCAAGGACGGCATTCTCGTCGCGGTCGATGCGGTCAATCGCGCGCCGGAATTCATGATGTCGAAAATGCTGATCGCGCAACACGCAAAGCTCGATCCGGCGCGGCTCGCGGATGAGAACATAAACATGAAAGAGATCGCGAAGGCGTGAAGCCGCGCGGAAAAGTTCAAAGGGAGTTGAGATGACGAAGGTCACGTTTATCGAGCATAGCGGCAAGGAACATACGATCGACGCCGCCGACGGTTTGACGCTGATGGAAGCGGCGACCAAGAACATGATTCCCGGCATCGACGCCGATTGCGGCGGCGCTTGCGCCTGCGCGACCTGCATGGTGTTCGTGCCCGAGGAATGGACGGGCAAGCTCGAGGCGAAAGAAGACATGGAAGAGACGATGCTCGACTTCTGCGAGCATTCGGCGGCGAACTCGCGGCTCTCCTGCCAGATCAAGATTTCGCCGGCGCTCGAGGGCATCCGCGTGACGATGCCGGAGAGCCAGCACTGAGGGGCTGACTACTTCATCCATTCGTTATTTGTCATGCCCCGCTTTATGCGGGGCATGACGCTTGGGCCATCGAGTGGATGTTACAGCGATCAATCCGCCGCTTGCGCGAGCTTCGCGGTGAGCGGGGTCAGGTCGTGGTTTTTCATCGGCAGGTCGCGGATGCGTTTGCCGGTGGCGGCGAAGACGGCATTGGCGAGCGCCGCCGCGATGGGTGGGGTGGCGGGTTCGCCGAGGCCGCCCAAGGCCGCGCCGCTGTCGATGAAATGCACATCGATCACCGGCACGTCGGCCATGCGGACCATTTCATAGTCGGGGAAATTCGACTGCGCGACGGCGCCCTTCTCGATGGTGATCTCGCCGTGAAGCGCCGCCGTCAATCCGTAGATGATGCCGCTTTCGACCTGCTGCGTCGCGGTGTCGGGATTGATCGTCGCGCCGCAATCGACGGCGGCGGTGACGCGATAAACTTTCAATTCGCCGGCGGCGCTCACTGAAATTTCCGCCACTTCAGCGACGATCGAATTGAAAGCCTGCTGGATCGCGATGCCGCGAGCTCGTCCTTTTTCGAGCGGCGTGCCCCAGCCCGCCCTGGCGGCGGCAAGCTCCAGCACGGCGAGATGGCGCGGCTCGTTTTTCAGAAGCGCGCGGCGATATTCAAACGGGTCCTTGCCCGCTTCATGCGCCAGCTCGTCCATGAAGCTTTCGGTGAAAAACGTGTGCTGCGAATGGGCGACGGAGCGCCACGGGCCGCGCGGCACCACGGTCGGGCTTTCGACGTAGCGGATCGAGCGGTTCGGCACGGCATAGGGAATATGCGCCGCCTCGCCCGGCTCGTCTTTCGAGGTGTAGCGATTGGTCCAGACGGCCGGATTGCCGCGCGCGTCGAGACCGGCCTTGAACTTGCTCGTCACCGCGATGCGATAGGCGTCGTGCTGCATATCGTCTTCGCGCGTATAGAGAAGCTGTACCGGCGCATCGACTTCCTTTGCGATGATCGTGGCGAAATCGATCTCGCTCGGAAAATCGATGAAGCCCTTGACGACCGGGATGCGGCGTCCGAAAGCGCCGCCCAGCAGCATCGGATGGACGGTGACGTTTTCAAAATCGAGGCCGGAAATTTCGGCGACGCGGCCACGCACCGAAAGCGGCGATTGCGAGCCGACCCAGACTTCGGCCTTGTCGCCATTGATCCAGACCGTGCAATTCATCGGCTCCATGCAGGCATGCGCCAGATAAGGCACGCGATAGGTCGCCTCGACGGTTTTGGCGGCGCCTTTGAAGGCGGCTTCGGCGTCGCCGATCTCGACGTCTTTCGAACCGTCGTCTTTGGCGATGTCGGCATCGTGCCGGGCGTAGATCGTCTTCATCGACAGCGCGTCATGGCCTTTGGCATCGATCTTGATGTCGAGCGCTTTGGCGGCTTCCTTGGCGCGCCAGAAATTGTCGGCGATGACGGCGACACCCGCGCCGGGCACGGTCACAACTTTCTTGACGCCGATGCGCGAGAGAACCTGATTGGCGTCATAGGAGACGACCTCGCCGCCGAAGCTCGGGATGAATTTCATCGCCGCGTAAAGCTGGCCGGGGCGGCGCACGTCGATGCCGTACATGGCCGTGCCGTTGACCTTGCCGGGAATGTCGAAGCGCGGGATCGGTTTGCCGACGATGGTGTAATCGGCTTTGGCCTTCAGCACCGGATGGGAGGGCGGCGAAAGCTCGGCGGCGGCGGCGCACAGCTCGGCGAAGCTCGCGGATTTGCCTGACGGATGCGTGACGTGAGAGAGCTTGGCCACGCATTCGCCGGGTGCGACCTTCCAGCGCGCGGCGGCGGCGCGGATCAACATGTCTTTCGCCGAAGCGCCGGCCGGGCGCATGCCGTGCTGGCCGGTCCAGCGGATCGACGAGGAGCCGCCGGTGATCTGGACGTTCATGAATTGCGCGACTTTCAACATCGCGACGTCGCTGAGGCCCTGAAACATCGGCGGGATGTTCAGCCCTTCGGTGTAGCGCTGGCCGAAATTTTCATTGGCGAAGGCTTTTTCGGCGGGCGCGGTTTCGGCGCGGACCAGCGACCAGTCGGCTTCCATTTCTTCCGCCGCCATCATGGCGAGCGCGGTGACGACGCCCTGGCCCATATCGGCATGGGGCACGTAAACGGTGACGGTATTGTCCGGCGCAATCTTCAGCCAGGTGGCAAAGACATGTTCGCCCTCGCCCGCCACGGCGCGCTCGGCGAGCTTGTGGCGCGAGGGGCCGGAAAAGGCGTAGCCGATGAGAAGGCCGCCGCCTGCGAGACCGCCGGCGACGAGCATCTGGCGGCGGGTGGGGTTTTTCAGTTTTTCCTTGAGGCTCATGATCCGCTCCTTATGCGTTCGACAGCGAATGGATCGCGGCGCGGATGCGCGGATAGGTGCCGCAGCGGCAGACATTGGTGATCGCCTCGTCGATGTCGGCGTCGGAAGGTTTGGGGTTTTCCTTCAGCAGCGCCGAGACCGCCATCAACATGCCGGACTGGCAATAGCCGCATTGCGGAACCTGATGGGCGATCCAGGCGGCCTGTATCGGCGCGAGGGCGTTTTTCGCCGCGCCCTGTTCGGCGGCGAGACCTTCAATGGTGACGACTTCGCTGTTTTCAACGGCGGAGACCGGCGTCAGGCAGCTGCGCACCGCCTCGCCATCGACATGCACCGTGCAGGCGCCGCAAGAGGCGACGCCGCAGCCGAACTTGGTGCCGGTGAGGCCGAGCTCATTGCGCAGCACCCAGAGGAGCGGCATTTCCATTTCGATGTCGAGCGTGTGCCGGACACCGTTGACCTTGAACGTAACGGACATTGTGCGCCTCCTCCCGTGAGCCGAATGACCGAAATTAGCATTTCGGTCATTCGCTGGGAAGGCATTTCAACTGCCGCGCGTCACGGGTGCGCGGGAGCGGGCGCGGCGGTTGCAAGCGGAGGGCCGTTGAATTCGGCTTCGAGCGCGATGTGCACGTCGTCGCCGACGCCCATTTTCGTGCCGGGCGCGGGGACGCCATAGCCCATGCCGAAGTCGGAGCGTTTCAACGTGGCGGTGGCGGAAAAGCCGATGCGGGCATTGGGATCGTAGGGATTGCCGGCGTAACCGCCGTTGAAAGTGGCGGCGAGCGTGAGCGGCTTCGTCACGCCATGCAGCGTGAAGTCGCCGGTGATGTTCGCGGTATTCGCGCCGGTGAGTTCGACCTTTGTCGAGCGGAAAGTTATCTGCGGGTATTTGCCCGTGTCGAGCCATTGCGGCCCGCGCAGATCGTTGAGGAAATTCGCGGGCGGCGACGGCACATCGAGCGAGTTCGGATCGACCGTGCCCTCGAAGACCGAGGCCGCCGGGTTTTTCGGATCGAATTTCAGCGTCGCATCCAATGAATTGAAACGCGCCGTGTAGATCGAGAAGCCCAGATGATCGACACGGAACGTGAGGCTCGCATGGGACTTGTCGAGCTTGTAGTCGCCCGCGGGCGCGTCGGTGACGACAGGCGCGGGTTCGGCGGCGGTCTTCTTGTCGCTTTGCTGGTCGCAGGCCGCGAGCGCGAGAAACGCGGCGGCTGCCAGAAGATATTTCATTGGAGTCCTCCCTTGATCGAGCAACGTCAGCCCGGATACATCGCGAAGTAAGGCTCGGCTTCTTTCAGCGTACGGGCATATGAGGGGCGCTGCATCAGGCGTTCGAGATAGCGCGCGGCATGGGGATGCGCCTTTGCCAGCGGGATCAGCTTGTCGGCGTAGAAAAGCGCGGGCGCGGCGGCGCAATCGGCAAGCGTGAAGGTTTCGCCGACGGCCCATATGCGTTGGCTCATGTCGCGTTCGACGAGCGCGAGCGCGGTGCGCAGCATGGCGCCGGCTTCACTGACGCCATGCGGGTCTTTCGCGCCTTCCGGGCGCAACATGTCGAAGACGTGTTTTTGCGACGATTGCTGCACATAGAGATCGTAGAAGCGATCGGCGAGACGGACCTGGCGGGCAAGGTCGGGGTCTTGCGGGATGAAGCGCGTTCGGCCCGGATAATAGTCCTGCAGATATTCGATGATGATCGAGGATTCCGGCAGCGTCACGTCGCGCGCATCGTCGCGCAGCAGCGGCATGCGCGCGATGGGCCAAAGCGATTTGAAAGCCGCCGCGCCTTCCGGGCTCATCAGATCGACCATCGCCTGCGTGAAGGGCGTGTCGTTTTCATAAAACGCGATCAGAGCCTTGTGGCAGAAGGACGAAAGCGGATGGGCGTGCAATGTGAGAGACAAGCGCATTCTCCTCAGGCGTTGAGATTCTGGCGGACGAGATAGGCCTCGAGATTGTCGAGAAGATCGCGCGTGCCCCGCTCGCGCGAGCCTGCATCGTCATGGCCGTCGAGAAAGACGCCCTGCTCGGTCAGGATCAATCGCGTGCCCTTGCCTTCCGGCCTCAATTCAACGGTCGCAAGCGAGACGGAGATGCGCGTCTTGTCCATATGCATGTCATAGGTCGAGACGATGCGCTCGTTCGGCACGATGTCCTGAAAGCGCGCATCGTAATAATGGACCGGGCCGCCTTCGGGGCCGCCGCTAACGCTTTCGCTGCCGCCGATGCGGAAGTCGATCCGGTAGTCCGACTTCTGCCAATTGTCGGGGCCGCCGAACCAGCGAGCTTTTTCAGGCGTCGACCAGGCGGCAAAGACGCGGGCGGGCGCGGCGGCGTAGACGCGCTCGATGGTGAAAGTCGAATGGACGGCGGAACGCGGGCTCATGGCGGTCTTCCTTTGACGGCGGGCCGGTCGGTGGCTCCACAGTTAAGAACATACTTAAGTATTTCCGTACAGGCTGGAATGTCAACCCGCGAAGGCGGTCTTATGATGCGGATCGACCGGGAAGAGGAATTGCCTCACGGGGTCGCCGTCCATATGAGCAAGACGATCCGTTCCGCTTGACGGGCGGCGAGATCCATCACTTCATCACAGGAGGACATCATGCAATTTACCCCTTATCTGAATTTCAACGGCAAGTGCCGGGAGGCTTTTGCCTATTACCAGAAACATCTGGGCGGCGAGATTCCGATGACCATGACCTATGGCGAAACGCCGGGCGAGCCCAACCCCGCCTTTACCGACGAGACGCGCAAGCTGATCGCGCATACGCGGCTGACCATCGGCGACTTCGCCATCATGGGGTCGGACAATCCGCCGGGCATGCCGTCGTCGATGGCAAACGAGGTCGTCACGGTCTGCTATTACGTGCCCGATGCGGCGGAAGCGGAACGCGTCTTCAAGGCGCTGAGCGACAAGGGCGAAGTGCGGATGGCGTTGCAGCAGACATTCTTCGCGCATCGCTTCGGCATGGCGATCGATCAGTTCGGCATCAAATGGATGGTCAACTGCGAGACCGGCGCGTAAACGTCGGGCGCTCCGAATTTTCAGGAGGTTCTCATGTTGAAGACCGTTCTTCTCGTCATTTCCGGCATCGTCATTCTGACGCTCGCCGTCATTCTCGTGCTGGCGGCGATGAAGCCCGACACGTTTCGCGTCGAGCGTTCGGTGACGATCCATGCAGGGCCGGAGAAAATCTATCCGCTGATCGCCGATTATCATGCCTGGCGCGCATGGTCGCCCTTCGAGACCGATCCGGCGATGCAGCGCAGCTATGGCGGCGCGGAAAGCGGCGCGGGCGCGGTTTACGAATGGGACGGCAAGGGCGTCGGCAGCGGGCGGATGGAGACGCTGGAGGCATCGACCGCGCGGATCGTCATCAAGCTCGATTTCTTCAAGCCGTTCAGGACCACCAACAAGGCAAGCTTCACGCTGGAGCCGCAAGGCGCGGACACGAAAGTGACATGGGTGATGGAGGGGCCGGTGACCTTCCTGCCGAAGATCATGCATGTGGTCTTCAACATGGACAAGATGGTCGGCGGAGAGTTCGACAAGGGACTGGCGAAACTGAAGGCCGTCGCTGAAAAATAATTCGTCATTGCGAGGAGCGCAGCGAAGAAGCAATCCAGAGCGGCACATTCGGCGAGATGGATTGCCACGGCCCTTCGGGCTCGCAATGACGGAAGATTTACGCCAGCGCCGCGATCCATTCTTCATAGCGGCGGTCGCCGACGCGCGGATCGAGCTCGGTGCGGTCGCGGCGCGCAAAGGGCGCCATGGTGTGGCGGACTTCGCCCGGCGTCTGGCCGAAACGCTGCTTGAAGAGACGCGTGAAATGCGGGGCGTCGGTGAAGCCCCATTTATGCGCGATCTCGGAAAGCTGACGGCCGGCATTGCGCACCGCGATGATGTCGGCGGCGCACTTTCTGAGCCGCAACTCGCGCGCATAGGCGGCGACGCCGCCGACCGGTTCGAAGGCGCGATAGAGCGAGGCGCGCGATATGCCGAGGGCGTGGGCGATCATCTCGGGCGAGAGATCGGCGGCGGCTAGATTGCGGCGGATGAAGGACTGCGCATGGATCAGCAGAGCCTCCTGACCGCCGGAACTCGCAACCGCTTCATGCACCGTTGCGCCGTTGAAAGCCGCCGCCGTCATTTCGAGAAGGGCGCGGGCCGCCGCTCGAGCTTCGGCAGGCCCAAGCGAGGGCGCGGAGATATAAAGCGAAGAAAGAAAAGCGGCGAGCAATTGGCCCGACCCGCTTTCCATGACGGGCATGCCGCCGTGAAGGCCGTCGGGAAAGCTCAGCAGCGGCGCGAGACGCGCGCGCGGAATGATGAGGCAGAGCAGGTCGAAGTCGCTATTGACGCTGTCGAGAACTTCGCCGAGATCGAAGGCGATGGCCTGTCCGGGGCGGCTCTGCAGGACGCGGCCATGCACGTTCATCTCGCAAGCGCCGTCGAGAAAAACCTGGATCATGTAGTGATCGAGAGCGTCGCGGGCGATCTTGGCGCTGCCGCGATCGTATTTCTGGCCCGAGGCGAGGACGCGCCCGAACAGGATGTCGTCGATCAGATAGCCTTCGACCTCACCGCGAAAGGCTTCCATGTCGGCTTCAGGCGCGAGGCTCGACGACAGGAAGACGCCCATGCTTTCGCGCCAGGCGGCGAAGCGCTCGGGCGGCGGCAGGGTGCTGGTGCGGAACAGGGAAGACGGCGACTTCGAATGCGTGAAGCGTTCGAGCCTTGCGGCCTGATCCGGCAGATATACGGTCATGGCGCCCCTCCTTGCCCGGAGGGGATTTTATCATAGGGACCGTTAAGAGTCGCTATCCGGGCAGGGGCGTGAATTCGTCATGGTCGAGGTCGGGGAGCTTCAAGCGCTGGGCCCGCCAGTCGGCCTTGGCCTGCTCGATGCGCTCCTTCGACGATGAGACGAAGTTCCAGTCGATGAAACGCTCGCCGACAGGGTCGCCGCCAAGGACCATGACTTTCGAGGGCGCGAGCGCCTTGATGACCGGGGCATCGCCCGCGCCATACACCGCCATGCGGCCCGCCTCGAGCGTCTGGCCTTCGGTTTCGACGGAGCCCGTCACCACATAGGCGGCGCGTTCGGGATAATCGCGCGGCAGTTCGAGCGTGGCGCCCGCCTGCAATTCGCAATGGGCGTAGAACATCGGCGAATGGGTTTTGACGCCCGATTCCAGACCGAAGGCGCGGCCCGCGATGAGGCGCATCCAAAAATTCTTGTCTTCGTAAGCCGGAAGATCGCCCGTGCCGTAATGGGTGAAGCCCGGGTCGCCCTCCTCCTGCCCATCGGGCAACGCGACCCATGACTGGATGCCGTGGATCGTATCGCCGACTTCGCGCGCATGTTCGAGGCGCTCGGAATGGGTGATGCCGCGGCCTGCCGTCATCCAGTTCACCTCGCCTGGACGGATCGCGAGTTCGGAGCCGACGCTGTCGCGGTGCATGATTTCGCCGTCGAACAGATAAGTGACGGTGGAGAGGCCGATATGAGGATGAGGCCGCACGTCGAGGCTTTTCGGGATGCCCGCTTCCAGACGCATCGGGCCCATGTGATCGAAGAAGATGAAAGGCCCGACCATGCGGCGCTGGGCGACGGGCAACACGCGGCCGACCTCGAAGCCGCCGCCAAGGTCCCGCCGTCTTTGTTCGATGATCCGCTCAAGCATGGTCGCCTCCGGGTTTCGTATCCGCTTATCGTAACCCGGAGGCGCGTTTTCTACGACCGGCCTTTTTTCAAGACGTCCAGCGCCCGCGCATGTCCGAGAGATGGATGAAGCGCCAGCACATGGCCGCGGCCGCGATCGCCAGAGACACGACGAAGGCGACCCAGACGCCCGCGCCCTGCAACTGGAAATGAAAGGCGAGAAGCAAGGCCAGCGGGAAGCCGATCAGCCAATAGCTGGCGCCCGCGATCCACATGGGTCCGTTCGCATCCTTCAACCCGCGCAGGCTCAGCGAGGCGACGACCTGCATGGTGTCGAAAATCTGGAAAGCGGCGCCGATGCGCAGAAAGAGGATCGCATTGGCGATGACGCCCGCGTTTTTCGGATCGTGCTTGTCGACATAGAATCCGATGATGTGCGGCGCGAAGACGAAGAGCACGACGCCCATCAGCGACATGAAGCCGAGGCTCATGCCCATGGCGGCAAGGCCCGCCCGGCGGACGCGCGGCTGGTCTTCCGCGCCTGCCGCCAGGCCGATGCGCACAGTGGCCGCCGTGGCGATGCCGAGCGGCACCATGAAGCACAGCGCCACGACATTGAGCGCCACCTGATGGGCGGCGACGCTGTCGGTGCCGAAATAGCCCATGATCATCGTGCCCGCGTTGAAGAACATGGCTTCGAAGATGATGGTCATGCTGATCGGCATGCCGAGGCGAATGACTTCCTTCAAGACTTCCCAATCGAAATCCATGAAGCGATGGAAGATGCGATAGCGCGCAAGATCCGGCGTCATGAAGATGACGGCGAGCATGGCGAAGAAGCTGAAGGCGAAGGAGGTCGCGCTGGCGATGCCCGCGCCGAGGAGACCCAAACGCGGCGCGCCGAAATGGCCGAAGATCAGCGTATAGGCGAGAGCCGCATTGAAAACGATCATGAGCCCCATGACGATCAGCGGCGCGTTGGGGCGGCTTAGCGATGTCGCATAGCCGCGCAGCACATTGAAGAGCGCGGTGAAGACGAAGCCGACGGCCAGCGCGCGCACGAAAAGCCCCGCATCGGCGGCGAGCGTTTTCGGCTGACCCATCGCGGCCAGCATGTCGCCGGCAAACCACAGAAAGGCGATCTGGAACGGCATCAGCAAGAGGATGACCCAGAAGGCCATGCGCACGCTTTTGCGCACGCCATCCGTGTCGTAGCGCCGGGCGCCCAGAATATGCGCGATCATCGGCGAGACGGCGATGGCCGGGCCCATGGCGAGAACCCACATCGCGTAATAAAGGCTGAGGCCCAGCGCGGACGCCGCCAGCGCATCCTTGGAATAAGCGCCGAGCAGCAACACGTCGATGGTGCCGACGCCCATTTGCGCGAGTTGCGTGATGACGATGGGACCGGCGAGGCGCGCCAGCTCGCGCGCTTCCACGACGAAGTGGCGCACGGGTTTGACAGGCGGCAGGGGCGCGGCCTCGAAGGGCGTCTTGAAAGCGGGAGCGTCGAGAATTTCAGTCATAACCGGGGCTTTTCTTGATCTCGAAGCCCGGAAAACGGCAGCGGAGGGAAGGCAGGGCCAATAAAAAACCCTCCGAAGCGTTTGCCAGGCTCGGGAGGGTGGATCCGTTGGATCTATGCGGACAGCTTTAGTCCGCAGGTTCCTCGCGAGTGATCGGCAGGCACGACATGCCGACAGCGCCTGTCGGCACACGTCCAGCAATGTTCGAAACACTGTCCATTTTGGATCCACTCGTCTTGTTTGCGCGCGCGGCGCGCCGGAATGCGTAAACGGATACGCCTCGTTTTTAGGCAAGTCAAGCTGGAGACGCTGACGCCATCGCCTCAGCGGCGGTCGTCGGCGCTGACGGCGACAACGGGCGCGGGGGATGGAAGCGTCGGCGCGGTGGCGGCGCGGACCGGCAGGTGGCAGGTGACGCAGGTGCCGACGTCGGGGGCGGATTCCAATGTGACCCAGCCGCCGTGGAGTTCGACGAAGGAGCGCACGAGGCTGAGGCCGAGGCCGGCGCCGCGGCGGCGGTCGCTGCCGGAGCGGGCCTCGAAGCGGTCGAAGACGGTCGCCTGGAATTCCGGCTTGATGCCGATGCCGGTGTCGGCGACGTAGAGCTGCACCGTGTTTTCGAGGCGGCGCGCGCCGATGGTGATGGTGTCGCCGGGGCTGGTGAAGGCGAGCGCGTTCGAGAGCAGATTGATCATGATCTGCTTGATGCGTTTTTCATCGGCGCGGACCGAGCCCATGCCGTCCGGGCATTCGATCTTCACGACGACCTTGTTCTTCTGCGCCGGGTGGTGTGCGAACTGGCCCGCCGACTGCACGACGTCGGAAATCTCGACGTCCGAAAGATCGAGCGTCATCGCGCCCGCTTCGATGACGGCAAGATCGAGAATGTCGTTCACGACGTCGAGCAAGGTATCCGACGATTCCAGAATGCCTTGCGTATATTCGTGCTGTTTCGGATTGAGGTTGCCGAACATTTCGGCTTCGAGGATTTCGCCAAAGCCGAGAATGTTGGTGAGCGGCGTGCGCAGTTGATAGGAGACGTGGCTGATGAATTCCGATTTCAGCCGGTCCGCCGTTTCCAGCGCGTCGTTGCGCTCGCGCAGCGCGAATTCCATGCGGATCGAATCCGTCACATCGACATAGGTGAGCAGGCTCGCGCCGTCGGGCAGCGGCACGATGGCGTAATCGATCACCGTGCCGTCGGGACGATCGAGACGGCCCGTCGATTGGGCGCGGGCGCTTGCGTCATGGGTGATGCGCGCCTTGAAGGCCGTGGCCTGCGCTTCGTCGCCATAGAGAGCGTTTGTGGCGGCGGCGATGTCGTTGACATGCGGCTCGCCCTGAAGCGTTTCGGCGGAGAGATTCCAGATGCGGGCGTAAGCCGGGTTCGACAATTTCAGGCGGCCGTCCGAGCCGAAGACCGCGACGCCTTCATAGAGATGGTCGATGGTTTCGCGCTGCACGCGGGCGAGCGTGTTGTAGGACGAGGCGAGGTTGAGTTGTTCGGTGACGTTTTCGTAGACATAGATGACGCCGCCGAAAGGATGCGCCTGCCCCAGCAATTTGACGATGCGGCCATCGGGGAGATGCCAGTATTCCTCGACGGGATCGGGCGAGGTGTAGAGCTCCATGCGCGCCTGTTTCCAGACCTGGAAATTCGCCTGTTCGGGCAGGCGGCGCTGGGCACGGAGCTGATCGAGAATTTCGCTGTCGGTCGGCTCGGTGGCGAGCCATGCGGGATCGAGACCCCAGAGCGCCTCAAAGGCGCGGTTGTGGAATTTCAGGCGTTTGTCGGGTCCGCAGATCGCCACCGCCGTCGTCACCCGGTCGAGCGTCGCCGCGTGACTTTCGATGTGGCGTCGGAGTTCGGCTTCGGCGGCATCGAGCGCCGAGACATCGACGGCGACACCGGCGAGACCGCCCGCGACGCGCTGCTCGAAGACCTCGATGGCGCGGCGCTCGCCCGCCATGATCGCATGGGTGCGCTCGGTGGCGCGGGCGCGGTCGAAGAGGCGGCGGCGCAGGGTGGAGAGAACTTCTTCGTTCAGAAGTTCGAGGCCGCGCACGACGGCGTCTTCGGGCGAGGCGGCATCGACGGCGCGCGCATAGGCTTCGTTGGCCCAGGCGAGCCTGCCCTCTTCGTTGCGGCGCCAGGCGGGGAACGGGGCTTTCATCACGTGTTCTTCAAAGCGGCCGCGCGCCGCTTCGGCCTGACGCAGACGCTCCATCAGGCGGCTCACCTCGGCGCGTTCGCCGGTGACGTCGCGCAGCCAGAGCACGGCGAGCGCGCCGGCCGGGCGGCCTTCGGCCTCGAAGGTGCGGCCATCGATCGATTGCACATGGAGCGAGAAACGCGCGCCGCGCGTGCGCAGACGCTGGACCGCCGTATTGAGACGTCCGGCATTTTCAGGTTCGAGCCGCGTCAGCAAATAGGAGAAGTCGAGATCGCCCGACGCCGGATCGACGAGGGTCGCCGTCGAGCCGACAATGCGGGGGCGCGACTGGAAGGTGCCGGGCGCGGCGCGCAGACTTTCGGGCGTCCAGATGAAAACCGCATCGGGTTCGGCGGCGAGGATCGATTCCGCCGCATGGAGACGCGCATCGAGGGTCGAGAGTTCGCGTTCACGCTCAAGGGCGACGAGGCGGGCGCGGCGGGCGGCGCGAAGTCCCATGACGGCCAGCGAGACGCCGATGACCGCGATGCCGAGCGCGCCGAGAAGATAGAGGCTGATCGCCGGTTCGGCGGCGGCGGCGGGCGAGACGCCCAATGTCGTCAAGGCTTGCGGCAGGCTGTCGGGAAGCGCGGAGGCGGCATGGGCATTCGACGCAAGAAGGATTGCGGACGTGACGGAGCCGGCGGCGAGCGCGGCGCAGACATCCGCTCCTCGCCTTGCGAGCTTTCGCGCCGGCGGCACTCCGTTACACGTCATAGTCCCCTCGGATGGCCACCCAGATCGGCGCATCTCAAATCAGCCTCGGGAATATCGATACTACACGATGCCTTAATGTGTCGCGAAAAAGGACAGGGTGAGCCAATGAAAAAGGCCCGGCTGAAGCCGGGCCTTTCGCATGAACCGCAGGGGCGGATAGGTATATTCGCCTTAGTAACGATACTGCTCGGCCTTGAAGGGGCCTTGCTGGGCAACGCCGATATAGGCCGCCTGCTTTTCGGAGAGCTTGCTCAGCTTCACGCCGATTTTGGCGAGATGCAGCATCGCGACCTTTTCGTCGAGATGCTTGGGGAGCGTGTAGACCTCTTTCTTGTACTGGCCGGGCTTCGTCCAGAGTTCGATCTGGGCGAGCGTCTGGTTGGTGAAAGAGGCCGACATCACGAAAGACGGATGGCCGGTGCCGCAGCCGAGATTGACGAGACGGCCTTCGGCGAGAAGCAGGATGCGCTTGCCGTCGGAGAATTCGACCTCATCGACCTGGGGCTTTACGTTGTGCCACTTCAGGTTCTTCAGCGCGCCGATCTGGATCTCGCTGTCGAAGTGACCGATGTTGCAGACGATGGCGCGATCTTTCATCGCGCGCATGTGATCGATGGTGATGACGTCGATATTGCCGGTCGTCGTCACGAAGATGTCGCCGCGCGGCGCGGCTTCTTCCATCGTCGTCACTTCGTAACCTTCCATCGCGGCCTGCAGCGCGCAGATTGGATCGATTTCGGTGACGATGACGCGCGCGCCCGCATTGCGGAGCGAGGCGGCCGAACCCTTGCCGACATCGCCGAAGCCCGCGACGACGCCGACCTTGCCCGACATCATCACGTCGGTGGCGCGGCGAATGCCATCGACCAGCGATTCACGGCAGCCATAGAGATTGTCGAATTTCGACTTCGTCACGCTGTCATTGACGTTGATCGCGGGCCAGAGAAGCGTGCCCTTCTTCTGCATTTCGTAAAGGCGATGCACGCCGGTCGTCGTTTCCTCGGTGACGCCCTTGACGTTTTTCGCGATCTCGCCGTACCAGCCGGGCTTGCTCTTCAGGCGCTTCTTGATCGAGGCGTAGAGAATTTCCTCTTCCTCATTGGTCGCGGTTTCGAGGAAGGCGACGTCGCCGCCTTCGGCGCGCAGGCCGAGATGGATGAGCAGCGTCGCGTCGCCGCCATCGTCGAGGATCATGTTCGGCGTGCCGCCATCGGCCCATTCGAAAATCTTGTGGGTGTAGTCCCAATAATCTTCGAGGCTCTCGCCCTTGATCGCGAAGACGGGAACGCCGGTCGCGGCGATGGCGGCGGCGGCATGGTCCTGCGTCGAATAGATGTTGCACGAAGCCCAACGGACTTCCGCGCCGAGCGCCGTCAGCGTCTCAATCAGCACGGCGGTCTGGATCGTCATGTGCAGCGAACCGGCGACGCGCGCGCCCTTCAGCGGCTGCGCCTTGCCGTATTCGGCGCGGGTCGACATCAGGCCCGGCATTTCGGTTTCGGCGATGTTGAGTTCCTTGCGGCCCCATTCGGCGAGGTTGATGTCCTTGACGATGTAATCGTTGCTCATGGGGGCTCCTTGGGAGATGGGCGCAAGATTAAGCGGACGCAATGCGCCCGGCGGGTTTGGCGGCTTTATAGCAAGGGACGCCAAGGGGAGCAAGAGAGATATAAAGAAATGTTTATATCGTTGTTTGACTGATTTTCGCGTCTCTCTCGGCGCTGCGCTCAAGGTATTGGGACCACAAGGCAACCCCCAGCGCCGCCAGCGCGACCAGAGCGCCGACCCAGGGGACCGAGGTATAGGCAGCGCCGCGCGCGATGACCGCCCCGCCGAGCCAGGCGCCTGTGGCGTTGCCGAAATTGAACGCGCCCTGATTGAGGATGGAGGCGAGATTGGGCGCCGAATGGGCCATGTCGACGACGCGGAGCTGAAGCAGGGGCACAACGGCGAAGGCCAATAAGCCCCAGACGAAAATCGTGACGACGGCCGGCCAGAGCATGCGGCTCGTATAGGAAAAACCGGCGACGATGAGGACCAGCGCGACGAAGACGGCGATCAGCGTCGGCATCAGCTTCCAGTCGGCGAGCCTGCCGCCGATGAGATTGCCCGCCGTCAGGCCGACGCCAAAGAGCAGCAGAACCAGCGTGACGCCGTGGGGCGTGATGCCTGTAACGTTTTCGAGAATGGGCGTGATGTAGGTGAAGACGGTAAAAAGGCTCGCCGAAGCCAGCACGCTGATCAGCATGGCGAGCAGAACCTGTTTCTCGCCGAGAACGCGAAACTCCTTGGCGATACTGCCTTGCGGCATGCGGAGATTGGCGGGCAGCCAGATCGCAATCGCGGTCGCGGCAATGAGGCCGATGCCGACCACGGCCCAGAAGGTCGCGCGCCAGCCCGCCGCCTGACCGAGCGCGGTGCCGAGCGGAACGCCGAGCACATTGGCGACAGTGAGGCCCGCAAACATCAGAGCGATCGCCTGAGCTCGCTTGTCGCGCGGAACGAGATCGGCGGCGACGACCGCACCGATGCCGAAAAAAGTGCCGTGACAAAAGGCGGTGAGGATGCGCGCCGTCATCAGCAACCCGTAATTGGGCGAGATGGCGCAGAGAAGATTGCCGAGCGTGAACATGCCCATCAACAAAAGCAGCGCTCGCTTGCGCGGCAGGCGCGACGTGGCGATGGCGAAGACCGGCGCGCCCACGACGACGCCCATCGCATAGCCCGTGACCAGAAGACCGGCGCTTGGAATGCTGACATGGAGATCGGCGGCGACATCGGGCAAGAGGCCCATAATCACGAATTCGGTCGTTCCGATGCCGAAGGAAGCAAGGGCGAGCGCGAGAAGCGACAGAGGCATGGGAACTCACGAAACAAGGATGAGGACGCGCGGCGAGAGGCGGCGACCCTTCCCTAGTTAAGTGTGCGATGCAGCATTGTCCAGCCCGGCAGCGAGGCGGGCCGCGCCCTCAAGTCGTGGGCATGGCGGCCAGTATGGCCTTTGCCCGGGCCGGAACGGCGTCGGCCATGATCCGGTCCGTGTGGATGTAAAGTCTGTCCCCGTTTATCGCCTCGAGGACCATCGCGCCCACAGCTTCGGGGCTGACGCCTTGCTTCAGGAATTGGGTGACCTGGGCGAGGCGCTCCATGGTTTTCTGGCGCAGCTCGCTGGAAAGGCCCGCGCTCGGCTGGTTCTCGAATGTGCGGGTGACGATATCCGTGGCGACCGGGCCCGGGCAAAGAACGCTGACGCCGATGCCGGCGGCGGCAAGCTCCAGATTCAGCGCCTCGGACATGCCGACCACGCCGAATTTGGCCGTTGTGTAAAGGACACCGGATGTGGTGGCGGCCAGCCCCGCGCCTGACGCCGTGTTGACGATATGGCCGCCCGATCCGCGCGCCAACATGCGCGGCAGAAAAGTCTGGATGCCGTTTATGACGCCGATGAGATTGATGCCGATGGCCCAGTCCCAAAGCTCGTATGTGAGTTTGTCCACAGCCGCTCCGCCCGCGACGCCGGCATTGTTGAAGAGCAGCGAGACGGGTCCGAGCGCGCGTTCCACATCGTCGGCGGCGCGCACATAGGCGTCGCGGTCCCGCACGTCGAGCACGACGGTTTCCACGGTTGTGAGGGCCGAAAGGTCCGCCTTCGCGCGCTCCAGCGCCGCTGCATCGATATCGGCCAAGGCGAGTTTTGCGCCTGCCCCGGCAAGCACCTGCGCAATGCCGAGCCCGATGCCGTTTGCTCCGCCGGTGATGAAGGCTGTCCGCCCCTTAACGTCCGTCATTCGATCCTCCCGAGATCGTCATGCGCAACCGAGCGCGCGATTTTTTCAGTCGCCGCCGCGCCGTCACGGAATGACGGGGGCAGGCGGCTCGATATAGGCCTTCTCTATTTCAGAATTGAGACCGAGATGCCATTTATCTTTATACGGATTTTTGTCTTCTCTTCTGCATTTTGTCTGCGCCAACAAATGCTCCACATTCGTTCGCAGGTTACGTGCACCTATACAGTCAACATATGCCCGATAAGCAATCTTTTGTTTTGCAGGCCATTCCAACTTAAATTTTTTCTTGAACGCGACCATTACGCTGCTGTCAATGCTGACTGCGCGAGCGCCCAAACGTCGAGGCTGCCCATCGCTTAATTGAATCCTTAAGAGGTGAGTTTGTGTGGCCCAAAGCACCGTTCCGTCGCCGAGCGGGAAGACGCTAGGTACACTTGGTTGATCATCCCAATGCGTTAACGACCAACGAACTTCTTTGTCACGAGGCCATTTAGGTTGCCATGGACTACCCAACCTCTCGCAATAGGAA
>DASYEM010000075.1:0-3830 GCA_036499025.1 Parvibaculum sp. | reverse complement strand
CGCGGCAGGATCGCGACCTCGAAAGCTTCGCGGAAGGCATCGCCGCCGTCACCGGCCCGCAATGGTGCGTTGACGATGGTGTCGTATTCGCCGCGTTCGCCGAGCGCGCCGGTGCCGGGATAAAGCGGCATCTCGTGGGTTGAGCAATACATCACGGTCTTGTCGGCCCAGAAAATATCTTGCGAGCCGTTACCGTGATGCACGTCGAAGTCGACGACGGCCGCGCGCTCGATGCCGTATCGCTTCTGCGCATAGCGCGCGGCAATCGCCGCGCCGTTGAACAAGCAGAAGCCCATCGGCCGCGCCGTCTCGGCGTGATGGCCGGGGGGGCGCACGGCGACAAAAGCGTTCGACGCCTTCTGGTTCATGACTTCGTCGACAGCCAGCGTGCCCCCACCGACCGCGCGCAATACCGCCTCTAGAGAACCGGGAGACATGACAGTGTCGGCGTCGAGCCGGATCATGCCGTCGCCTTCGGACGGTGAGGCATCGCGGAGCGCCTGGATGTAGTCTTTTGGGTGGCACAGCGCGATGACGTCCGCTTCCGCCATCGGCGCTTGTTCGCGCGCCAACATCTGGAATCGTTCGTCCGACAGCGCTTCCTCGACCGCGCGCAGGCGGTCCGGCCGTTCGGGGTGACCGGTTCCGGTGAGATGGTTCAGGCAGGCGGGGTGCGAAATAAGAAGTGTGGACATGGGCTTTACTTAAACGCTGACGCTCACGCCTTCAACGGCTTCAGACTCACACCCGCCGGCGGCGGAATATCGTCTGGCACGAAGAAGTCGACCTGCAGCGGCTGGCCCGGATTGACGCGGTACTGGTCGAAGTCGGTGACGCCTTCGCCGGCGAGAAACGTGTCGTCGATCAGGAAATTGCCAGTGAAAGTCTTCGGCTTCTGGAAGATGCGATGCGCGGCTTCAGCCAAAATCTCTGGCGTGCGCGACATGTTCATGAGGGCATCGCCGCCAAGCAGGTTTTTCACAGCCGCGGTCGCGATGGTGGTGCGGGGCCACAGAGCATTGACCGCGATCTTGCCGCGCTGCTCCCCGGCAAGACCAAGCACGACGAGGCTCATGCCGAACTTGGCCATCGAGTAGGCCGTGTGTGCGGCGAACCATTTTTCTTTCATATCGAGCGGCGGCGACAACATGAGGATGTGCGGGTTCGCCGACTTGGCGAGATGCGGCAGCGCGTACTTCGAAACCATGAAGGTTCCGCGCGAATTAACGCCGTTCATGAGGTCGTAACGTTTCATGTCGGTTGCGCCGACGGGCGTGAGCTGAATGGCGCTGGCGTTGTTGACGACGATATCGAGCCCGCCGAAATGCGACGCAGTCTTGTCGAGCGCTTCTTTCACGGAAGCCTCATCGCGTACGTCAACGGCAAGAGCCAGCGCTTTGCCGCCAGCTTTCTCGATTTCGGCCGCGGCGGTATGAATGGTGCCTTCGAGCTTCGGATGCGGGTCAACCGTCTTGGCGGCGATCGCCACGTTGGCGCCGTCGGCAGCCGCTTTCAGCGCAATGGCAAGGCCGATGCCACGCGAGCCGCCGGTGATGAAAAGGGTCTTGCCCGCGAGGGGGGTGTCCAGTGTCATATGTGTGCCCTCTTAAAAAGAAACCCGGTATTCTTAAATAGGCGGTCAAGCGATAACACAGCCGCGCGCCCAGCGCGCGTTACGGGGCAAACAAAATGCAGCTTTCCGGCATCCATCATTTGACCGCCGTTTCCGCGGATGCGCCCGGCAATGTCAAATTTTACACCAAGCTGATGGGCCTGCGGATGGTCAAGAAGACCGTGAACCAGGACGACGTTTCCGCCTATCACTTGTTTTACGCCGATGGTGTGGCGTCGCCCGGCAGCGACATCACCTTTTTCGATTTTCCGACGCTGCCGGAAAAGCGCGGCAACAATACCATCACCCGTACCGGCTTTCGTGTCGCCGGCCAAGTCAGCCTGCAATGGTGGCATGATCGCCTGACTAAGGCTGCCGTGAAGGTAAGCGACATCGTCGAAGTCGACGGCCGCGCCACACTGTTTTTCGAAGACCCGGAAGGCCAACGCCTGGCGCTGATCGACGACGGCGGCAAGGGCACGTCAAACCCGTGGGACAAAAGCAGCGTGCCGGTCGAACATCAAATTCGCGGGCTGGGCCCGATCGTCATGACGGTGCCAGAGCTGCGACCGACTGATCTTGTCCTGACAAATGTCATGAATATGCAGCAGGTGCGCGACTATCCGCATCCGGAGCAAAAGGGCGATGGCGTCCACGTTTATCAAATGGGCGAGGGCGGTCCCGCCGCTGAACTGCATGTCGCGGTGCGGCCAAATCTTGCACCGGCGCATCCGGGTGCCGGCGGCGTGCATCACGTCGCCTTCCGTTCTCCGGATGCCGACTACGACGCCTGGGCGGCGCAGTTGAACGACATGCGCATCCCGAATAGCGGCAAGGTCGACCGCTATTGGTTCCACTCGCTGTACTTCCGCGAGCCTAACGGCATCCTGTTCGAGATCGCCACCGACGGCCCGGGTTTTGCGGTCGACGAGCCGCTCGACAAGCTTGGCGAGACCTTGGTGCTGCCGCCGTTCCTCGAAGCGGAGCGCAAGCAGATCGAAGCGGGATTGAAGCCGCTCTGATTTCAGCGTAGCTCTGGAGCTGCATGCCGCAGCCCCACATCATTACGCTTGAAGAGCATTTCACATCGCCAAAATTGAAGGCGTTGCGCGGCGAGAAAGACTCGCCGGTTCAACGCAAGCTCGATGACCTCGGCGCCTTGCGCATCGCCGAGATGGACGAAGCGGGCATCGATCTACAGGTCATATCCGAGAATAATCCGGCGACACAGAATCTCGATGCCGAGATGGCGGTGAAGCTCGCGCGCGAGTCCAACGATGTGTTGCACGAGGCGGTACGCGCGCATCCAACGCGCTTTGCCGCTTTCGCCACGCTCCCGACGCCCGATCCGAAGGCGGCGGCGGCCGAGCTGGAACGCTGTGTCGACAAGCTCGGCTTCAAGGGCGCCATGATCATGGGCCTGACGCACGGCCGCTTCATGGACGACAAGCAGTTCCGGCCGATCTTCGAACGCGCCGCCGCGCTCGACGTGCCGGTCTACATTCATCCGACGCCGCCGATGCAGGCGGTGCAGGATGCCTGGTTCAAGGAATATCCGGCGCTCGCGGTCGCGCCGCTTGGTTTCACGTTGGAAACGCTGACGCACACGGTGCGGCTCGTCGTCAGCGGCCTCTTCGACGAATTTCCCAAGCTAAAAATCATCGTCGGTCATCTCGGTGAGACGATGCCCTATCTGATGTGGCGGACGAATTATCTCGTCGCCGAGCGTATGAAAATGCCGCGTGATTTCGCCGCATATTACCGCGAACACTTCTGGCTCACGACCAGCGGGTCGTTTTCCGATGCCGCGCTGACTTGTGCGGTTACGGAAATGGGCGTCGAACGTATTCTGTTTTCGGTCGATTGGCCTTTCATGCCGAACGCCCGGCCGCCGATGGCTCGACGCAGCGCCTGTCAACGAACAGGATCGCGCATTGATTTTCGGGGGCAATGCGCGGAAACTGCTGAAAATCTGACAATCAATAAAAAACGTCTTTGGGAGGAAACACATGAGGTTCATGCGATCGATAGGCCTGCTCGTGCTTGCGCTGGCGCTACCCGTTTCGGGCGCCCTTGCGCAAAGCGGATCCTATCCGAACCAGACGGTACGCATCGTCAACCCTTTCACCGCCGGCAGTGTCAGCGACATTCTTGGTCGCGCACTGGCCGAGAAGCTCGGCGCGATGTGGGGCCAGACGGTCATCGTCGAGAACAAGCC
>DASYEM010000074.1:0-16126 GCA_036499025.1 Parvibaculum sp. | reverse complement strand
CAACGGCGGCGCGGGCGCGGATGCCATCGATCAGACCGGCCCCATCTCCAATGGCAGCGGCGGCGGCATTGGCGGCGCGGGCGGCAATGGCTTGGTGCTGACCGGCACGAACTCAAGCTCCAATTCAACAATGGGCGTCATCAGCGGCGGCAATGGCGGCGATGGCGGCAATGGTGGCGCAGGCGGCGGTGTCGCCACCGTCGGCGGCAAAGGCGGCAAAGGTGGCGCGGGCGGCATCGGTCTGCTGACCTCGTCGGGCGCGACCTTTACCAACGAGGGCACAATCACCGGCGGTTCGGGCGGAGCGGCCAGCATCGGCGGAGCCGGCAGCACCACTCAGTCACCCCCGGTGCTTGCAGATGGCGGTCTTGCAGGCGTCGGTGGCGTCGGCGTGTCCGGCAGCGACCTCACCCTCATCAACGACGGCAGCATCACGGGCGGCCTCGACGGCGACGGCGTGATCCGCGCCAACGCGATCACCTTCACCGGCGGCGCCAACACGTTGGAACTCTGGGCGGGCAGCACAATCCTCGGCAATGTCGTCGGCACGGGCAGCGATACGCTGGCGCTCGGCGGCGCATCGGACGGATCGTTCGACATTTCCGCCGTCGATGCAGGTGAGCAGTATCAGGGCTTCAGCGCCTTGCAGAAAAACGGCACATCAGACTGGACCGTCACCGGCACACAGACGACAACAGCCGCATGGCTCGTCAATGCCGGCACTTTGTCGGTCAATGGCGATATTTCGTCCGCCAGCAGCGTCGCGGTAAATAGCGGCGGCACGCTCGGCGGCACAGGTACAATCGGCACCACCACCATCGACAGCGGCGGAGCCCTCGCACCCGGAAACTCCATCGGCACACTGACCGTTGTCGGAGACCTGACCTTCAACAGCGGCGCGAACTACAATGTCGAAGTCTCACCCTCCACGGCCGACCGTACCAATGCCACAGGCACGGCGGCGCTCGCAGGCGCCGTCAACGCCACCTATGCCGCAGGCAGCTACACAGTGCGGCAATATACGATTCTGAATGCGGCAAGCGGCATCACCGGCACATTCGACGCCTTGAACAATGTGAGCCTGCCGTCCACGCTCGCCGCGACGCTGAGCTATGACAACAATAATGTCTATCTCGACCTGCGACTCCACTTCCCGGCACCGGGTGGCACTCTCTCCGTCAACCAACAAAATGTCGCCGACACGCTGAATAATTACTTCTACACAAACGGCGGCATCCAGACGCCCTTCACCTTGCTTGATGCCAACGGGCTGTCTCAGGCCTCCGGCGAAACGGGCGGCAGCCTGGAACAATCCGTGTTGACCGGCGCGGGCTCCTTCATGGGCAGCGTATTCGACAATGCCTTCGGGGCCTTCGGGGCCTCCGGCAACACAACGGGACAAGGTGGCCAAGCTCTCGGGCTTGCGGAACCCGTCAGGATTGCCTCGACCAGTGACGATGCCTTTGGCTTCTCGGCGCCGCACGAACAAATGCAACGCTGGTCGGCATGGGCCATAGGCTATGGCGGCTATGCACGCGTGTCGGGCGACAGCGGCGCCGGCACGCATGACACGACAAGCCGCGTCTATGGCGTGAGCGCCGGCGCAACCTTCCACGCCTCGCCCGACCTCTCCCTCGGCATCGCGCTCGGCGGCGCCTCTTCAGATTTCGGCGTCGCCCAGGGTTTTGGCTCAGGCGAAGCGGATGCCTTCAACGTCGCACTCTATGGACGTCAGGCAATCGGCGCGGGCTATGTTGCCGCCGCGCTCGGCTACACGGCGCAGGACGCCACAACCGACCGCACCGTCTCGGCCGGCGGCGCGACCGATGTCCTTCATGCCTCGTTCCATCCGCAAGCTTTGACAACGCGGCTCGAAACCGGCTGGCGCTTCACCACCGGCTCGTTCGGCATCACACCCTATGCCGCCATCCAGACGGCGACGCTGTTCCTGCCGTCCTACGGCGAAACCGCCACCTCCGGCCCCGGCATCTTCGCCTTGTCCTATGACCGGCACAGCTTCACCGCAACACGCGGCGAAATCGGCCCGCGCTTCGACAAGACAATCCTGCTTGGAGATCAGGCGCTCACACTGAAAGCCAAAACCGCGTGGGCCCATGACTGGAACAACGACCCGGTGACGACCGCCACGTTCCAGCAACTGCCCGGCACGAGTTTCACGGTGAGCGGCGCAAAGCCTGCGGTGGATTCAGCCCTGTTGTCGCTCGACGCCGACCTCGCCCTTGGGCGCGGATGGTCCGTGAATATCGGCTTCGATGGCGAGTTCTCCCATACCACCGAAAGCTACGTCGGCAGGGGCAACCTGCGCTATGAGTGGTAACTCATGCATCTGACAAAGAACGCATGACGCACTGACGAGTGCCAAAGCCAAACAAAAAAGGCGGAGACAAAAGTCTCCGCCTTTTCATTTTCGAAACCGGGAAATTCAGCGCGCTGTAATTCCGCCGTCGATGACGAGTTCCGTACCCGTCATATAACGCGATTCATCGGATGCGAGGAACACGATGCCCGCCGCAATGTCTGACGGCAGGCCCGCATAGCCGAGCGGCGTCGTCGCCGCAATCACATTGGGGTCGATCGCATTGGCGCCCGCCTGCATGGATTCGATCTGCAAAGAGCCCATGCCCCCTTGCGGAATCTTCTGCCAGATCGCCGTATCGATGATGCCCGGATGCACGGAATTGACGCGCACATTCATCTTGGCCTGTGCGCATTCGAGCGCCACGGCCTTGGTGAAAAGCCGCACCGCGCCCTTGCTGGCGCAATAACCGGCAAGCCCCGGTGCGCCCTGAAGGCCTGCGACAGACGAGATATTGATGACCGAGCCGCCGCCCGACGCCGCAATCAGCGGAATGGCATGTTTCACGCCGAAAAAGACGCCATCGACATTGATCGCCATTTGGCGCTGCCAATCGGCATAGGCCATCGAAAAAATATCGGCGGCGATGCCGATGCCGGCGTTGTTGACGAGGATGTGGAGGTTCTTCTGCGTCTTCTGGATTTCGGCGACGACTTCGGCCCAGCGCGCTTCGCTGGTGACGTCGTGATTGAGGGTGACCGCCGTGCCGCCCGCCTTGGCGATCAGGGCGGCCGTTTCGGCATTGCCCTTGTCGTCCACATCGGTCGCGACGACCGTCGCGCCTTCGGCGGCGAGCGCCAGAGCCGCGCCGCGGCCGATGCCGCTGCCTGCGCCCGTAACCAGAGCCACTTTTCCGCTGACCCGTCCCATTGATCTCTCCCTGCTTGTCTCGATGACTTTTTCTTTGCCAATGTTTTAGGGTAACAACCCTAGGGGCTGCAATGTCCTTGCCCCCGGGGAAAACCCCGCCCATTGAACGGCCCGGACAAGCGGCGTAACCAAGTCAGCCGGCCTTTCACAAAGGCTCTTGGCGAAAAATGTACTTCGGTCTAGTTTTAGATCCAAGGATCCGAGGAGAACGTCATTAGCGAGATCGAACCATTGGACGAGGCTGTCGGCGGAACGCGCCGCGCCCGTAAAAAGGAACGCACGCGGCGCGAGATATATCGCACGGCGATGAGCCTTTTTGCCGAGCGCGGCTATGACGGCGTCACCATCGAAGACATCTGCAACGGCGCCAGCGTCGCCAAGGCGACCTTCTTCCTGCATTTCGAGAACAAGGCCGCGCTGCTTCAGGATTTCAACGAGGAAATCACGCAATCCCTGGCCGAACGCCTCGCAGGGCACCAGGGCAACGCCGAAGACCAGCTTCTTCTGTTTCTCGCCACCTTCCGCGAAACCTGGGAGCGCAACGCGCCCGTGATGCGCAAGATGCTGCGCGAGTTCATCGACCAGCCGACCGCCCTTTCAAGAGCCGCCGCCATCAACGACAGCGTCGTCGATCTCGTGACCCAGATCGTGCGGCGCGGGCAGGAGCGCGGCGAGCTGCGCATCGGCGTCGCCCCCGAGCTTGCCGCCATTTCGATCGTTTCGACCTGGAGCGCCATCGCCGCCTGGTGGAGCGAACATCCCGACAGCGACACCGAACAGGCAAGCCGCCAAATTCTCGACATCACGCTGAACGGCCTCAAGAAGAAGGCCTGACGCCAAAGCTATTCAAACCCTGTCATTCAAGAAATTCTGGGAGACGACCCGATGAGCAAACTACGCAGCGGCATTTTTCTGGCGCCGTTCCATCCCGTCGATGAAGACCCGACGCTGGCGATCCGCCGCGATCTGGAATTGATCGAATGGCTCGACAAGCAGGGTTTCGAAGAGGCGTGGGTCGGCGAGCATCACTCGGCGGGCTATGAAATCATTTCGAGCCCCGAACTTTTCATCGCCGCCGCCGCCGAACGCACCAGCCGCATCAAGCTCGGCACGGGCGTCGTTTCGCTGCCCTATCATAACCCGCTGATGGCCGCGAACCGCATCATCCAGCTCGATCACATGACGCGCGGCCGCGTGATGTTCGGCGTCGGCCCCGGCCTGCTGCCGTCCGACGCCCATATGCTCGGCATCGAAGTCGCCAAGCAGCGCGACCGCATGGTCGAGGCGCTGGAAGTGATCCTGCGCCTTTTCAAGGGCGAGACGGTCAGCATGGAAACCGAGTGGTTCACGCTGCAAAACGCCAAGCTCCAGCTCCGCCCCTTTTCCGTGCCTTATCCCGAGGTCGCCGTCGCCAGCTCCGTGACGCCGTCGGGCGGCAAGCTCGCGGGCAAGCACCAGCTCGGCATGCTCTGCGTCGCGGCGACGAACACCGCAGGCTATGACGCACTCGCCATCAACTGGGACATCGCCCAGAAGACCGCGATTGAAAATGGCCGCGTCATGGACCCCGGCGCGCTGCGTCTCGTCGGCCCCATGCATCTGGCCGAAACGCGCGAGGAAGCCCGCGCCCAGGTCAAATACGGCTTTGAAAAATGGCGTCACTATTTCGGCTCGATCAATCCGATGGGCCTCGACGCCGGCAACGGCAAGGATCCGATCGACGCGATGATCGAAAGCGGTCAGGGCATCATCGGTACGCCCGACGACGCCATCGCCCAGATCGAGCGCCTGCAACAGAAAATCCCGGGCTTCGGCGCCTACCTGATGCTCGCGCATAACTGGGCGAACTTCGAGAACACGAAGAAGTCCTATGAACTCTTCGCGCGCCACGTGAAGCCGGTATTCCACAAGGTCAACGAAGCGCGCGAAGCCTCTCTGAAATGGGCGACGGAAAATGCCGGCGATTTCATCGGCCAGGCCATGAACGCCGCCATGCAGACCATCGTCAAACATCAAGCGGAAGAAGAAGCAAAGGCGAAAGCCAAAGGCGCGAACGCCGCCGACTGATCCGCAACAAAAAATTCGCAACCGAGGAGACACAGGAAATGGCCGGACAAAAACTACGCTTCGGGGCTTTCATCGCCCCCTTCCACCCGCTCAATGAAAACCCGACGCTGGCGCTCGAGCGCGATATCGAGCTCATCCAGCACATGGACAAGCTCGGCTACGACGAAGCCTGGATCGGCGAGCATCACTCGGCGGGCTATGAGCTCATCGCCTCGCCGGAAGTCTTCATCGCCACGGTCGCCGAGCGCACCAAGCACATCAAGCTCGGCACCGGCGTGTCGTCGCTGCCCTATCATCACCCGCTGATGCTTGCCGACCGCATCAACCAGCTCGATCACATCACGCGCGGTCGCGTCATGTTCGGCGTCGGCCCCGGCGCTCTACCCTCCGACGCCTTCATGATGGGCATCGAAGTGGCCAAACAGCGCGACATGATGGATCAGGCGCTCGACGCGATCGTGCCGCTGCTGCGCGGCGAGACGGTGACGATGAAAACCGACTGGTTCACGCTGAACAATGCGCGCCTGCAGATGACGCCCTATTCGCGGCCCCACGTCGATATCGCCGTCGCAAGCCAGGTTTCGCCGACAGGCGCGAATGCAGCCGGCCGCCACGGTGTCGGCCTTCTCTCCATCGGCGCGACATCCGCAGGCGGCTTCAACGCGCTCTCCACCAACTGGGCGATCTGCGAAGACACGGCCAAAGACAACGGCAAGACCATCGACCGCGCCGCATGGCGTCTCGTCGGCCCGGTGCATATCGCCGAGACCCGCGAAAAGGCCCGCGAGAATGTGCGCTTCGGTCTTGAGAAGTGGCTCTACTACTTCCGCGAAGTGGCTGCCCTGCCGCTCGCGCCGACCGACGGCACAGATCCCGTCGATGCGCTGATCGCCTCGGGCATGGCCGTCGTCGGCACGCCGGAAGATGCGATTGCCCAGATTTCCCGCCTGCAGCAGCAGTCGGGCGGCTTCGGCGCCTTCCTGCAGATGGCGCATAACTGGGCCGACTTCGAGAACACGAAGAAGTCCTATGAAATGATGGCGCGCTATGTGTTCCCGCATTTCCAGGAAACCAACACCGCTCGCGACGCCTCGCTCAATTGGGCCAAGGACAATCGCGAAGCCTTCATGGGCCAGGCGATGATGGCAGTCGGCACGCGCGTCGCCCAGCACATCGAGAAGAAGGGCACGGAGAACATCCGACCGGAAATCCTCGAAGCCATGGGCCTCGGCAAGAAGCCGGACGCCGCCCAGTAAGCAGCGTTTCACGGATCTGAAAAAGGCGGCTCCCACGAGCCGCCTTTTTTACGCTTTCACAGCAGACTTCAAGCCAACCCGATAAGGCTTGCTTGACGCAATGATCTCGTCCAACCCGGTAGATAGATCAACGAATGCAAAAATTGCGCGCTCGACGGCCGCGACAAGTATGACCGCCTCATCTGTAGTGATCTCCCCGTCTTCCAATGCGTCTGCGGCATCGACGAAAACCTTCGATCCCTCTTTCACTATTCTTCTAATCCGTTGCCCCAGCGGGTCAGAATCACGAACCTTAGGTAAAGGCACTAATGAATAGCCAAGCCTCGCGGCAACAAACTCGGTGACGACCGGACGCCCCAACTTTCGTTCCAAATCCAGCACAACATCAACGGGAACGATGCGTTCCATTTGATTGGGATTTGCATAGCCGGACAAGCTACTTGCTTGCGCGCGGCAAAAGCGTGATGCCTGTTCAACACTAGGAAATTCCGCAATCAAATTTGCAACGGCATGTTTCAGACTACGCGGCGTTCGTTTAAGCGATGTTGAAATTCTGGCTTTGTTCGCCATTCAGAGATCCCCCTCTGTTCTCTGCAAGACACGACTCGAGCTTAGATCAAAACTGGTATTTCAGTCGCGTACAGATTTTTTCCAATTTTTGAGAGATCCCAATGGTTGACAGAACTGTTAAGCGCTCAGGTAAAGATAAAGACGGAGATATCACCTCATTGTGCGGTGATGAATCTTGGTCGCCGCGATCAAAAGCCGACGTCATCAAAGACATCGAAGGCAACCATCACCGCTATCTGGTGAAAGGTCGTACGGAAGTTATTGTGGTTGACGGAATACATGGCAAATATCTCCGCACAAAACCCAATAATGCGGACAACGACAATCTCGACAATCTCCCGGATTGTTAAAGGAAAAGGCGGCTCCCAAGAGCCGCCTTTTTTGTCTCCGCCATCCGGCCGTTCAGAGCTTGAACGCGCCCGAGCAGATCTTGTCGTGCAGCGCCTGATCGAGCGGCACGAATCTCTTTTCGGTCGGCGAGTTGAAATAGATCGGCTCCTTGACCAGCGCAAGGTCGATGCCTTCCTTCACCAGTTCCACCTTGCGGTGCTTGAAAGTGCCGGTGACTTCGATCTCATGGCTCAGGCGAATGAAGAGCGGCCGCGCATATTCCGGCAATTCCTTGTCGATATGCTTGCGCAGCTTCTCAAGATCGAGGCTCGGATCGCAAACGATGGCCGCCATGCCGGCGCGCCCGTCGGTGCCCGGTATCGACACGCCATAGACGTTCGCCTCCTTGATGCCGGGAAAAACGGAAATCGCTTCCGAGACTTCATTTGTCGAGACGTTCTCGCCTTTCCAGCGAAACGTATCGCCGATGCGATCGACGAAATAGAAATAGCCTTGTTTATCCTGACGCAAAAGATCGCCGGTGCGGAACCACTGGTCGCCTGCCTCGAAAACGTCGCGCAGGATTTTCTTCTCGGTCTCTTCCTTTTTCGCGTAGCCTTCGAACCGTCCCGTCGGCGTATTGGGATCGTTTGAAATCTTGCCGACCGCCTCGCCCGCTTCGCCCGGCGCGCATTTGATGCAGAAGCCGTCGGCACCGCGCACCACCTGTTCCGTCTCGGTGTTGAAGCGCACAAGCTCGACGTTGAACTTCTTTTTCGCCCAGCCGGGAATGCGGCCAACCGCGCCGACGGTTCCGTCGTAATTCATCAACGCCACATTGCCTTCCGTCGCGCCGTAAAATTCGAGCACGCTCGGAATCTTGAAGCGCTTCTGGAATGCCGGCCAGATTTCGGGCCGCAATCCGTTGCCGATGGCGAGCCTGATCTTGTGCTGGCGCTCTTTCGGATTGGGCTCGCTGTTCAGCAGATAGCGGCAAAGCTCGCCGATATATTGAATGAGCGTCGCTTTATATTTGACGCAATCGGAGAAGAATTCGCGCGCCGAAAACTTGCGGCGAATGATGACCGCGCCGCCGACCGTCAGCACCGTGCCGACCGCGACCACGCCGCCCGCCGAATGATAAAGCGGCAGCACGCAATACATGCGGTCCTTCTCGGTCGAATTGGCCGCCGCGGCAAACCCGCCCATCATGGTGAGCAGCCGCACATGCGGAATGCGCGCGGCCTTCGGATTGCCCGTCGTGCCGCTCGTATAGATGTAAAGCGCATTGTCGTTGATCGTGATGCCGGTGCGAATGTCGTCGGGCAGCGCATCGCCCGATTGCAGCGCCAGCGCCGCGTCGAGATTTTGCGCGCCTTGCACGATGCCGCCCGTCGCCCAGACCTGCATCGGCTTTTCCAGCTGATCGACGGCGGTCGCATAGCTCTCCGCCAGTTCCGATCCGAGGATCAAATGCTGCGCGCCGGAAATGTTGAGACTATGCGCGAGCGGCGCTTTGACCAGATTGGTATTGATGAGCGCCGCCGCGCCGCCGGCCTTCAGCACGCCGAGCCAGGCGATCAGATATTCAGGCCGGTTCTCCATCATCAACGCGACGACATCGCCGCGGCCGATGCCCTGCGCCTTGGCCCAGCGCGCATAGCGGTTCGCGGCTTCGTTAAATTCGCGATAGCTGATCTTCCGGTCTTCGAAATAGATTGCGATATTGTCGGGCTTCGATGCGGCGAACCCCTCGATCACATCGGGGAACGTGCGATCCGGGTGCTTGTGGATGTCGCCGAGCCGTCCAAGCGTGCGCATCGCCGCCCGCAGATAAGTGATCTCGTTGCCGATCCGTTTGAACAAGCCCATGATCTTCTCCGTCCCCCCGAAAACAGCGCGTTTACGCGCTCTCCGTGTTTTATGCCCGGCCCGCGCCCCGACCGTCAAGGAAACGCCAAACCGCCGCGAAAGCGACTGCGCAGGTGACAGGCACCGCGATTGCAGCCATCATCCCGCCCGCGAAAGGAGTGCGGCATGGCGGAACGCAAGATTGAAGGATCGCAAGAAAATACCCCGACGCCCGAAATCCTTCTCGATGTCATGGGCCAGCAATGCCCGCTGCCGGTCCTGCGCGCCCGCAAGCGCCTGCTCAATCTCGAACCCGGCGCGCTGCTCCGCATCTTCGTCACCGATCCCGTATCGCGGATCGACATGCCGCATTTCTGCGCGGAGACCGGCCACGATCTTGTCGAAACCCGCGATCGCGGCGGCTGGATCGAATTCCTGATCCGGCGCGGCTCCAACATCGAGATGCCGGACTAGCTGAATTCCTCAGCAAGGATCGCGTAGAGATATTCGTCGCGCCAGCCGTGCTGGATGAGCTTCGAGCCCCGGAACACGCCCTCGCGCCGCATGCCTAGCCGCTCCATCACTCGCGCCGACGCCTTGTTGCGCTGATCGCAGACCGCGACGATGCGTTGCAACCCAAGCTCGTTGAAACCTGCATCGAGCAGCGCGCGCGCCGCCTCGACCGCGAGGCCATAGCCCCAAAAGTCGGGATGCAGCGTATAGCCGATCTCGCCGGTGAGATTGTCCTTGTCGATGATGCGCAGCCCCGCGCCGCCGATCACATCGCGCTTGGGCTTCAAGGTCACCGCAACATCGAAGATCGTGCGCGGGCGCATGCGCTGATCGTCAAGAAAGCCTTCAATGGCTTCCTTGCTTTGCGCCAGCGTGTTCGGTCCCCAGATCAGATAACGCGCCACGTCCTCGAGTGAGGAGTAGGCGTGAACGGCGTCGAGATCGGCTTTGCGAAAGTCGCGCAGAATAAGCCGCGGCGTCTCGATCGGCAGCGCGATCGACGGGGCGGCGGGCGCGCGCCCTCTCATGCTCATTTGGCGGCGGCTTTCACAGCCGCTTTTTCAGCGTCGCGGAAGCCCGAGACGATTCTTCCGCTCATATCAAAAACGGGCCGCTTGATGAGCGCCGGATGCTCGACCATCAGCGCGATGGCGAGTGTTTCGGTGAGGTTCGACTTCACACCGTCGTCAAGCTCGCGCCAGGTCGTGCTCGCCTTATTGAGCAGCTTCTCCCAGCCGACCGCCTTGGCGAAGCGAGACACATCCGCCTTGCTGACGCCGTCCGCCCGCACATCGACGAAACGATGCGCGATCTTCTCGTCCTTGAGCCAGGAGAGCGCCTTGCGGCAGGTGTCGCAGGTCTTCAAGCCGTAAACCGTGATCACTTCGTCCCCCGAAATGAAACCCGAAATATAAAACGCCCCGAAAACGAGTTCCGGGGCGTTCAACATATCAGGATTAGCGACGCGGGCGAGGGGCCGCTCAGGCGGCTTTCTTTTCCTCGCCGTAAATCTTGCCTTCAAGGCCCGAGGTGATCGGCTCGATCTCGCGATAAGTCGCAGGAACGCCCATACCGAGCGTCGCGCGGACTTCCTCGAGCGGCTTTTCGAGCAGCGCTTCCCAATCGGCGGCGGGAAACCACTTGGCCTTCTTGCCGAGACGATAGCCCTCGCGCACCGCGCGCCAGACGCCGACCTTCGGCGCTTCCTTGTTGGCGACATGCGCGCCCATCAACACGATGAAGCCGATGCCGCGATTGCGCGTCTGCGCGTAATAGAAAGCAAGTTGCGAAAGCTCGCCGAGGCCGTCGCGACCATAGCTGGTCGTCACATGCCAGAGATCGTGGCTGTCGCGCATGCGGTCGCCGAAAATCATCGCGCTTTCGGGACGGTCGTTGCGGCGCGGCGCTTCATTGCTCGCCTCGACGAGACCGTCGGCGGTCAGATTCTCTTCGGCCATGAATTCGTAATAGCTGCGGCCCAGCGTGCCTTCGGGCAAATGCTTCAGGCGCTCGCGGTCATTGAGCAGCGTGATGAGATCGCGCTTTTCCGCGACGACGCGCTGGCCCGTCTCGGTGGCCATGAAACGATTGTACATGCGGTCATCGGCATTGCCGGAAAGCGCGTCGATGACCTTGAAGACCTGACCCGTGTCTTCCTTGTCCGCGATCAACGCCTTGATGGCACGCCAGGCTTTCAGCGGCTCGATGCGCTTGCGGGGGGATTTTTGGGGCGCATTGCCTGAAATGCTTGTGATATTGGTCGCATCCTGAACGGTCGTCATGGCCTCAATACCCTTGCTATGATGTCGGAACACGGCTCTGGTCTGTTATGAACATGGTACATACTGACACGGTTGTCAATAGTAATTCGAGGAATTTTCCACGTGAGTAGTGCCGCCAAATCGACCCCCGGCGAAGGCCAAGGAGAGGCCACGGTACAGATCGAGCGCAAACGTGAAGTAAAGCGCATCCGCCGCTCGGCCGATGAGGCGCGCCGCCTGATCCTCGACGCCGCCGAAGAGCGGTTGGCCGCGCAGGGGCCCGAAGGCATCCGCCTTCAGGACATCGCCCGCGACGTCGGCATTTCGCATCCCGCGATCCTGCATCACTTCGAAAGCCGCGAAGGCCTTGTCCGCGCGCTGATCGCCCGCACCTCGACGCAACTGCGCGACAAGATGCTGACGGCGCTGCAGAGCAAGCACAATGGCGAGGATGTGGTCGAGGCCAACGAGCTGATCTCCAACGTCTTTGAAACGCTCAGCGATCGTGGCACCGCCCGCCTTCTCTCCTGGATGCTGCTGACGGGCCGCTCGCCCGAGAACAGCACGTCGGGCGCCCTCGTCACCGAAATCGCCGACGAGTTGCATCTGCGCCGAAAGGAAGACGCAGCCAAAAACGCCAAGGCCGCCCCGGAGCGCGAAGACACGCTGTTCATGGCGATCCTGACCGCCAATGCCGCCTTCGGCGACGCGATCATCGGCCGCGAGCTGGCGGCGGAAGCCGGCCTCGATCAGGCCGGCGTCGCACGTTTCCGCGCCTGGTTCGCAAAGCTCCTGCACGACCATGCCGGAGACGTGAACAAAAGCTGACGGCAAGGCGCGAGGGAGCTCTCAAAGTGGCCATTCACATCCGCGCCGCGACGCTGGACGACCTCCCCGGCATTCTGGCGATCTATAACGACGCCGTGACGGCGACGACCGCGATCTGGAATGAAACCGAGGTCGATCTGGAAAACCGCCGCGCCTGGTTCCTGGAGCGCACTGGCGCGGGCTTTCCCGTTCTCGTCGCCACCGATGCAAACGACGTCCTGGCCTATGCGACCTTCGGCCCCTTCCGCCCGCATGACGGCTATCGCCACACGGTCGAGAACTCGATCTATGTGCGCAACGATCAACGAGGCCGTGGCATCGGCGCGCAACTGATGCCGCCGCTGATCGAGGCCGCCCGCGCAAGCGGCCGTCACGCCATCGTCGCCGCCATCGAGGCAGACAACGCGGCGTCGCTAAACCTTCATGCCGGCTTTGGCTTTCGCGAAGTCGCCCGGATGCCGGAAGTCGGCCGCAAATTCGGCCGCTGGCTCGATCTGGTGCTGCTGCAGCGCCTGCTCGGCTGATCGTCGGCGCACTTCATAACGGACAGCAGCGCCGCGCTCCGCTATCCTGCCCTTCTCGCACTCACCTAGAAGCCGGAGACGCATGCCGCATCACACGCCGCTCATCGCCACCATCGTGGGCGGCCTCGCGCTGGCCTTTATTCTCGGAACCATCGCCCAGCGGCTGCGGCTCTCTCCGCTGATCGGCTATCTTCTCGCGGGCGTCCTCGCCGGACCTTTCACGCCCGGCTTCGTCGCCAATCAGGAACTTGCCAGCGAACTCGCGGAAATCGGCGTCATCCTGCTGATGTTCGGCGTCGGCCTGCATTTCTCCCTGAAGGACCTGCTCTCGGTCAAAGCCATCGCCATCCCCGGCGCCATCGTCCAGATCGCGGTTGCGACGCTCCTCGGCATGGCGCTCGCCTGGGCGCTGGGTTGGCCCATCGGCGGCGGCCTCGTCTTCGGCCTCGCCCTTTCGGTCGCCAGCACCGTGGTGTTGCTGCGCGCGCTACAGGAACGCCGCATCGTCGAGACGGAACGCGGACGCATCGCCGTCGGCTGGCTGATCGTCGAAGACCTCGCCATGGTTCTGACCCTCGTCCTGCTGCCTGCCATCGCGGGCCTGCTCAAAACCGGCAGCGACGCATCGCCCGCCGCAACCTACGACATCGCCATGACGATGCTCATCACCATCGGCAAGGTCGTCGCCTTCGTCGCCGTGATGCTGGTGATCGGCCGCCGTGTCATTCCCTGGATCCTTCACTACATCGCGCATACGGGCTCGCGCGAATTGTTCCGCCTCGGCGTTCTCGTGATCGCGCTCGGCGTCGCTTACGGCGCGGCGGTTCTCTTCGACGTCTCCTTCGCGCTCGGCGCTTTCTTTGCCGGCATGATCCTGTCCGAATCGCCGCTGAGCCAACGCGCCGCCGAAGAAACCCTGCCGCTGCGCGACGCTTTCGCCGTGCTCTTTTTCGTTTCCGTCGGCATGTTGTTCGATCCGCATATTCTGCTGAGCGATCCGTTGCCGGTGCTGGCGACCTTCCTCATCATCGTCTTCGGCAAATCGGTCGCGGCCTTCTTCATCGTCCGCGCCTTTGGTCATCCGGTGGCGACCGCCTTGACGATTTCAGCCAGCCTCGCCCAGATCGGCGAATTCTCCTTCATCCTCGCCACGCTCGGCGTCGGGCTCGGCCTGCTGCCGGAACGCGGGCGCGACCTCATCCTCGCGGGCGCCATCCTCTCGATCCTCGCCAATCCGCTCTTCTTCATGGCGCTCGACCGCATCAAGCCCTTGCTCGATCGCCTGGGCCGGCGCGACCTTGCCGACCGGGTGATCGATGAAATGGAAGAGCACGACGTGATGCCGGAGACAAAGCTCACCGATCACGCCGTCATCATCGGTTATGGCCGCGTCGGCAGCCTGATCGGCAAGCGCATGATGCGCGCGGGCAATCCGGTTCTCGTCATCGAGGACACGCATGACATCGTCGCGCGCCTGCAAAATCAGGGCGTCGAAACGATCATCGGCAATGCGGCGAAACCAGCCGTCATCGCCGCCGCCAATCTGGCGAAAGCCCGCTGGCTTTTCCTGGCCATCCCGAACGGCTTCGAGGCAGGGCAGGTCGTCGAGCAGGCGCGCAAGGCGAACCCCCATCTCGACATCATCGCCCGCGCCCATACCGACGCCGAGGTCGATTATCTGCGCAAGCACGGCGCCAATTACGTCATCATGGGCGAGCGCGAAATCGCCCGCGGCATGATCGAACACGCGCTGGGCGAAGCCGCCTCGATCGATTTGCCGGGCGGCGGCGAAGCCCAACCGGCATAAGCCAACCGCAGGCGTGAACGGTTATCGTCTGTTGCAAATGCCGCAGAACTCGCCGGAGATGTGTCCTCAATCGTCAGCCTCACGGCGGCGACCGAAAAGCGTATCAAGCGCCAATGGCCCGGTCCCGCCGATGACGAGCGCGACGAGTGCCGCGAGATAAAGTAAATCCGTCTCATATCCCGGTTGCCCGAAATGAGCCCCCGCCGCCGTCACCTCCTGAAGTTTTATGGAGCTGAAGCCATTGGGGAGATGCACGGTAAATATGGCGACGAGCAGCACCACAATCATTGGAACGCTGGCAAGCGGAATGAGGAAACCGACAAGAACGGCAAGACCGCCGAATATTTCGACCAGGATCGTTCCCCACGCCATCATCGTCGGCATAGGTACACCGAGCGCGTCCAGAATATGCGTGAACGATTCCGGGCCGCGTGCGAGCTTTGCAAAACCGTGCTCCATAAACCCATAGCCGACAATCAGGCGAAGCGGGATGGCATACCAAGAGCGCGCCAGCCGAGGCAGAAGATGGATGCAACGTGCAATCAGCATATTCATCGGCGGTTCGTCCCCTCAACTCAGTATGGATAAGCGTCGTCGGCGAGGAGTGCATTAAGCCGGATCACTCCGGCGCGCCAAAATCAAAAGAAGTTGAGAAACGCGTGATCGAGACGTGGGGAGACGCGCCCGGCCAAACGGTCTATAATCCCCTCATAGAGGTCGCGGGTTTCTCGTGACTATAGGCGCGCCAGCGCCAAGCCACGGGCAGTCCGTCGGCCCTCGAACCAATAGTTCGGGAGGAAATGGACATGTCGGAAACCATCAAGAACCCCGTCGAATGGGGATGGGCTCAGCTCACGCGCACCGCTTCGGCCATCGGCTCTGCGGGGCCCGCTCTGCACCACATACAGGACACGCTGCATTCGCCCGCGCCCGCCATACGCCGCATCGGCATCAACGATGTGAAGGAGGCGCTCGCGCAAGGCTTCGACGATTTCGGTGCGTTCCGCAGCGACGTGGTTTTTCTCTGCGTCATCTACCCTGTCGTCGGCCTCGTTTTTTCCCAGCTCATCTTCGGCAACGACATGGTGCCGCTGCTTTTCCCCATCGCATCGGGCTTTGCACTTGTCGGACCTTTCGCGGCGCTCGGCCTTTATGAAATGAGCCGGAGGCGCGAACAGGGATTGCCCGTCAGCTGGATGCACGCCTTCGATGTGCTGCGCGCACCCGCCTTCGGCGCCATTGCCGTTCTGGGCCTCGCGCTTGTGGCGCTCTTCCTGCTGTGGCTCACCACGGCTTGGGGCATCTACCGCATGACGCTTGGCCCCATCCCGCCGGAGTCTGTCTCGGCCTTCTTCAACGACGTCTTCATGACG
>DASYEM010000073.1:0-44704 GCA_036499025.1 Parvibaculum sp. | reverse complement strand
CCGACCTATGTCGAGAACCCGGATTCGGGCGAGCTGCATCGCCCCCATCATGTCGATCTGAAGAGCGGCATGTATCGCGGACGTCAGGTCCTGAAGCCAAAAGGCGGCATCTGAAGCGCGACCTCTGAACCTTCGCGTTCGGACGAATTTAAAAAACGCCGGCTTTCGAGCCGGCGTTTTGTTTGTGTGCGTCAGAAATCTTCCAGCGCGCGCTTGGCCATCGATCTCGTCTGGCGCGTCACGTCTTCCTTCCAGTCGTCTTCATCGACATAGAAGGCGTCGCGGATCTGTTTCTTGATCGCGGGCGCCAGCGGATTGTCGAGCCCGCCATTGCGATGCAGCCAGTTGTCGGCGACCAGCGCGGCCGCGACCGCGTTCATCGCGATGGTGCCGAATTCCAATCCGCAAGGCGTCAGGTCCTGCGTCGGCAATTCCTGCGCAAAGGCTTCGGTGATCGAGCCCGGCACGTCGGATGAGACGGAGCCCTGCGTGCGCGTCGAATGAACGATATCGCCCCACCAGCCATGCATGCGTTTGAAGGCATAGCTTGTTTCCGGCGCGGTGCAGATCACTTCGCCATGTCCGCGCGCGCCAAGACCTGAATGAATGTCGATATAGACGATGCGGTCCGCCGCGCTCATCTGCTCGCGGATGACGGTGCGCAGCGTCGTGTTCGACCAGACGGCTCTCTGTCCGCCGAACTGCACGCCTTCGGGATAGACGTATTGGCCCGCCGTCAGCGCGTGCTGCAACGCCGCCGGGCCGTGCTCTTCGGCATAGGCTTTCATTTTGGCGCGGCCGTCGGCTATCGCTTCCTCGGAAAGTTCCTTCGGGTTCACGGCGTCGTAAATCCCGTCATAGCCGGGATTGGCCGGACGCGGCTTTGCGTGGTCGAGAAAGTTGCGGTTGAGATCGACATTGTCTTCGTTGACACGGCGTCCCCAGGCAAAGCCCCAGGGGTTGATTGCGTGGATGAAGACGAGCGCCGTATCGGCGGGAAGCGCCTCCGCAAAGCCGTTTGAAAGCAGCGCCGTTTCGACACCCGAGCCGCAAAAGCCTTCGACGCCATGTGTGCCCGAGCCGAAGCCGAGGATCTGGCGGGCGGAGGCCGGGCCGATCCTTGCCACATCGGTCGCGATCTCCGCGCCGTCCGGCCCTTTGAGGGGATGGATGTGATGGACGAGTTCCGCGCCCGCCGCTTTGGCGGCGGCGAGAAAGCGCGACCGCGCTTGCTGATAAGTATCGGAAAAATGCCGTGCCGCTGCCGTCATATCCAAGCGTCCCCCTGATTAACGCGTTTCGGCGGTCCCCCGCGCGGCGCGTTATAACGCAAGACTACGCCGAGAGCTGCGATTTGTGCTAGAATGAGACGTTGCCGGGCTTCCGATGGCCACGGGCTCAAACGGGGGATCATTATGGTCGGTTCACTTCCGCTTCTGGCGCTGGTCGTCATCGCCTACAACATTATCGTGTTCCTGACAGGCTTCACGATGGAAACCGGCGTCTTTTCGGTTCCTCTCGTCTCGGGAACGGTCTGGACCGTCACCATCGGCGACACGCTTCTCGTCTTTGGTCTCATCATGCTCTTCCTCGAGCTCATCAACGCCACCCGCACGGGTTCGGCGACGATCATCAATCACGCGCTGTCGATGATGGTGCTGCTCGTGGCGCTGGTGCAGTTCATCGTGTTGCCGCAGTTCGGCACGTCGGTCTTCTTCCTGATCGTGCTCTTGAACATTCTCGATGTGATCGCGGGCTTCACGGTGACGATCACCTCGGCCCGGCGCGACTTCACGGTTTCCGAATAAGGGAGCGAGGCTCAAGCCTCGCTTTCTTCCTCTCCCTCTTCAGCATCGAGCAGCAGTTCATAAGCGGCCTGCATCCGGCCCGTCAGCCGGTGAACGGGCATTTCGCGCTGCTCGATGCGCGATAGAGGCATCAGGCCCATCAGGCTGTTGGTGAGAAACGCGCCATCGGCGCGCGCGAGCCGCTGCGGCGCTATCATGTCCTCGGCAACTTCGATCTTCATGCGCTCGGCGAGTTCGAGCACGGCGGCGCGCGTGATGCCGGGCAGGATGCCGCATTCTTCCGCGGGCGTGACGAGCTTGTCGCCCTCCCAGAGAAAAACATTGGCGACGCTGGCGCAGGCGAGGTGGCCCGACGTGTCGAGCATCAGCGCTTCGTCGGCGCCGCGCGAGCGAGCTTCCTCGCGCGCCAGAAGATTGTCGAGATAGGGAAGCGCCTTCAGCCGCGAGACGGGCGAAAGCGCGTTGCGGCGCGGCGTTGCCAGGATGGCGCTTTGCGCGGCGACAGGCGCCGGGCTTTCGCTCGCCGTTATCATCAAGGTCGGCATCGGGGTTTCGGGCGGCAGAAGGCCGCGCGGGCCGGGGCCCCGCGTCAGGGTGATGCGCAAGGCGGTGCGCGGCGCTTCGGTCAGCCCGTTCGCTTCCAGCAGCATGCCGCAGGCAATGGCGAGATGGCGCGTCGAGGCGGGCAGGGGGATGCCGAGAATATTGCCGCCCGCCGAGAGGCGCACGACATGCGCGTCGAGAAAAGCAATCCGGCCCTGCCGCGCCAGCAGCGTTTCGAAAAGACCGTCGCCGAGCAGAAACCCGCGGTCGTTCGGTGCGATGCGCACATGCGCTTCATCCATCAGCTCGCCATTGAACCAGATGATCATGCGCTTGCCTTCAAAGGTTGGCTTGCAAGGTCGAGAAAATTTCCGAGCAGCTTGTGGCCGTGCTCGGTCAGAACGGATTCAGGATGAAACTGTACCCCGAAAATCGGCAAAGTCTTGTGCGCCAACGCCATCAACGTGCCATCGGCGGCATGCGCGGTCGGGCGCAAGGGGCCGTCCGGCGCGAGATCGGCGACCAGCGAGTGATAGCGCGCGGCGGTGAACGGATTTGGAATGTCGGCGAAAAGGGCGCTGCCGTCATGCTCTATCCGGGCAGGCTTGCCGTGGACAGGCGCTGTGCGGCGAACGACGCCTCCGAAGGCGGCGGCGATGCATTGATGACCGAGGCAGACGCCGAGGAGCGGAATGCCCGCATGTGCCGCCGCCTGCACCAGCGCAACCGAAATGCCCGCCTCGCCGGGACCGCAAGGGCCGGGCGACAGAATGATGGCATCCGGCGCGCGCGCCAGAATGTCTTCGACGGTGGCCGCGTCGTTGCGGATGACGTCGCGCGGGCGGCCAAGTTCGCCCACATAGCGGGCGAGGTTGTGGACGAAGCTGTCGTAATTGTCGATCAGGAGGATCACGTCGCCGCCTCCTCGATTTCTTTCGCGCCTCGTTGTTCATGCGTGCCGAGCGCGCGCATCATCGCCTTGGCCTTGGCCAGCGTTTCTTCATATTCGGCGGCCGGATCGCTATCGGCGGTGATGCCACCGCCCGCCTGAAAGGTGACGCGTCTCCCGCTCACCGCGATAGTGCGAATGGCGATGGAAGTGTCCATCGCGCCGTCGAAGCCGAGATAGCCGATGGCGCCGCAATAGGGTCCGCGCGCTGTGGGTTCGAGTTCGGCGATAATTTCCATCGCGCGCAGCTTTGGTGCGCCGGTGATCGAGCCGCCGGGAAAAGCGGCGGCGAGAAGATCGACGTTCGTTTCGCCGGGCCGAAGCTTCCCGCGCACCGTCGAGACGAGGTGATGCACGTTGGCGAAGCTTTCGAGCGCGCAGAGTTTTTCGACGATCACCGAGCGGTCGGCGCAGACGCGCGAGAGATCGTTGCGCAGCAGATCGACGATCATCACGTTTTCCGCCCGGTCCTTCTCCGAAGCGAGCAGTTCGGTGGCAAGGCGCGCGTCCTCGGCAGGTGTGGTGCCGCGCGGGCGCGTACCCTTGATCGGCTTCGTCTCGACGGCTCCATCGCGGCAGAAAAGAAAGCGCTCCGGCGACGAAGAAATGAGCGCGCCGGCGCCGAAATTGAAGAAGGAGGCGAAGGGCGCGGGGCTTTCGGCGCGGAGCCGCAGATAGAGAGCGTATGGCGTATCGTCCCCGCCGAGGCAGCTCTCGAAGCGTTGCGATAGATTTGCCTGAAAGATGTCGCCCGCGCAGATGTAATCGATGACGCGCGCAACCGCGCGCTCGTAAGCCTCGCGCGTAAAATTTGAAACGATTTCCGAGGCGAGCGATCGGCCCGCGTGGCGCGGGGTCTTGGCTACTGCGATGCGGGCGCGCATTTCGGCGGCGCGCGCGCGCGCCCGTTCCCCGCGTTTGCGCGGATCGCGCTCCGGCTGTCCGTTCGAGACGACAAGCGCCCTGCGCTCTTTCATGTCGAAGGCGACGACAACGTCATAGAGACCGAGCGCCATGTCGGGAAAATGCTGATCGTCGGCGGCGTAAGGCGACGCTTCGGGCGGCAGGCGTTCAAGGTGGTGGGCGAGACCGTAGCCGAAGAAGCCTGCGGCCCCACCGATGAATGGCGGATGCGAAGGGCCGGGCGCGGTCATGCTCATGGCCGCGAGTTTCGCTTTCAAATTCTCGAACGGCTGGCTTGCATCGTTGCGATGAGCGGTCAATGTCTCGAAGGGATCGAGAGCGATGAAGCTCCAGCGGCCATGCAAGGCGGGATCGCGTTCCGGGGCCGCCGTCGCGCTGTCGAGCAGCAGCGCATGAGGCTCATGCGCGAAAGCATGAAACAGCTCATGTGGCTCAACCCAAGCCAGTTCTTCGATATGCAATTCGGACACGGATACCGGACCTCGCCGGAAAGGGAAGCCCGACGGCTTCCACTTTCCAGTCTAGCTTGCTCGCTTGTACGTGGCGAGGAGATAGGCGGCCAGATCGTGCCGCTCATCGTTCTGGAGTTGCGGAAAGGCCGGCATGCTGGCGGGTGGCGAGAGGAGAAGGGCGGCAATGTCATTGGCGCTATAGCGGGCCGGAAGGTCGCGCAATTCGACCATCGGCCTGTCGCCGCCGTGACAGTTTTTGCACCCCACCGTGTCGAAAAGCTTTTCGCCTCGTGCGATCGCTTCTGCGTTGACCGGCTGCGGGGCCGTCGCGGCGACGGGGGCAGGCGTCGCCGGTTGAGGCGCGGCGGGCGCGGCCTCGGCGGAAGCGGCGGCGCTCGCGCCGTAGCTCACCCGGTAGATGACGCCCGCATAATCGTCGGAGACATAGATCGCGCCATCGGGTCCCTGCACCGTGTCTACGGGACGGCCGATCACGTCCTCGTTTTTCTGGAAGCCGGTGATGAAGGGCTCGACGGCGATCTTTCCATCCGGTCCCCAATGCAGGGAGACAACCTCGTAGCCTTGCTTTTTCGCGCGGTTCCATGAGCCGTGGAAGGTGACGAGCGCCGCCTTCTCAAGGCCGGGCAATGCGACGCCGTGCAGGAACTTGATCGAGAGCGGCGCGGCATGGGCGGGCAAGGCGAGCGCAGGCGGCACGGCGGCCGCTGCGCGCGGATCGCCGGTCGCGCCGAATTCCGGGTCGGGCACATTGTCGCCATAGCGGAAAGGCCAGCCGTAGAATTTGCCCTGCTCGATATGATTGAGTTCTTCCGGCGGAATGTCGTCGCCCAGAAGATCGCGGCCATTGTCGACGCCCCAGAGCGCGCCGTTCGCATCGAAGTCGAAGCCGGTCGTGTTGCGCAGACCCTCGGCGAAGATTTCCTCGCCGGAACCATCGGGCCTGAAGCGCAGGATCGCGGCGCGGCGTTTGTCTTTCTCGATGCAGGCGTTGCAGTCCGAGCCGACGTTCACATAGATCCAGCCGTCGGGTCCAAGCCGCAGCGTGCGCGCCCAGTGATTGCCGTTGCCGGGGAGGCCGGTGAGGATGCGTTCGATCTTGCCGGTGATCTCGCCCTTCTGTTCGTCGAAGGGCACGCGGACGATGGCGTCCGTCTCGCCGACATAAAGATAGCCGTTCAGAATTTCGATGCCGTGAGGTTTGTTGAGGCCGGTGAGCAACGCTTTGATTGCGCCGCCACGGCCTCTCTTGTTCGTGTCGCGGCCGATCAGCGCGATCTCGCCCTTGCGCGGGATGGAAACGAGAAGATCGCCGCCGCTTGTCCAGCGCATGATGCGCGCCTGACCGAGGCCGACGGCGTAGCGGCTGATCTGATAGCCCGCAGGCAATTTCAGTTGCTCGCGCAGCTTTGCCTCCGGCGCCGCGTCGATGCCCCAGCCGAAAAGCGAATTCGTCATCGGCGCGTTGACGATCCATGTCTTCGGCCAGAAGGCATAGGCGCCGCCCAGGCCCGCGAGGATGAGCAGGAAGAGGCCGACCAGAATCTTGCGCAGCATCGTCTTTCCTATCGAACGTCTTCTTTGATGGGAGCCGCGTCGGGTCTGGCTTCAAGGCGCATCGCGGGCGACGGCGCGCCGGGCGAGGCGGCGTCTTGCGAATTCACGAATTGGGAAATCAGCCCCGCCAGCATCTGGCTTTGCGAAAAGCCGATTTCGTGGCCGAGCCTGGGGTAGGAATAGAGCTTGGCGCGCGGCATCAGCGCCATCAGCTTCCTGGCATTGACGAAGGGCACGGTGTCGTCCGCCTCGCCCCAGATGACCATGACGGGGCGCGACGAGCGCCCGGCTTCGGCGTAGGCGGCGTCGGCTCCGGCGAGCGGATAATGGCGCAGCGTCGAGAGCAGCGCGTCGCCGTAACCGCGATAATCCATCTGGCGGTCGAAGTCGGTGAGGAAGCGCGCCGGGTTCGGCGCGAATTTCGATTGGTCGGCAGCGCCGGCGTGAAATATTTTCAGGCCGAACATGCGCACGATCCAGTCGCCGATCATGCGGCGTTTCAGGAGTTCGATATTGTCGCTGGTTGCAACGTCGAGACCCGCCGGGGCGATCAGCGTCAGCGAGCGCACGCGTTCTGGATGACGCGCGGCAAAGAGCGTCGCCGTCGCGCCGCCCATCGAATAGCCGACGACGTGTGCGGCTTCGCCGGGCGCGAGCTTGTCGAGAAGCTCGACCATCTCGCGGTCGCTGAGATTTGCGTCATAGCGCGTCTTCGGGCGGTCGGAGAAACCGCGACCGTAATTGTCGAAGGACAGCACGCGGTAGCCCGCGCCCGTCAGTGGCGCGAAGTAATCGTCCCAGACGAAAGAGGGGGTCGAGAAGCCGTGGATCAGCACGATCAACGGCCCGCCCGCCGGGCCCTCGAGCCGGTAGTGAACCATGCCGTCGCTGAGCTCGATAAAGGCATGCGCGATGCCGCGTTTCGTGAGGTCGGCGCGAATGGCGGCGTCGAGCACAGGCCGCGCCCGACCGGCCGCCCAATAGCTCATCAGCATAATCAGGAGAAACGCGGCCGTTATCACGCCCACGGTCTTCAGGACGGCCATTAAATCGATCTCCCCCAACGCTGCCTCGCGAACCTACCGCTGACCCGGCGGCAGTCTAGGGCCTCGCATGCGGCGCTACAAATACGATCAGCGCATGTTAGCGGCTGAGCACTTGCGGCTGCTTCCGATTGTAGGCTTGATGCGCTCAAACGACACACCAGTCCATGCCGGACCCCAAGGGGCCGGATCGGACTTCAAGGGGAGCGACCCATGCAGAATGCTTTCAAAGACCAGGTGCTTGCCGGCAAGGTTGCCTTTATCGCCGGTGCGTCAAGCGGCATCAATCTCGGCATCGCGCAGCATTTCGCCCGCGCGGGCGCCAAGGTCGCGATCATCAGCCGCAGCGCCGACAAGATCGCGGCGGCGGCAAAGACCATCACCGACGAAGGTTTCCCGGCCATCGGCATCGCCGCCGACGTGCGCGATTTCGCGGCGGTCGATGCGGCGCTGAAGACCGCGCATGACCAGTTCGGCAAGATCGACATCGTGATCTCCGGCGCGGCGGGCAATTTCGTCGCGCCCGCGCTCGGCATTTCGTCGAACGGCTTCAAGACCGTCGTCGACATCGATCTCGTCGGCACCTTCCATGTGCTGCGCGCCTGCTTCCAGTATCTCAACCGTCCCGGCGCTTCGCTGATCTCGATCACCGCGCCGCAGGGCGTTAATCCGTCGATGTTTCAGGCGCATGTCTGCGCCGCCAAGGCGGGCATCAACATGCTGACGAAGTGTCTTGCGATGGAATGGGGTCCGGCCGGCGTTCGCGTCAACGCGATCTCGCCCGGCCCGATTGCCGACACCGAGGGCATGCTTCGTCTTGCCGGTACGCCGGAAGCCGAAAAGGCGGTCAAAGCGCGGATCGCGCTGCGCGATTACGGCACCAAGACGGATATTGCCGACATGGCGATGTTCCTCTCGACCGACAACGCCAAATACGTCACGGGGTCCATCATCGATTGCGATGGCGGTTCCAAGCTCGGTGACGCAGGGGCGGACGCGCTCGGCAACTTCCGCTGAGCCTTCAAGGCCGTCTCCCCGCCTGAACAGGCTTTGATCCGCCGGCCGTCCTCGCTAGGCTGGCGTCAAAGAAATTCATAATGGGGAGACGTCCAATGGCCGCTCGTATCGCACCGGAAGAATTCACCTGCATTCTCTATGACGTCCGCGGCCACATCGCGACCTTGAAGATCAACCGCCCGGATCGGCGCAACGCGCTGAACCGGCGCGCTTACGACGAGATCGAATGGGGCTTCCGCGCCGCCGCCGCCGACCCGGAAGTGCGCTGCGTGATCGTTTCGGGCGTCGATCCGGCTTTCTGCTCGGGCGAAGACGTCAAGGAGATGATGACGGGCGAACAGCATTCGGCCAGCGTCGTCAGCCTGACGCGCGTGCGGCCCGAGCCGACACCAGCCGCCGTCGCGGCGCTTGAATGCGACAAGCCGGTCATCGCCGCCGTCAATGGCGCGGCGGTCGGCTGGGGCATGGAGCTCACGCTTTTTGCCGATATTCGCATCGCATCGGAACAGGCGAAGTTCGGCGAAATCTTCATCAAGCGCGGTCTCGTCTCCGATGTCGGCGGTCTCTGGCGTCTGCCCGCCATTGTCGGCCCGGCCAAGGCGGCGGAGCTTCTTTTCACCGGCGACGTCATCGACGCGCAGGAAGCTCTGCGCATCGGCCTCGTCACCGAAGTCACGCCGCATGCGCAACTGATGGAACGCGCGCAGGCGATGGCCGCGCGCATCGCCGTCAATCCGCCGCTCGCTCTGCGCTTCATGAAAGAGGGCCTGCGCCGCACTTCCTATGGCGATCTTCGCGAGATCGGCAGCTGGGTGTCGGGGACGCTCGGAAAACTTTTCCAAACCGAAGATCACCGCGAAGGCGTGAAGAGCTTTCTTGAAAAGCGCGCGCCGGTTTTCACGGGCAAATAATGGCGCTGTTCTTCGATCAGGATTGGTTCGACGACAAGCTCAAGGCGCAGGGGCTGACGCGCGACGATGTCGCGTCGGCCCTGCGCGTCCTGCGCGATGAGGTCGATGAAATCTGGAAGGATCAGCGCGAGCTCAAGCCCAATGAAGTGGCGATGCTGGCGCGCCTCATCGCGACGCCCGCCGCCGAGGTCGTGACGCGGGCGGGCATCTCGACGCCGAGCCCGAAAGAGGTTTCGGGCGGCGGCGGCGGTGCGACCGTGATTGCGAAACTCGAAGAAATGGATCAGCGTCTCATCAGGATCGAGCGCGCCATTGCCGATCTGCAATCGCTGATCTTCGCAACGCGGCCCCAAGACTGAGTTTTCTTCATGCGTGATTTTCATTTTCCCGGCCGCTCGACGGTTCACAGCCTCAATGGCATGTGCGCGACCTCGCATCCGCTGGCCGCCGAAACGGCGATCGCCATTTTGCGCGCGGGCGGCAATGCCGTCGATGCGGCGGTGGCCGCGAGCGCCGTCCTCTGCGTCGTCGAGCCGATGAGCACCGGCATCGGCGGCGATTGCTTCGCGCTCTTGTCCAAGAAGGGCGGCGGCGACGTCATCGGCCTCAACGGCTCCGGCCGCGCGCCGAAGGCCGCTCATGTCGACTGGTATCTCGAACAGGGCATCACCGAAATCGGCTTGTCGTCGGTACATTCGGTGACGATCCCCGGCGCCATCGACGCCTGGGAGCGGCTGCTCGCCGATCACGGCACGATGGAGCTTGGCCGCGTTCTCGAACCGGCCATCCGTTTCGCAGAAGAGGGATTTCCGGTCAGCCCGCGCATTGCGGGCGATTGGGGCTTGCTCGCGCCGCGTCTTCAAAACGACGCAGGCGCCGCGCGTCACTATCTGATCGACGGGCGCGCGCCGCGCGTCGGCGAGGTCTTCAAAAGTCCGGCGCTGGCGGCGACCTTGCGGCGGATCGCAAAGGAAGGCCGCAAGGGATTTTACGAAGGCCCCGTCGCCGCCGATATGGTCAAGCGTCTCAACGAGCTTGGCGGCCATCACGCGCTCGAAGATTTTGCCGCGACCGCCGCCACCTATGTCGAACCCGTGCGCACGCGCTATCGCGGCCACGACATTCTCGAAATTCCGCCGAACGGGCAAGGCATCACGGCGTTGGTGATGCTCAACATTCTGTCGCGCTTCGGCCTGTCGGGGCTCAATCCCAACGGCGCCGAGCGTCATCACATCGAGGCGGAAGCCTCGCGCCTCGCCTTCGAGGTGCGCGACCGCCATGTCTGCGATCCCGATTTCGGCGCGGTCCCCGTCGATCACATGCTGTCGGACCGGCTTGCCGACGAACTCGCGGCGCGCATCGATCCAGAGCGCGCGCTTGTCGACGTCAAGGCGGCGGCCGGCCCCGTCTATCGCGACACGGTCTATCTCACCGTCGTCGACCGCGACCGCAATGCGATCTCCTTCATCAATTCGCTTTATTTCGGTTTCGGTTCCAACATCGTCGCGCCGGAAAGCGGCGTCACGCTTCAAAACCGCGGCTCGGGTTTCGTCATCGACGCGGCGCATCCGAACCGCATCGATGGCGGCAAGCGTCCACTGCATACAATCATTCCGGGCATGATGCTCGAAGGCGGTCGCTGCGCCATGCCCTTCGGTGTCATGGGCGGCGCCTATCAGCCTGTCGGCCACGCGCATCTCATCAGCAATCTCGTCGATTACGGCATGGATGTGCAGCAGGCCATCGACAATCCGCGCAGCTTCCACGTGTCTGGCCGCATCGAAGTCGAGCGCGGCATCGGCGCGGAGACGCGCGCGGGGCTCGCCGCGCTCGGCCATAACGTCGCCGATGGATTTTTGCCGTGGGGTGGCGGGCAGGCGATCAGGATCGACTGGAAAGAAGGCGGGCTGATCGGCGGGTCCGATCCGCGTAAAGACGGCGCGGCCATCGGCTATTGACGGTCAGAGCTTCCGGTCGACCGGGCGCAGGCGCAAGGTCTCGACGAGAAGATCCGGCAACATGTCGGCCATGATATAGGCGCGGGTCGCGCTTTGGCGCTGGCGCTCTTTCCTGAGCGGCGCGCGCGGCCAGGGAAAATGCTGATCGACATATTGGGCGAGGAAGCTCGCGGCGGGACGGAAGTTCATGGCGGTCTCGCCAAGCGCGGCCGTGGCGCGCGGTTCCGCCGACGATGCAGCCTGGACATTCGGCGACACGACAACAGCTCTGCCGTCGCGCGCGCGGGGCGCTTGCGAAGCTCGTGTCGATCCTATGCGTCGAATGTTTTCCATCTCAGGCTGCTATGAGCAAGAACTCTGCCAGCGGATTGCGGCTCATTCCGGGCGCGCCGGCGCGTTAACCAATCTCGTTAAAACTTTAGTCTCCATGAGATTTGGCGGATTATTAAGACCTGTCAAGCACACTGAGGATTGCTCAAAGGGCCGCCCAGGACGGGCGGATCGGCGATGAATGCCGGGTCAATCGAGCGAGTGAGGCAGAGACGTGGACGGAGACGCGCAGAAACCGGTCGATAAGATCGTTGAAAGCATCGAGGCGGACGCGGGCGCGATTGCGCCCCAGTCGTTGAGCCGTCGTGAAGATCTTTTTTCGACTGCCGCCAGCGCCGTGGGCGACGTTGCTTACCGCTGGGTCGTCAAATCCGACGTTATTCATTGGGCTGAAGGTGTCGAGCAGATGCTCGGCGTCGCGAAAGCGGACGACGTGGCGTCCGATTGCGCTTTCAGCGCCCGGGCCGTGTGCCAAAAGGGATCAAGCCGCAACGACATCATCATGAAATCGACCGCGACCGATAGCGGCGCGGGCGTGCCTTACGAACTCGAATATCAATTGAAAGACGATAGCGGCGCGCTGCGCTGGATCGAAGATCGTGGGCGCTGGTTTGCCGATGCGGACGGCGCGCCCGAAATCGCCATCGGCGTGTTGCGGTCGATCGACGAACGCCGTGGGCGCGAAGATCGTCTCGTGCGGCTTTCGACCTATGACGAGTTGACGGGCCTGCTCAATCGCATGCGCCTCAAGGAAGCGCTCGAGGAAACGCTCGATCTCTCGATGCGGGGCAAGAACACCTCCGCCTTCCTGCTGCTCGCGGTCGACAACCTCACGCTCATCAACGATTCCTATGGCTTCGATGTCGCCGATGAGGTGATCGTCGGCGTCGGCCAGCGCTTGCGCGGTCTGGCGCGCCGCGTCGATGCGGTCGGGCGTTATTCGGGCAACAAGTTCGGCCTCGTGTTGCGGGGTTGCAGCAAGGAGCGCCTGATCGCCGTCACCGAGCGTTTGCTCGCCTCCGTGCGCGACCAGGTCATCCAGACGTCGCGCGGGCCCGTGGCGACAACGATTTCGGCGGGCTGCGTTTCGCTGCCCGCCCATGCGCAGACCGTTGAGCAGGCGCTTTCCCATGCCGAGGAAGCGCTGACGGTCGCCAAGCAGATGCATCGAGACAGCTATGTGATGTACACGCCGTCGCGCGAGCGGGAGAAGACCCGCCTGTACAATATGAATGTGACGGATGAACTGGTCTCGGCGTTGAACGAACGCCGCATCTGCCTTGCCTATCAGCCCGTCGTCTCATCGGTGACCGGCGAAACGATGATGCATGAATGCCTCATCCGTCTCGTGCAGCCCGATGGCTCGATTGCGGCGGCGGGCAACTTCGTTCCCATCGCCGAGAAACTTGGCCTCATCGGTCTTCTCGATTTCCGCGCCATGGAACTCACCATGGAGACGTTGCGCGCTCACCCGGAGGTGAAGCTTTCGCTCAACGTCTCGGGCCGCACGACCAGCGATCACATGTGGCTCGACACGCTTGTCGCGCAGCTGCGTGCCGACCGCAGCCTTGCATCGCGCCTCGTTGTCGAAATCACCGAGACGGTGGCGCTTCAGGAAATCGTCGGCTCGGCCGAATTCGTGACGACGCTGCGCAATCTCGGCTGTCAGGTGGCCATCGACGATTTCGGCGCAGGCTATACCTCGTTCCGCAATCTCAAGACGATCGAGGTCGATCTGGTGAAGATCGACGGATCCTTCGTGCAGGATCTGGTGACGAACCAGGACAATCAGTTCTTCGTTCGCACGCTGGTTGAGCTGGCGCATAATTTCCGCCTGCCCATCGTCGCCGAATGGGTCGGCAATGCCGAAGAGGTCGCCATGCTGCGCGACTTCGGCGTCGAGTATCTGCAAGGGTTCTTCCTCGGCGAGCCGGTGCTTCAGCTTCCGACGATCAAGGCGGGCGCGCTCCCGGCAAGCCGGCGCGCTTGACGTCTTACTTCTTCGACAGAGTTTCGAGCTGCGCCTGCATGGCCGCCAGTTGACGCTTCAGCTCTTCAAGCTCGCCATCGCGTGAGCCGCCGGTCTCCGGGGCGGTCGCGGCAGGCTTTTCGCCCGCCTCTTCCGTGCGCTCGCCGCCGCGCGCCCGGTTGGCGAAGGGCGAGAACATGCGCATGGCGCTGTCGAACATTGCAAAATTCTGACGGATCTGTTCTTCGAACTGGCCGAGACGCGCGCCGCCGCCAAAGGCGTTGGCGAGCCGCCCGCGCAGCTTTTCCTGCTCGCGCGAAAAACTGTCCATGCTGAGTTCGAGATAGGAGGGGATGAAGCCCTGCAGGCTGTCGCCATAAAAGCGAATGAGCTGACGCAGGAACTTGATCGGCAACAGGTTCTGGCCGCTCTTGCCTTCTTCTTCGAAAATGATCTGTGCGAGCACCGAACGCGTTATGTCTTCGTTGGTTTTGGCGTCGTGGACGGTGAATTCCTTGCCCTGCTTGACCATTTCGCACAGGTGATCGAGCGTGACATAGCTCGACGTCGCGGTGTTATAGAGCCGCCGGTTCGCATATTTCTTGATGACGATAACGTCATCATCCGCTGAAGCGGTTTTTTTTGCCACGGCTGTTCGTCTCCAGTGAAGGCTTGTGCGCCGATCCGCGAGTTCGAGCCGCTTCACGTTGCAGCCTCCAAGCTCCCGGGCTTTTCCCCATTATCGCGAGGCATTCTGACGCGGTATTGTTGCAATGCGCAAGCCCTGCGTTGCATCGCACAGAAATCCGTTTACCGTCTTTCCCGGCTAAGGCATTGTGCTCGAGATCGCGACGGCCCCCGCATCAGGCGTGCGCGGCTTACGGCGAACTTTCCAAGGACCTCAATCATGACCCAATCCGATATCGATGTGGTGATTGTCGGCGCGGCGCGGACGCCCGTCGGCTCGTTCAACGGCGCCTTGTCCAGTTTGCCCGCACATGAGCTCGGAAAAATCGCGATCACGGCGGCGCTGGAGCGCGCGGGCGTGGCGAAGGATCAGGTTTCGGAAGTCATCATGGGCCAGATCCTGCAAGCCGGGCAGGGGCAGAACCCGGCGCGTCAGGCTTCGATCAATGCGGGTCTGCCGGTCGAAGTTCCCGCCTGGGGCGTCAACCAGCTTTGCGGCTCCGGTCTCCGCGCCGTTGCGCTCGGCTTTCAGGCGATCGCCAATGGCGACAGCGAAATCGTGGTCGCGGGCGGTCAGGAAAGCATGAGCATGGCCCCGCACGCCGCTTATCTGCGCTCCGGCGTCAAGATGGGCGACATGCAGTTCACCGATACGATGATTAAGGACGGCCTCTGGGACGCCTTCCACGGCTATCACATGGGCCAGACGGCCGAGAATGTCGCCGCGCGCTGGCAGCTGACGCGCGAGGAGCAGGACACGTTTGCTGTGGCCTCGCAGAACAAGGCTGAAGCGGCGCAGAAATCCGGCCGCTTCAAGGATGAGATTGTCCCGGTCACGATCAAGACCCGCAAGGGCGACACCGTCGTTTCCGACGACGAATATATCAAACCGGGCACGACGCTTGACGGCATCAAGGGTTTGAAGCCGGCTTTCCAGAAAGAAGGCGGCTCCGTCACGGCGGCGAATGCCAGCGGCATCAATGACGGCGCGGCGGCGCTGGTGCTGATGAGCGCGGATCGCGCCAAAAAAGAAGGCCGCAAGGTTCTCGGCCGCATCGTTTCCTGGGCACAGGCCGGCGTCGATCCGGCAATCATGGGCACGGGGCCGATCCCGGCCTCTCGCGCGGCGTTGAAGAAGGCCGGCTGGTCGGTCGGCGATCTCGATCTTATCGAGGCCAACGAGGCTTTCGCCGCGCAGGCGCTGGCGGTCAACAAGGATCTCGGTTGGGATACCTCGAAGGTCAACGTCAATGGCGGCGCCATCGCCATCGGTCATCCCATCGGCGCTTCGGGCGCGCGCGTTCTCGTGACGCTGCTGCATGAGATGGAAAAGCGCGATGCGAAGAAGGGTCTTGCGACGCTTTGCATTGGCGGCGGCATGGGCATTGCTCTCTGCGTTGAACGCGGCTAAACGCTCGCCCCGACTGGCTTCGGCATCGGCTTTGGAGAAGATTTGAATATGAGCAAGGTAGCTATCGTCACCGGCGGAACGCGCGGCATCGGCGCGGCCATTTCGGTTGCGTTGAAGGAAGCGGGCCACAAGGTCGCGGCGAATTACGGCGGCAATGACGCCGCCGCCGGGCTCTTCACGAAAGAAACGGGCATCAAGGCCTTCAAGTGGGACGTCAGCGATTACGACGCCTGCGTGAAAGGCATCGCGGCGGTTGAAGCGGAATACGGTCCGGTTGATATCGTCGTCAACAACGCGGGCATCACGCGCGACGCGATGTTGCACAAGATGACGCCCCAGCTCTGGCGCGAAGTCATCTCCACCGATCTCGACTCGCTTTTCAACATGACCCAGCCGCTGATCGGTCCGATGCGCGATCGCGGTTTTGGACGCATCATCTCCATCTCGTCGATCAATGGCCAGAAGGGCCAGATGGGCCAGACCAATTATTCGGCGGCCAAGGCCGGCATGGTCGGCTTCACCAAGGCGCTGGCGCAGGAAGTCGCCAAGAAGGGCATCACCGTCAATGTGATCGCGCCCGGCTACATCGACACCGAAATGGTTCAGGCCGTGCCGCCCAAGGTGCTCGAAAGCATCATCGCGTCGATCCCGGTCGGGCGTCTCGGTCAGGCGGACGAGATCGCGCATTGCGTGGCGTTTCTCGCCGACGAGAAATCCGGCTTCATCACCGGCACGACCCTCACCTGCAACGGCGCGCAGTATATTTCGGGTTAGCGACCAATCGACATCAATCCCTCTCTCCTCATCCTGAGGAGCATTCGCATCGCGAATGCGTCTCGAAGGACGAGGCCCCGCCATCGCTGGCCGCTGATGATGGATCATTCCGCCATTGCGAGGCCCGAAGGACCGTGGCAACCCAGAAAGCCGTGAAGAAGACTGGATTGCTTCGCTTGCGCTCGCAATGACATCGGTTTTATGGGCCGTGGTTTATGGGCTGGTTGTCCCGGAAAACCTCAATGCCATTAAGCGCTCTCTTTTGGCTCTTCTGCTTTTCCATACGTGCGCGATCAATTCTGCGAATCGGATAAGCTGGCTACAGTGTAAAATCCGGAGTTTCCGATGAACCAATTTCCGCTCGAGCATCTCGTTTGTGTTCTTCAGGACTTATGGCCGATGGCCAATTTTCCTGAAGATTGGATTTTGCTGACAGATTTTGAAGCGCTGCGTGACCTTCGAATGCCCGAACGAAAGAAATGGTTGCAGCAAGGCAAGGCAGAGGTTCTTCGCCGGGCAATACAAGAAAGAGTTGATGAAATAGCAGGCGCTTACGAGAGTGAAGATTTTTTGCTCGTCAAAGTCCTGATAGGTGCGTTTTCTGACGATTTGAATAACTTTGACGGTTTGAATGAGGCGCAACAAAAGAAGTGGATAGCGAAAGCAAAAGACGCGGCTAATGGGCTTTGGTGTTCATCCGTTGATGGAGAATCGCTGATTCGTTAGTGGAGATGACGAGCGAGTGAAGATTGGTTTCACAAAAGATCTGCGCTCGCGCCTCCGCTCATTGCAAACGGGCTCCCCTAAAGAACTCCGTGTACTTCTAACCATTCCTGGTACATCCGACGATGAACGGGAGCTGCACAGCCGCTTCTCATCTGACCACGTTCGCGGGGAATGGTTTCATTTATCACCATCAATTCGCGAATTGATCGCTAACAAGAGGGATGGCGTGAATCTCGAAATCGTGGATTGTGAAGAATCCTAGCTCTTCTGCTTTTCCGTCCGTATACGATCATATTCCGCGGAGCGGCCCATGCGGCCTTTTTTTGGATAGACCCATGTGTCTGGCGGGCCGACATCGACATGCACAAACGGCTTGTTGGTCGGATAAAAGCCCGCGCCGCCGCGCCCGAGTTTCTTTGCCACGCGATAGATCATGCCCGGATCGCCAAAATCCTGCGTCAGGTCCATCGCCATGCCGCGCATGTGAAAGCTCGCGGGATCGACGCCTTCAGATGTCGAGGCGAGCATCGCATTGGTGCGCGGCGAGCGGTAGCCTGACATGGTGTAAAGCGGATCGCGCGACGGCGTCAGCGTGTCGATCTCCCAGAGAAGATCGAGGAGCGCCACATTCATTTTTGTTTTCTCGTTCGTGCGCAGGTCACGCATGAACCAGTCGATATGCTTCAGCGCATCCTCGATATATTCGCCATCCGCCCAATAGATGACGTTGAGCTTCTCGCCGGAATTGAGGCTCTGCATATTCAGGCGGCGCTTGTAAGGCGCATCGGCGCGCAGGATCGACGGCGCGGCGACAAGCGCGGCGCTCATGGCGGCGAGCGACAGGGCGGTGCGGCGGGTGATCGATTTTTTCATCACCGCACGGCCTTTCTCAATCCGATCAGGCTATCGTCGCCTGCGGCGGCAAGCTCGCGTGCTTTGCGGTCCGGCACGATTTGCACGAAACGATAGCCGCGCTTTTCAAGCGTCACGATGAGTTTCGAAAGCATGTCGGCTGTGTGCGGCCTGGTGTCGTGCAGGATCAGAATGCCGCGCCCGACCTGATCGATATTGCGCAATCCGCGTCGATAGACTTCCGCCGAACTGATGTGCAACCAGTCGTCGGCGCCGAACTCGCAGGAGACGGTGGCGATATTGTGCGCGCCGAGCCAGGCGATCAGCGCCTTCTTGTCGTTGAGACCGGGGAAGCGGAAGAAGGGCGCGAGCCGCGCTTGCGATTCCGGCGGCGCGCTGGCGAGTGCATTTTCGGCGGCGAGGAAACCGCGCGTGATTTCACGCTTGGCATTTGCCAACGACATGTGACGCAGGTTCCTGTGGTCCCATGTATGGGTGCCGATCACGTGACCGCGCGCCGCGACCTCGCGCACGAGGTCGGGCCGAGCCTGGGCATAAATGCCGACCATGAAGAAGGTCGCCTTGATGCAATGCTTATCGAGGATATCCAGAATGCGAGGTGTCGTTTCCGGATTCGGCCCATCGTCAAAAGTGAGGGCTATTTCTTTTGGGCCGAGCGCCATGCCATGACGGTACTGCATGGTGCCATAGGTCGGGCCGCCGCGCGTGTCGAGAGCGACGGTTGGCGTATGCAACGGCGCGGCGGCGTCTGACGGACAAGTTTCGGCGACTGACGACAACTTTTCGGCAGCGCCGGCAACATTGGCAAAAAAGAAGGTGGCTACCCATAAGCCTATGAAAAACTTGAGAAAATTCACGGCAAGACGCTTTCTGACCCAAAATTGGCGTCTTGAGGTTATCACTGTCCCAAATCGAGAAAAGAGGATTCGCGGCGGCTCACGCGCCGGGTCGCCAGCCGGGCGGGGCCATCTCGAAGCCTTCAAAATTGAAGCCCGGCGAGACTGTGCATCCGACCAAAGTGAAAGCGCCGAGCGGTTCCGCCGCCTGCCAAATGCCGGCCGGAACGACGAGCTGGGGTCGCTCTCCATCCGTGAGATCGGGCCCGAGCCGATGCGTTTCGCTTTGCTCGCCGTCAGAGGAAAGCGTCAGCGCCAAAGCTCCGCCTGCGTACCAATGCCAGATTTCGGTGGCATCGACGCGATGCCAGTGCGAGCGTTCTCCGGCCTTGAGCAAATAATAAATGGCGGTGCCATGCGCGCGGCCATTCGCGCTCGCGCCATCGCGAAAGGTTTCGCAAAACCAGCCGCCCTCGGGGTGCGGTTCGAGATTCAGCATGCGGATTATATCGTCGGCATCCATGCTCAGAACTTGTCCTTGCGCGCCCGCGTCTCCGCAAAGACATCGACGTCGGCGGCGGCGATCAGGCCGACCGTCGCGCGCAAATCCTGACTGGCGGCGCGGAGAAACGGGTTCGTCGCTTTCTCAAGTCCGATGGTTGTCGGCACCGTCCATTCGCCGCGCGCGCGTTTGGCGTCTATGTCTTTTGCGCGATTGACGAGCGCGGCATTGTGCGGTTCGACGCTCAATGCAAAGCGCGCATTGGACTGCGTGTATTCATGCGCGCAATAAACCGTGGTGTCGTCCGGCAATGCCATCAGCTTGCCGAGCGATGTCCACATCTGCTGCGCGGTGCCCTCAAAGAGACGGCCGCAGCCAAGCGCGAAAAGTGTGTCGCCAACGAAGACGACGTGATCGTTGCCGAAGTGATAGGCGATATGGCCGCGCGTATGGCCGGGCACGTCGATGACGCGCGCGCGCGCCGTTCCGAGTTCCACGATGTCGCCTTCGCCAACGGCGCGGTCGATGCCGGGGATCAGATCCTTCTCGCCCTTCGGTCCGACGATCACGCAACCGGTCTTTTCCTTCAGCTCGGCATTGCCGCCCGCATGATCGAAATGATGATGCGTGTTCAGGATGTGCGTGAGCTTCCAGCCCTTCCGGTCGAGTGCCTTGAGGATCGGAGCGACTTCCGGCGTATCGATCGCCGCCGTCGCGCCGGAAGACGGCTCATGCACGAGATAGCCGTAATTGTCTTTAAGCGCTTCAAATTGATGAATTTCGAGCTTGCTCATGGTGCCTGCCTCCCATTTTCCGTGCTTCCTCAACCTAATGCGCCTCGCCTCCGGTTTGAAGTCCGGGGAATCGATTAAGAAAAATCTGCTAGGCTTTGCGCATGGATGTGATCGATCTCAGGGACTTTTACGGCAGGCCGATGGGGCGCGTTGCGCGGGCGTTGATCGGCCGTCATATCCGTGTCCTGTGGCCGAATGTGAAGGGGCTATCGGTTCTGGGGCTCGGCTTTGCAACGCCTTATCTTGGCCAGTTTCTCGGCGAAGCCGAGCGCGTCATAGGTTTAATGCCTGCGCAACAAGGTGTATTGCGTTGGCCAACCGAGGGGCGCTGCCTGACGGGCCTGGCGGACGAAAAAGAATTGCCGCTCGACGATGAATGCATCGACCGCGTTCTCGTCGTGCATGGCGTCGAGGCGAGCGAAAGCCTGCGCGCACATTTGCGCCAGATATGGCGCGTGCTTGCGCCGGGCGGAAAAGTTTTGATCGTTGTGCCGAACCGGCGCGGCCTTTGGGCGCGGCGCGAGGCGACGCCTTTCGGTCAGGGATTGCCGTTCTCGCGCGCGCAGATCACGCAGGCTTTGCGCGAATCCATGTTCAGCCCGGCAGGTTGGGAGATGGCGCTTTTCGTACCGCCTTTCGAATGGCGTCCGTTGATGCGCTCGGCCAATGCGTGGGAACGGATCGGCGGATTTTTATGGCCGCGTTTTTCCGGCGTCATTCTCGTTGAAGCGACGAAGCAGATTTATGCGGCGACGGCGATCCCCGACGCGCGTCGCGTGACGGCGGCGCAGCGCGTGCGCGCGATTGCACCGATGCGTCGCGGCATCACGAGCAGCGCGGAGCGGCACGACGAAGATTGAAAGTCAGGCTTTCCGCGACATCAGCAGGACAGCGCTTTCCGCCGTCAGATTGTCGAAGGTGCCGGGACGGCCGACGCGCTTTCCACGATTGCCGACGACGCTGACCGCATCGTCTATGTGAAAGCCGAGATCGTCGCAAAGACCGACAAAGTCGCGCACCGTGCAGAGATGGATATTCGGCGTGTCGTACCAGGCCTGATCGAGCGATCGCGTCACCGGCATGCGGCCCGACCAGAGAAGCTGAAGCCGCACGCGCCAATTGCCGAAATTCGGAAACGAGACGATGGCGCGCCGTCCGATGCGTTTCATCTGCATCAGCACTTCGCGCGGATTGCGTGTTGCCTGAATTGTCTGGCTCAAGATCACATAGTCGAAAGCGTTGTCGGGATAGTCGTGCAAATCCGCGTCGGCGTCGCCCTGTACAACAGACAGGCCCCGCGTCACGCAGGCGTTCACGCCTTCCTGACTGAGTTCGACACCGCGTCCATCGACATTCTTTGTCCGAGCGAGCAGCGCCAGCAATTGTCCATCGCCGCAACCGACATCGAGTACGCGGCTGCCGGGCGCGATCATCTCGGCGATGAGAGCGTGATCGACGCGGTTCTGGACGTAGCCGAAGCCGGAATTGCCGTTTTGGGCGGTCATCGGGTCAATCCCCGTCGCGTCGCGGCGGCGTCGATGAAGCCTTTCAGCGTCGCAAACATTTCCGGTTCATCGAGCAGAAAGGCGTCGTGGCCTTTGTCGGTGTCGATCTCGACGAAGCTGACATTTGCGGCGGCGGCGTTCAGCGCATGGACGGTCTGGCGATTATCCGAAGTCGGAAACAACCAGTCGCTGGTGAAGGAAACCACGCAAAAGCGTGTCTTCGTGTTCTTGAAGGCGTTGGCGAGCACGCCGCCGTAATCGGCGGCGAGATCGAAATAGTCCATCGCGCGCGTGATGTAGAGATAGGAATTGGCGTCGAAGCGATCGACGAAAGTCGTGCCCTGATGGCGCAGATAGCTTTCGATCTGGAAATCCGCGTCAAAGCCGTAAGTCACCTTCTCGCGGTTTTGCAGATTGCGACCGAACTTGCGGTGGAGAGCTGCCTCGGAGAGATAGGTGATGTGCGCCGCCATGCGTGCGACCGCGAGCCCTTTGAGCCCCTTGGCAGGGTTCGCGCCGTCGCTCAGATAAGCGCCGCCCTTCCAATCGGGATCGGCCATGATCGCCTGGCGGCCGACTTCGTGGAAGGCGATGTTCTGCGCGGAGTGGCGCGCCGCGGTCGCAAGCGGGATCGCCGAGAAAACGCGCTCGGGATAGGCGGCGGCCCATTGCAGCACCTGCATGCCGCCCATCGAGCCGCCGATGACGCAGAAAAGATCCTTGATGCCAAGGCGGTCGAGCAACATCGCCTGCGCGCGCACCATGTCGCCGATGGTGATGACCGGAAAAGAAAGGCCGTAGGGCTTGCCGGTTTTCGGGTCGATATCCTTGGGCCCCGTCGTGCCCATGCAGCCGCCGACGACGTTCTGGCAAATGACGAAGAACCGATCGGTGTCGATGGGCTTGCCCGGACCGACCATCAGCGACCACCAGCCGCCATCCTTGCCGGTGATCGGGTGACGGCTTGCGACATATTGGTCGAGCGTCAGCGCATGGCAGACCAGGACGACGTTCGACTTGTCGGCGTTGAGCGTGCCGTAGGTCTCATAAGCGATGGTAAACGGCGAAAGGCTGACGCCGCTGTCGAGCGCCAGCGGTGCGTCGGGGCCAAAAACCTCGACGGCGCTGACGGCATTGACGCGCGCGGCGCCAATATCGGCGCCTGGCTCAGCCTCAAGCTCTCGCTTTTCACTCATTGGCCGGTTCACTCGGGTGGGATGCACCTGCCTCGAAGCGGCCTTTCGGCCCCTTCGAAAGCGGGGAGCATAGCTAGGGATGCACCCCGCTAAATGTCAATGTTTTCTTTGATTTTAGCAGGTTAGCCCCTTATGAATACCGCTCCTGTGGGCCGGGTTCGGGGGAGCCTCCGGCGTCTTTCACGCCTCGCATTTCGCAGGCTGTTCCCTCCGGCGACGAGAGCTACGCATGGCGACCAAGAAGCCAACACCCGCGCGGGACCTCAAAGATGTCCGGCACGAGATCGATACAATCGATGACGCGATTCAGGACCTCCTGATGAAGCGGACCGAGCTCGTCGTCGAGGTGGCCGAAGCCAAGGCGCGGACCGCCAGCGCGGCAGGACAGGGAAGTTTCATCGCTTTCCGTCCAGGCCGCGAGGCGGAGGTGCTGCGCCGCCTCGCCGCTCGCCAGACAGGGCATTTTCCGCTCAAGGTCGTCTTCCGTCTGTTCCGCGAAATCATTTCGACCATGACGCGCATTCAGGGACCGTTCCGCGTCGATGTCTTCGGTGCCGAGAAGAAACTCGCTTACTGGGATCTTGCGCGCAGCTATTACGGCTCATCGACCGAGATGGAGCTTCACGACAATGCGCGCGGCGTTCTGCAACGGGTGGCGCATGACCGCTCCGTGGTGGGCATTCTGCCCGAGCCCGGCAATTATGCCGGGGGCGACTGGTGGCCGGCGCTGGCGATTGCCGGCAAGGGCGGTGCCCGCGTCGTGGCGCGGTTGCCCTTTCTCGACATCGCATCTGAAACCGATGCGCCGATTGCGCTTGTGGTGACGCAGGCCGCCTTTGAGCCGACCGGCGACGACACGAGCCTCCTCGTCGTTTCCACCACCGACAAGGTCAGCGAAGCATCGATTGCGACGCGGGTGAAAGCCGTGGGTTTTGAAGGCAATCGCGTCAGTGTCGTGCTGACCAAGGATGGCGGTGCGTCGCGCCACAATCTGTTCGCCGTTCATGGGCATGTGGCAGAAGACGACGCGCGTCTTGCGGCACTGACGTCGGAAGGTCCCGCCGAAATTGCGATCGTCATTGGCGGCTATGCCAATCCGGTCAAGCGCGAGAGAGACGGGCAATGAGCGCGAAGCGTCCCGTTGCGCAGCCCGGCGTTCTCGATATCGAACCCTATATTCCTGGCCGCGCCAGCACCGACAGCGCCGTGCGGGTCTTCAAACTATCGTCGAACGAGACGCCGCTCGGACCTTCCCCGCGTGCGAAGGAAGCCTATCTCTCGGCGGTCGCAGAGCTTGAGCGTTATCCCGAAGGATCGGCAACGGCTTTGCGCGAGGCCATCGGGGAGCGCTACGGGCTCAATGCCGACCGGATCGTTTGCGGCGCCGGTTCCGATGAGCTGCTGCATTTGCTGGCGCAGGCCTATCTCGGCGATGGCGATGAGGCGGTTGCGACCGAACATGGATTTCTCATCTATCCGGTGGTGACGCGCGCTGCAGGTGCAACGCTCGTTGCGGTGAAAGAGAAAAATCTCAAAGCCGATGTCGATGCAATCCTCGCCGCCGTGACGCCGAAGACGAAGATTGTCTTTCTCGCCAATCCGAACAATCCGACGGGGAGCTATCTCCCCGTCGATGAGTTGAAACGTCTGCATGCGGGACTGCGTCCAGACATTCTCTTTGTCGTCGACGCGGCCTATTCCGAATATGTGCAGCGCAATGATTATGAAAGCGGCATCGAGCTTGTGGCAACATCCGAGAATGTCGTGATGACGCGCACCTTCTCGAAGATATACGGGCTTGCGGCGTTGCGGCTCGGCTGGATGTATGCGCCCGCCCATGTGGTCGACGTCATCAACCGCATGCGCGGGCCGTTCAACGTCTCGACCGCAGCGATGGAAGCCGGCATCGCGGCGATCCGCGATACCGAGCATGCTGAAAAAGCACGGGCGCATAACGAGAAGTGGCTCGGCTGGCTGACTGCGGAAATCGGCAAGCTTGGTCTTACCGTTGCGCCGAGCGTTGCGAATTTTCTGCTGATCCGCTTCCCGGACGATGCTGGATGCAGCGCGAAAGATGCAGATCAGTTTCTGATGAAGCGCGGGCTCATTCTACGTCAGGTCGCCTCTTATGGTCTGCCTGCCTATCTGCGGCTCACCATCGGCACGGAAGAAGCAAATCGTCTGCTCGTCGAAACGCTCGCAGATTTCATGGGAGCGAAACTCATGGGCTCAAAACAATGAGCGATGTCGATCCCCGCTTCAAACGCGTCGCGATCATCGGTCTCGGCCTGATCGGCGGTTCACTCGGTCATGCGATCAAACGCGGCAAGCTTGCTGACAACGTCGTCGGTTATGCGCATTCCGAAGCGACACGTCTGCGCGCCAAGGAAATCGGCTTTGTCGACGAGGTCGTTGCAAGTGCCGCAGAGGCGGCGAAAGATGCAGATCTCATCGTGCTCTGCGTGCCTGTCGGCGCGCTCGGCCCGGTCGGCGCCGAGATTGAGAAATCGCTGAAAGTCGGCGCGACGGTCACTGATGTCGGTTCGGTAAAAAACGCCGTGGTGCGCGACGTCGGCCCTTTCATTCCCGATGGCGTGCATTTCATTCCGGGCCATCCGATTGCAGGTACCGAGCAGTCTGGCCCCGATGCCGGTTTTGCCGAGCTCTTCGACGATCGCTGGTGCATTCTGACGCCGATCCCCGGCGCGGATCGCGAGGCTGTCGCGAAGCTTGCGGCCTTTTGGGAGGCTTGCGGCTCGAAGGTCGATTTCATGGAGCCAAAGCACCATGATCTCGTGCTCGCCATCACCAGCCATCTGCCGCATCTCATCGCCTATAATATCGTCGGCACGGCGGACGATATGGAAACGGTGACGCGGTCCGAAGTCATCAAATATTCGGCAGGCGGTTTCCGCGATTTCACGCGCCTTGCCGCGTCCGATCCGACGATGTGGCGCGACGTTTGCCTCAATAACAAAGACGCCATTCTGGAAATGCTCGGGCGCTTCTCGGAAGATCTCTCGGCGCTGCAACGCTCGATCCGCTGGGGCGACGGCGATGGGTTGTTTGAATTGTTCACGCGCACGCGCGCCATTCGCCGCTCGATCATCGATGCCGGGCAGGACAATCCGGCGCCGAACTTTGGCCGTAACCCGACGCATGCCACATCGGATTCGAAGGATCAGTAAACCGGATCGAGTTTTGCGACGACGATCGGGCCGAGGTAGAGCTTTCCCTCATTCATCACGATAGGGACGCGCAGGCGCCCGTCCGGTGTGCCCTGAAGCTGCGCGATAAGGCCCATGCCGACGAGAGCAAGTTTCGCGTCGCGTTCGCTGACCACGTGACCTTTGACGAGCGCGGCGAGCAGGCCTGCATAATTCGTGATCTCGGCATCGAAATTGCCCTTGGGCCGCGCCTGATCGTCGAGCGTCATTTCACCCTGCGCCCACATGTCGAGCGGACCCCATTTGATCATCAGATCGGAGACGGCGAGTGTGCCCCCCTGCTGCAGCCAGTCGCGCGACAATTCGACAAGGCTGGCGCTCTTGTTCTTGGGCACATTGCGCAACCGGGCCTGGACGGCGATGAAGCTGACATCAGGTCCGAGCACGGGCACCGCATTGGCGCTGTCGAGTACCATGTCATTGCCTTGCAAAGCGATGTCGTAGCTACCGGCGTTGCTCGCAAGCACGGGCGCGGCTTTGCCGGGCGCTGCATCCTCTGACGGGCGGGCGTGGAGCTGTAGGCGCCCAGCGGAGAAGCGTTCGTCCGATTTTCGGTCTTTGCGCGACGTGCCGTCGTCGTCTCTCGTCGCGGTGAGATTGTCGATGTCGATGGCCAGCCGACCGAAGGGCGCGCCTTCCACATCGACATAGCTCGCCCAGGTGCCGCCCGCTTTTGCACGCACGACATGACGCTGTGGCTGAAGCCCGGTGACGTCGCGATAGCGCAGCACTTGTTCGCCATCGACCTTCAAAACAAGGTGCCGCAGATTGTAAGGCAGAAAATCGGCTTCGAGGCTTTCGGCTTGCCACGACCAGTCTTCGGGCGCTTCCGGCGCGGTGACGGCGGGCGCGGTGAGCGTTACGGCGATGCGATAAGGATAGCCCGACATCGACAGATCGCTCCAGCCGACCGCGACGTCACCGGGATGAGGCTGGGCAGCGAAGCTTTCGACGCCGCTGCGAAGTTTTCCGGCGGCCACATACCAATAGGCGGAATAGAGCGCGAGAATGATGCCGACGGCGATCATCGGCACGAAGATGCGCAAGGGCGGGCGAGGCTTTATCGCCGTCGCGGATGGTGGTGTGTCGGTCATGGTCTCGCTAGAGTGGCCGCGTTCATTGAGGCATAAGATGCAGGATTTATGGGTTTTTGGATACGGGTCGCTGATGTGGCGTCCCGGGTTCGAATTTGAGGAGCGCCGCCCCGCTTTGCTGCGCGGCTATCATCGGGGTTTCTGCGTCTTCAGCCACGTTCACCGGGGTACGCCCGAACGGCCCGGTCTCGTCTTCGGACTGGATGCGGGCGGTTCATGCCGGGGCGCCGCCTTTCGCGTCGAGGCCGCGCGGGCCGAGGCGACGCGGCGCTATCTTCAAGAGCGTGAGCAAGTGACATCGGTCTATGTCGAAACGACGAAAGCCATTGAGCTGGTCGATAGCAAGGAGCGCGTCGAGGCGCTTTGCTTCGTGGTCGATCGCCAGCATTTACAGTATGCGGGCGCACTCCCTTTTGAGCGGCAGGTGGAATTGATCGCGGCGGGCGAGGGGCAATCGGGCAAGAACCCGGATTATCTTGAAAGTACGGTCCGCCATCTTGAAGAGGCGGGCATTGCGGATGCCGAACTCAGCCGGCTTTGGCGCGCCGTAGAGGAGCGCCTGCGTCAACCCGTGTCGTTCCGGTGAACCGGCTGAGTTCGCTCAGCGCGTCTTCAATAGCCGCTTTTCGAGGCTTATCGAGTTTGACTCCGGGTTCGAGCCAGAGACCTTTCACCTCGAGGCGGCTGTCGGCGCGGTGCGCTTTCAGATCGGCGCGGCCGACGAAGCGGTCGCCTTCGAGGATCGGAAATACGTAATAGCCGAAGCGGCGCTTCTTTTCGGGGACGAAAATCTCGATCGTGTAGTCGAAGCCGAAGAGGCGGAGCGTGCGTTTGCGGTCGCGGATGACCGGATCGAAAGGCGAGAGAAAGCGTGCGGTTTCGTGCGGGTCCGCCAGCGCTTTCATCTGCGCTTCGATGTCAGGGAGCGCGAGCGCGGGTTTGAGGCCGCCATCGGCGCTTGAGACCGCGACTTCCAGGATATCCTTGCGCTTCAGCGCCGCCTTCGCCCAGTCTTTCGCTTCGGCGATTTCGATCAGGTCGAAAAAGGCGGCGAGCTCTTGAGGCGTCGCTATTCCCAGCCTTTCGAGCGCGGCGCGACAGGCCCAGTCGATGGTTTGTTTGCGCGTCGGGCGGGCGGTGCGGGGCTCGACGGGAATAACGCGCTCAGCGAGATCGTAGACTTTTTCAAAACCGTCGCGGCGGGGAACGGCGAGTTCGCCGGTACGCCATAGAAATTCGAGAGCGGTCTTCGACGGCCCCCAACCCCACCATCCGCCGCCGCCCTTGTCGTCGAAGTCGCGGGCCATCGACGGGCCGTGTTTGCGGATATGGGCGCGGACGCGGCGGATCACCTTGACGCCGTCGGGGCCGAGACGTTCCTGCCAGCGCGGATGCTTGAGGCGTTCTTGAGCGGCACGGAAACGATGATGCCAGTGCGGATAGAACTCCATAGGCACCAGCGAGGCGTCATGCGTCCAATGTTCGAAAAGCGCGGCGTGGTCGTGATGAAGCTCGTGCAGCAGTTCGCGGCGATAGCCGGGCCTGCGCGAGAAAAGGATCATGTGATGCGCGCGTTCGACGGCATTGACGCTATCGAGCTGGACGAAGCCGATCTTGCGGATGAGCGCCAGCAAGTCTTCATGCGTTGAAGCGTGATCGGGACGCGTCGAAAGCGCATGGCGGTCGAGGAAGAGACGGCGCGCCTCGGCATTGGAAATGTGCAGACCGGGCATCAGCGCGGCTCGAAAACGTATTCGAGTTTCAAACCGTCGGGATCGGCGAACATCACCGCGTAATAGCCATTGCCATATTCGGGATAGTCGGCGGGCGCAACGAGAACGGTCGCCTTTATGTCAACGAGGAGCTTGTGGAGCGTATCGACATCCGCGCGGCTGTCGGCCATCCATGCGACGTGATGAAGGCCCGGCGAATAGCGGTCGTGGCGGCGCGATGCACCATCACCCTTCGCCTTGAAGATGCCGATGGTCGGAAGCCGGTCGCGCGAGCTTGCGTTTTCCCAGTCGATGCCGTTCTCATCCTGCGACCAGCGGCGATAACCCATATGACCCAGCACGGCGTCGTAAAATGGCGCAGAGGTTCGCGGGTCCTTGACCGTCAGATCGAGATGATGGATGAAGCCGCGCATCGTTCGATCAATGCCCATTCCACGGCATGACGGGTACGCTCGAGACGGCGTTATAGGGGGAGCCATCGACGATCTTGTCGCTGATCGCCAGATAGACCAACGTGTGGCGCTTCGGATCGACGATGCGATAGACATGCGTGCTCTTGAAAAAGAGCGAGGTGCGTTCGGAGTAAACTTCTTCGCGCTTTCTCAGCTTTGTCAGGTCCGCCGTGATCGGGCCGGTCTGGTTGCAGGAGAGCGAGAAACGCGAAGGGTCTTCCGCGACGCCGACCATGCCCTTCACGCCGCCGGTGCGGGCTTGTGCGACATAACAGGTGACGCCGCCGACTTTTTCATCGTCGAAGCCGGAAACGCAAACTTTGTCGTTCGCGCCCATGATGCGGAAAGTGGTGCTGGCGCAATCGAGTTCGTCGGCAAAAACGGGACTTGCGCCAAGCAGAGCGAGAAGCGCGGCGACGATGGCGATGTGTTTCAATTCGTCCCTCAGTTGCATTTTGAGAATTCGCAGGAGGTGCAGACTTCACTCATTTTCCAAACGAGCATATTCCATTTTGAACACCTCTGCGAAGGCCTTATCCTCGACCGACGGTTCTGGCAGACAACCATCAGTCCGCGCTCGCTTCAACCGTAACACCGGCGAGTGCAAAGGAGAGAAGCGTGTCAGCCGATAATCTGAAGAATGTCGATAGTCATTTTGCATTCGGGAAGAACTGGGCTTCCTACGCCAGGCTGATCGATGAGCCGCAGATCGAGGAAGCAAAGCGCGGGCTGCTCGCGCTTATTCCAGAAGAAGATTTCAAAGGTAATACCTTTCTGGATATCGGTTGCGGCTCCGGTCTTCATGGGCTCGCGGCCGCCCGGCTCGGCGCCAGCCGCATTGTCGGTATGGATATAGATTCCGACAGCGTGATGACGACGAAAGCTTTGCTATCGGGACAGAAACTGACTGTCTCCTGGCGGGTCGAAAACATCAGTGTCTTCGATGTCGATCCCGAACGGCATGGAAAATTCGGCATCGTTTATTCATGGGGCGTTCTGCATCACACGGGCAGCATGTGGGAGGCCATCGGCAAGGCCGCCGGCATGGTGGCGCCCGGTGGATTGCTTGCCATTGCGCTTTATCGCACGACCTCTGCAGACGGCTTCTGGAAACTGGAAAAGCACTTCTACTCAAGAGCGCCTGCGCTCGTTCAAAAATTTCTGCAAGGCATCTATGTGGCGGCGTTTCGTCTGGCGCAGACAATCAGAGGAGGCGGAGGGTTTTCCCATTATGTCGCGAATTATAAATCCAGCCGCGGCATGGATTTTCATCACGACGTTCATGACTGGCTTGGGGGCTATCCATATGAAACGGCCATCGCTTCCGAAGTCGATCACATGTTGACCGGCTTGGGATTTGAAGCCGAGCGCGTTCTCGCAGGCCCCAAGAGCCGGGGAATATTGGGGTCAGGATGCGACGAATATGTATATAGGTTGCGGCGATAGCGAAAAATTCTCGCTCAACTGCATTTCGAGAAGCCGCAGGAGGTGCAGGTTTCGCAGCCTTCCTGCTGGATGAGCGCGCGTTCGCCGCAGCGGGGGCAGGCTTTGAGTTTGACCGCGCCCGCATTGGGTTCGATCGGTTCGCCGACGACGGCGCGGAGACTTTGCGTGATCGGCTGACCGTCTTCGCGGGTGATGAAGCCCGTGTCGATCATGTGCTGCTCGATCACTTCGCCGATGGCGGCCAAGAGGCTCGGCACGTAGCGGCCCTTCATCCATGAGCCGCCCCGAGGATCGAAGACGGCTTTCAATTCCTCGACAACGAAGGTGACGTCGCCGCCGCGACGGAAGACGGCGGAGATCATGCGCGTCAATGCGACCGTCCATGCATAGTGTTCCATGTTCTTCGAGTTGATGAAAATCTCGAAGGGACGGCGGCGCGCGTCTTGAATGATATCGTTGAGGGTGATGTACATGGCGTGATCGCTCTCAGGCCATTGCAGCTTGTAGGTGAAACCCGGCAGTACGGTTTCGCGCTCCAGCGGCCTCGACATGTAAACGACGCCGTTTTTTTCGTAAGGCGTCTGCTTTTGCGGCGCATCGAGGGCGAGCGCGGGTTGCATCTCAGTTTTCGGCGCGGCGTCGATGGACAGGACGGAGCCGCGAACGTCGCTCGGGCGATAGGTCGTGCAGCCCTTGAGGCCCTGCTCATAGGCTTGCGTGTAAATGTCCTTGAATGCCTCGAAGGAAATGTCTTCGGGGACATTGATCGTCTTCGAGATCGAGCTGTCGATGTAATCCTGCATGGCTGCCTGCACGGCCAGATGCTCGGACGGCCCAAGCTCCTGCGCGTTGACGAAATAATCGGGCAGCGTTGTCGCTTCGCCGAACATCTCGTGGAATTTCGCCACCGCATAGTCGGTGACGCGTTCCTCGCGGCGCGTGCCGTCAGGCATCAGCACCTTGCGCGTATAGGCATAGGCGAAAACCGGCTCGATGCCGGAAGAAACGTTGCCCGCGAAAAGCGAAATCGTGCCGGTCGGCGCAATCGAGGTGACGAGAGCGTTGCGGATGCCATGAGCGGCAATCGCTTCGCGCACATCTTCATCGAGTGCGGCAATCGTCGGGCCGGAGAGATAGCTGTCGCGGTCGAAAAGCGGGAAAGCGCCTTTTTCCTTGGCGATATTGACCGAGGCGAGATAGGCGGCGCGCGAAAGTATGTGCATCCATTGACGGATGAGCTTCAACGAAGCCTCGGAGCCATAACGCGTGCGGCACATGATCAGCGCATCGGCGAGACCGGTGACGCCGAGGCCAATGCGGCGCTTCGAATGGGCTTCATGTTTCTGGGCTTCGAGCGGAAAGCGCGAAACATCGATCACATTGTCCATCGCGCGCACCGCGACGCGGACGAGATCGTCGAGTTCGGCCTCGTCGATATGCGCCTCACCGGTGAAGGGTTCTTTCACCAGCGCGGCGAGATTGATCGAGCCCAGAAGGCACGCGCCGTAGGGCGGCAAAGGCTGCTCGCCGCAAGGGTTCGTCGCGTGGATCGTCTCGCAATAATGGAGATTGTTCCGCTTGTTGATGCGGTCGATGAAGATCACGCCGGGCTCTGCATAGGCATAGGTCGCGGCGATGATCTTGTCCCAGAGCGCGCGGGCCTTCAGCGTCTTGTAGACGCGATGATCGAAGTAGAGCTGCCAGTCGGCATCGGCTTTCACCGCCGCCATGAAGGGATCGCTGACCAGCACCGAGAGATTGAACATCGTCAATCGGCCGGGCTCGCGTTTGGCGTCGATGAAGTCTTCGATGTCGGGATGATCGCAGCGCATGGTGGCCATCATCGCGCCCCGGCGCGAGCCTGCCGACATGATGGTGCGGCACATGGCGTCCCAGACATCCATGAAGGAGAGAGGGCCCGACGCGTCCGCACCGACCCCCATGACCGGCGCGCCTTTGGGGCGCAGGGTCGAGAAGTCGTAACCGATGCCGCCGCCCTGCTGCAGGGTCAGCGCGGCCTCTTTCAAGTTTTCGAAAATGCCGGTCATCGTGTCCGGGATCGCGCCCATGACGAAACAGTTGAAGAGGGTGACGTCGCGGCCTGTGCCTGCACCGGCGAGAATGCGGCCTGCGGGCAGGAAGCGATGGCCGGTCATCGCCATTTCAAAGCGCGAAGCCCATGCGGCGCGCGCATCGGGCGCTTCGGCTTCGGCCAGGGCTTTTGCGACGCGCGCAAAAGTGTCCGCCACGGTCAGATCGACGGGCGTCCCGTCGTTGCCGTGGAGGCGATATTTCATATCCCAGATCTGTTCGGCGATCGGATGCATCGGGCAATACTCGAGAATTCAGGCCTTTCAGCCTAGCACAAACGTGTTCTCATTTTGTCCACAAAGAGTTCAGGACAAGAGAACCGTCAACGGGCCGAATTTACGATGTAATTGCTCTTATCCCCTTTATCCACCGCGCGTTGCGGCGATTTACCCCCAGGGTCAGGGGTGGGCGAGCTTCATTTCGCCTTCCGTCACCAGCCGCGCGGTGGCCGTCTCGGTGCGGGTTTCGAGTTCGGTCATGAACGTCTGGCGGTCGAGGCCTGCCGGGATCGGATCGAGGAATTCGAGCACGATGGTGCCGGGGCGGCGCAGGAAGCGGCGGCGGGGCCAATAGAGGCCTGAATTGACCGCGACGGGAACGCAAGGCACCCCGAGCTGGCGATAAAGGGCGGCGACGCCGGGCTTGTAGTCGGGGGCGGCTCCGGGGGCCATGCGCGAGCCCTCGGGAAATATGACGATCTGGCGATCAGCGGCCAAGGCCGCCTTGCCCTGCGCGACGAGACGCCTGATGGCGGAGGCGCCCGCACCACGGTCGATGGCGATCATCTTCGCCTTTTTCGAGAACCAGCCGTAATAGGGAATCCAGAGCAGCTCGCCTTTGAGGACCATTGCCGGGTCGTCGAGGAGCGCGGTGAAGATGATCGTGTCCCACATCGACTGGTGTTTGGCGGCGATGAGCGTCGGGCCGTCGGGGATCGCGCCCCGGATTTCATAGCGCGTGCCCGCCGTCACTTTCAAAAGCCAGATGACAAGACGCGACAGGTTGCGGATCACCCGGACGGCCGCGCCGCGCGGCAGGACAAGCGCCGGTGTCGCTGCAAGGCCGATGACGATGGCCGACATATAGAGGGACAGGTTGAAGGCGATCGAGCGAAGCCGGAGCAAGGCCTTGTTCCTTTCAGACGCGCGGATCAGGCGGCGCGGATCAGCGGGCGGGCGTGGGCGAGCGTCAAAAGATATTTCGAATATTCGGAAATCAGCAGCCGCGTCGTGCCGGGAAAGTCCCACCAGCCGTCGAGATGCAGCGTGTCCTGCACGACGGGAAAGGGCGTGATGCTGACGCCGGGCATGGCGCGGCCAAGCTCAAGAGCGGCGCGCGGCATGTGATAGGTCGAGGTGACGAGGATGATCGAGCGATAGTGATGGCTGCGCACCCATGCGGCGGTCTCGCTCGCATTGCCGATCGTGTCTTCCGCCTGACGGCCGAGATCGACGCAGCAATCGAATTTCGTCGCGGGCGCGCGCACGGCTTTCTTCAGCGAGGCGAGTTTCACTTCCGGGTGGACGCCGGTGATGAGGAGGCGCGCGCCCTTGCCATCATCGAGGAGCTTCACCGCTTCGGCGATGCGACCTTCGCCACCGGTCAGCGCGACGATGGCATCGGCGACCGGCACGTCTTCCGGCGGACGCCGGTCGAGCTTGGCGGCGAAGATGACGAAGCCCGCGACATAGAACGCGATGGCCGCGACGACGAGGCCGGTCAGCACGCGCGCAATGCCTTGCTTCATCCTGTCCAGAGCCGTGTCCCCAGCCGCCATGCTTGCTCGCGTTCGAAGTTTGCCGGAAGTGCCCGCCTGTGCGGGACTTTACCATAAGGAAGGATGATGACGCATAGGGCGGAAATCAGGCGATTTAACGGCTTGCCGGTTTTTTAAAGCAACCGGTGAAGCGTTCGCAGGACCGTCACGCGGGCGGTGACGACCGCGACGAGGGCGGCGGCCAGCGGCACGCCGACCAGCGCCGGATAATATTCAAGCCGCAGACCCGAAATCGGCACGAGGAACATGCTGGTGACGCTGCTCTGCGTGCCGAGGGCGAGGAAGGTGACAATGGAGAGCGCGAGGCCGATGAGACCGCCGCGCAAGCCGAGATGCAGAAAATGGCGCTGCACTTCGGCGGCGATGAAACGGTCGCGAGCGCCGGTCAGGTGCAACACCTCGACGACTTCGCGGTTGGCCGAGAGGCCGGCCCGCGTCGCGAAGGTGACGATGGCGATGGTGGTCGCGGCGACGACGGCGAGCACCGCATAAGCGAGCCATTCGGCGGATCGGGCGGCGCGCATCAGTTGTGACTGCCATTGGCGATGCGTGTCGATCACCGCGCCGGGCACGCCGTCGGCGGCGTTTTGCGCCAGCGAATCGAAGTCGGGCGGCGAGGCGGGATCGATGCGCACGTCGATGAGGCGAGGCAGCGGCAGGTCTTCCGTCACATTACCCTTGCCGAGCCAAGGCTCGAGCAGGGCGGTCGTGTCAGCGGTGCTCAACAGGCGGGCCGAGAGGATGCCTTTCGTCGAATGGAGCAGGTCCATGATCGATTGCGTCTGGAGGTCGGGTGTCATTTTCGGCGAGGGCTTGATCTCGACGGTGAGCGCGCCGGAAAGCTCGCGCGTCCAGTCGGAAGTGACATGAGAGACCGAGAGCGCCGCGCCGAGGGCGAGGCTCGCCAGAAAGCACATGGCGGCGATGACGAGAACGAGCGACAGGCCGGTCGCGCCCGCCGCCGGCATGACGCTGCGGGTCTCGACCAACAGGCGCTTCAGCGCCGCGCCGAAGCCTTGCTGTTCAGACGCCGTTTCGCTCTCGGGGTGCTGAGGCACGGAGGTTTCAGCCACGGATGGTCAGCCTTCCGTTTTTCAGCACCATTTCCGGCGCTCGGGCTTCCTCGACCAATGCGTGATCGTGCGTGGCGATCAGGATCGAGGTGCCGAGCCGGTTCAGCTCCATGAAGAGGCGGAGGAGCCGTTTGCCCATTTCAGGGTCGACATTGCCGGTCGGTTCGTCAGCCAGCAACAGGTCCGGTTGGGCGACGACGGCGCGGGCGATGGCGGCGCGCTGTTTTTCGCCGCCGGACAGGGTTGGCGGTTTGGCCTGCATGCGCTCGCCAAGGCCGACCCAGGCGAGCAGTTCCTTCACATCGGCGCGGTAGCTTGCCTCGGCGCGGCCTTGAATCTTGAGCGGCAGCGCGACGTTCTCATAGGTGGTCAGATGATCGAGAAGGCGGAACTCCTGAAACACCACGCCGACGCGACGGCGGAGGTCGGGAAGCTCGGCCCTCGGCAAGGTGGCGATGTCGCGGCCGAACATGGTGATGAGGCCGCGCGAGGGGCGGGACGCCATGAACATCAGCTTCAGCAGGGAGGTCTTGCCCGCGCCGGAAGGGCCGGTCAGAAAATGGAGCGATCCCGGCGCGAGGTGAAAGCTCACATCGCGCAGGACTTCGGGCCCCATGCCGTAACGCATGCCTACATTCTCGAAACGAATCATGCAGGGCAAGGTATCATGGAAGCCAATACGGGGGACGGGTCTGGAAAACATGTCGCGCGATATGTTGCTTAACCGGGCTTTAACCATGGGCCGCGTTTCAATAGGCTTATGGAAACCGCCTCCCGGATGTTATTCCGGCGAGCGGCTTTGCCTGCGCCACCCCTCACCTCGGCTTTAGTCTGGATGATCATTACCTGCCCGTCCTGTTCCGCGCGCTATCCGGTGGATGCTGCGTCCTTCGCGCCTGCCGGGCGGAAGGTCCGCTGCGCCAAATGCGGCCATACGTGGCATCAGGCGCCGCCGACCGATCTGCCACGTCCGGGCAACGAGGAAGAGCCTGTGGCGGCAAGCGCGGCGGCGGAAGCTGCCGATGCAGAAGAAGTTGCGCCCGAGCCGGTTGCCGAGTTCGTGCCGCCGCAGAAACCGCTCTTCAAGTCGGAACCGGTAAAAGAGCCCGAGCCCGTTGAAGAGCCTGAAGTCGAAACGGCTCCGGCCGGGACGCGCGCGGTTCCCGCTGATGTCTCCGGCCTGCAAGCGGGCACGGGCGGAAAGCTTCGCACCTATCTCAACGATGTTGCCTCGATGCGGCGCGGTCGCGTACTCGGCGCCATCGGCTGGATCGTGCTGATCCTGTTTGTCGCAGGTTCGGTTTACGGCGTCGTCCAGTTCCGCAAGCAGATCGCCTCCTTTTGGCCATCGACGGCAAAGCTTTATGAAGCGGCGGGCGCGCCGATCAATCTTCTGGGGCTTGAGTTCCGCAACATCTTTTATGAACGGCAAACCGAAAACGGTTTGCCGGTGCTGGCGATCAAGGGCGTTGTCGTCAATGTCAGCGACGAAGCGAAGACATTGCCGCGCCTGCGCGTCGGCTTGCGCGACGCCAAGCAGCAGGAGCTCTATCATTGGACTTTCGCTCTGCCGGAGAAAGAGCTTCAGCCCAAGCAATCGGCGTCGTTCACGACGCGGCTGTCGAGCCCGCCGGTCGAAGCGCGCGATCTTGAGGTGCGGTTCGTGCAGAAGGGCGATGAGCCCGAAACGCCGAAATCCACGAATGATGCGCCTGCCGCCGCGCCAGACGCGCCTCACTGACGGTCAGGACCATGAGCACCCTCGCCCCCGGCGCGCGCATCTCCGTTCTCTTCGATGCGGAGGCGCTTGGCCGCCGCGTGCGCGAGCTTGCGGACGAGATCGTCGCCGATATGGGGCGCGAAATGCTCGTCATTCCGGTGCTGAAGAGCAGTTTCATTTTCGCTGCCGATCTGTTGCGCGCGTTGCATGATGCGGGCGCGGAACCGGATATGGATTTCATCGGTTTGTCGAGCTATGGGCGCGGCACGCTGTCGCTCGGCGAGGTGAAGATCGTGCGCGATACGGAAGTCGATATCGCGGATCGCGACGTGCTGATCGTCGACGATATTCTCGAATCCGGCCGGACGCTTGCCTTCGCCAAGGACCTGATGGCGGCAAGGCGGGCGCGTTCGGTGAAGACCTGCCTGCTGCTCGACAAGCCGGGCAAGCTCGCCGTGCCGGTGAAGGCCGATTTCACAGGTTTTCAGTGTCCTGACAAATTCGTTATCGGTTATGGTATGGATGTGGCGCATGCCTATCGGCAGCTGCCTTTCGTCGGCGTCATAGAAGGATAGATCATGGCGCGCATCCTCATCGCTGAAGACGAGCCGAGCGTGCGCGATTTCATCACCCGGGCGCTGAAAGGCGCCGGCCATGAAGTCGAGGCCGTCGTCGATGGCAGCGATGCGCTGGCGGCGCTGGCCCGCGCCCGCGCCCGGGGCGAGCCGCATGAATTGCTGCTCACCGATATTCTGATGCCCGTGATGGACGGGATTTCGCTGGCGCTCTCGGCGGCGCGCGACGCGCCGGGCCTGCCGATCGTGCTGATGACCGGCTATTCCGATCAGCGCGAACGGGCTTACGGGCTTGAAGCGATCATCCGGGATATTCTGCTGAAGCCCTTTACGCTCGCGGAGCTTCTGGCGCGCATCGATGCGGTGCTCGAAGCGCCCATGCCGCCACGCTGATCAGAATCTTTCGAGCAATCTGTCGAGATAATCGAGTTCGATTTTCGGGCGGCCGAGTTCGCCCGCGCGGCGGCGCAATTCCTCGATGATCTGGCGGGCCGTCTGCATGTCGGATTTGGTCGGCACTTCGTTGCCGTCTTCCGATTGCATGGTGCCGTCCTGCGAACCCCGGCCAAGCGGGTCGGTGCCGGAACGTCCGCTATTGCCGCTCGATCTGCCCTGACGTCCCGCCATGCTCTGCATCAGTTTATCGGCCAGGCCTTGCGCGCCCGCGCGCAGCCTGTCGATGGCCTGGCCTTGCGCGGTGCTGGCGCGGTCGGCGCGGCCATCGTCGAGACGCGTTTCGGCGTCTTTCATATGCTGGTCGGCCTTGCCGAGTTCGCCGGGAATTTTGACCTCGGCTTTTTCGAGGTCGCGGATCGTTGCGTCGAGTTCGCCGCGCAGATTTTCCTGCGCGTGCTTCAGCGCCGACATTCCGTTTTTTTCGCCGCCGCCGGGCTTCGCCGTCTCGCCGTCAGCGCCCTTGCGGAAGGTTTCGTCCATGAGTTGACGCTGCTTTTCGATGAGCTTGCCCATGCGGTCGACGGCGCCCGCCATCGCCTGTTCGCCCTCGGTCATGCCGGCGTTTTGCTGCGGCACCTGCATGTTTTCCATGATCTGTTGCAGGCGTTCCAGCATGGCCTTGGCCTGTTCGCGCGCGCCCGTGCGCGCAAGCTCGGCGATTTGCGCCATCATTTTTTCGAGTTGATCGCGGTCGATGGTCTGGCCGTCCCGCGGCGCGAATTTCTCCATCATCGTCTTGTCGGGCATCTGACCGTTTTTCGCGACCAGAGCGTCCATGTAGCGCTGGAAGGCCTGTTTCATCTCTTCCATCAGCTGCGCGATCTCGTCATTGCCCGCGCCTTTGGCAAGCGCTTGCGAGAGCGCATCGCGGGCGCGGCGGACATCGTTTTCGGCGAGCGAAAGATCGCCGTCCTCGATACGTAGCGCGACCGACCAGAGGAGATCGAAAATGCCGGTGAGGTCGCTGTCGCGGCGGGCGACGAGAAGGCGCCAATAGGCAGCGCGGAGCGCGAGATAGACGGTTTTGTCTTCGATATAGCGCGCGCCGTCGATCGTCAGATCGTCAAGGACGCGGGCGACTATCGACGTCGAGGCCGGATCGAAGGCCAGCGCGCGGCGCTGTTCGATAACGGCGGCGGCCAGAGGCTTTTTGAAAGCGCGGGCGGGCAGCATGACGGAGAGAGGTTGGCTCATACCTTCATGGCCTGCGTCGTCTTTCGCCACCAGCGTGATCGTGACCGGCAGACCCGCCCAGGGATGCGGCATCAGATCGACATAGGTTTCGCCGGTCGCCTCCTTGGGGTGAAAGGTCTGCAAGGGCAGCGGAATGGCAGGCGGCGTCACGCGCGGCGCGGCCCTTGCGTGCTGGGCGGCGGCGGCGCGGATGTCGGGTGAGGCGGCTTGAGGGGACTGGGCCAGCGCGACGCGCGCTTCGGCGGTGGTGACGCCGTAATCGTCGCTGACCTTGTAGGCAAAGCGCAGGGTGCCCGAAGCGGTGCGCTGCAAGGGTTTTGTAAAAATGATGGTCGGCGCGGCGTCGGGAATGATTTCGATCTTCCAGCCGCGCATCAGCCGCCCGCCTTGCGTCAGCGCGAATTCGGCGGAGCTGCGGATCGGCGTATCGAGCGTGTAGTTCTCTTGGCCGAGATCCTTCAGCGGTTCGGGGCGGCCGCGATCGTCATTGCCGGTTTCGAGAGCGGGCGGCGTGCGCAATCCGTGAACGCGGAGCGAAAGGACGCTGCCGACGGGAACCTTGAGCGTCGTCTCCCCGGCATCTTCGACAAGGGGGATGGCGCCGCTCTGGTCGCGATGGTCGAGATAGATCGGATCGCCGCCGGTATAGGCGGGCGGGGTAATCCAGGCTTCGATGGTGAAGGTTCTGGACGAACCGACGCCGGGGAGCAGCGCGCCGGCGATGCGGGCGATGCGGCCGGGGCCGGTGCCGACGACGCCGATCACCAGCAGCAGGACGATGATGGCGCGGAGGCCATAGGGATCGCGGGCGGCGAGGCCCGGCGCGGCAAAGCCGAGCTTCAGCTTCTTCAGGCGCTCGCCGACCCAGCGCTGATGAGCGTGCCAGAGAACGCGGTCGCCGGTGCCTTCGGCGGGGACGTCCTCATAGGCGCCGAGCGGCTGATGAGTGAGGCCCGAGGCCTGTTCGAGATGACGAAGGGCGGCGTTCCGGTCCGGCCAGCGGAAGCTTCTGAGGCCGCGCCAGAGGGCGATGGCGAGGATGACGGCGAAGGCGGCCAGCAGAGCCCAATGGAGGCCCATGGGGAGGCCTGTGAAGAGGCCGAAGAGGGCGAGGGCGACGAAGAGGCCGACGAGCGCTGCGGCCGGCCAGAGGCCCGGCCAGAGGGTCTCCCAGACCAGCAGGATGCGGGCGAGGGCGATGCGGCGTTCGATGCGCCTCGGCAGGCGGCGGACGGGCTTTGTTGCCTGTTGCCGGTTCTTGTCGAAGTTGCCGAACCCGTCGTCGTCGTTGTCGGAGGAGCCGCTCACGTCAGTTGCCATTCAACCTGTCAGCGCAAACCTGCCCTGATGGGTCTGTCAGCGCGTGGGGATTTCTTCCGGCTCTAGCCAGACCGGAATCTTATCCTGCTTCAGGATTTCGTCATAATCGGGGCGTGCGCGGATAAGAGCGTAATCCCCATCCCTGACCAGCACCTCGGGGATAAGCGGTCTCGTATTGTAGGTCGAGGCCTGCACCGCGCCATAAGCGCCCGCCGACATGACGGCGACGAGATCGCCCGCCTTCAGGCGCGGCATGGCGCGGCCCTTGGCGAGGAAGTCGCCCGTCTCGCAGACCGGACCGACGACGTCGTAGGTGACGGTGTCGGCGCTTGCCGGTTCGCTGACGGCGCGAATTTCGTGGAAGGCGTCGTAGAGCGTCGGGCGGATCAGATCGTTCATCGCCGCGTCGAGGATCAGGAACTTGCGGTCGTCGCCTTCCTTTTCATAGATGACGCGCGAGACGAGGATGCCCGCATTGCCGACGATGAGGCGTCCGGGTTCGAAGGTGAGGCCACAGCCGAGATGGCCGACGGTGCGCTTCACCATCGCCGCATATTCATCCGGGTGCGGAGGAATATCGTTGTCGCCGCGATAGGGAATGCCGAGCCCGCCGCCGAGGTCGATCTGGGCGATCTTGTGGCCTTGCGCGCGCAACTCCTCGACCATGCCTGCGACGCGGCGGAAGGCGGCTTCGAAAGGATCGAGCGATGTGAGCTGGCTACCGATGTGAACGTCGATGCCGGTGGCGGCGATGCCGGGAAGTTTCGCGGCGCGGGCGTAGACGGCGGGCGCGCGCTTCCAGGAAATGCCGAATTTGTTTTCGGCCTTGCCGGTGGCGATTTTTTCGTGGGTCTTTGCATCGACGTCGGGGTTGACGCGGATGGCGATTTTGGCGACGAGGCCGCGCGCGGCGGCGAGCTGCGATAAAAGCTCGAGCTCGGGTTCGGATTCGACGTTGAACTGGTCGATGCCCACTTCGAGAGCGTAGCTCATTTCAGCCGCCGTCTTGCCGACGCCGGAGAAGACGATTTTTTCGGGCGGAATGCCGACGGCCAGCGCGCGGCGCAATTCGCCTTCGGAGACGACATCGGCGCCCGCGCCCTCGCGCGCAAGCGTCGCGATGACGGCGAGATTTGAATTGGCCTTCACCGAATAGCAAAGGCGCGCGGGCTGGCCCTTGAAGGCGTCCATGAAGACACGGGCATGCCGGGTCAGCGTCGCCGACGAGTAACAATAAAAGGGCGTGCCGACGCGCGCCGCAATGTCGGGGATCGCGACATCCTCGGCGTGAAGAATGCCGCCGCGATACTCAAAATGATTCATCTATCCGTCGGCTTTCAGAAGGCGAGGCGGGACACTAGCAAGGCTGGTTCGCCATGTCGGGCATGCGGTTCGGATTGCCCGTTTCGGACCCGGAAGGCGGCGTGGCGTCGATGGGCCGTTGCCCTGCCGCCGATGCGGGCGAGGCGGGCGAGGCGGGCGCGCAGCCCGGCACCTTGGCCGAAGCCATGTCGGGGCTGACGCCGGGCGGCGGTTCGAGCGGGCCTTTGCGCCCGCAGGCGCCGAGCGCGAGAATGACCGCGAAAGCGGTGATCGCCATCGTCAATCGCTTGTTCATGCCGTCTCTCCTGCCCATTGTCCCAAGCAACGCCTATGTCGCGTTGCGCCCGAGTTCCTTGCGCCACCAGGCGGCGGCGGCGCGCACATTGCCGGGCGCGGTGCCGCCGAAGCTCGTGCGGCTCGCGACCGAATTATCGACGCCCAGAACCTTATACACCTCATCGGTGATGCCGGGTTCGGCTTCGCGCATTTCGGCAAGGCTCAGCCCGTCGAGATCGACGCCTTTTTTCTCGGCTTTGGCGACCAGCGCGCCGGTCACGTGATGGGCCTGGCGGAAAGGGAGCCCGAGCGTCCTGACCAGCCAGTCGGCGAGATCTGTCGCGGTGGCGAAACCGCGCGAGGCGGCGGCGCGCATGGAGGCTTCGTTGACCGTCAGGGTCGAAACCATGCCGGTCATGGCGGCGAGCGAGAGGGAGAGCGCATCGAGCGCGTCGAAGGCGGCTTCCTTGTCTTCCTGCATATCCTTGGAATAGGCGAGCGGCAGACCCTTCATCACGATCAGAAGCGTCGTCAGCCCGCCGATGACGCGGCCGGATTTGGCGCGCACCAGTTCGGCGGCGTCGGGGTTGCGCTTTTGCGGCATGATCGAGGAGCCGGTCGAAAAACTGTCGGTCAGGCGGATGAAGCTGAAGCCCGGCGTCGACCAGATGACGATTTCCTCGGCAAGGCGCGAGAGATGCGTCGCGGCAATCGCCGCCGCGCTCAGGGTTTCGAGCACGAAGTCGCGATCCGAGACGCTGTCGAGCGAGTTGCGCGTCGGGCGATCGAAGCCCAGTTCCTTCGCGGTGCGTTCGCGGTCGATCGGAAAGGACGTGCCCGCAAGCGCGGCGGCGCCGAGCGGACTTTCATTCAGGCGCTTTCGCGCATCGGCCAAGCGGCCACGGTCGCGCGCCGCCATTTCGACATAAGCGAGGCAATGATGGCCGAAGGTGACGGGCTGGGCCGTCTGCAAATGGGTGAAGCCCGGCATGATCGTCGCGGCATGTTCTTCGGCGCGGGCGATCAGGGCCATCTGGAAGGCGGCAAGCTGTTCGTCCAGATGGTCGATGGTGTCGCGGATGTAGAGCTTGAAATCGAGCGCCACCTGATCGTTGCGCGAACGGCCTGTGTGGAGCCGTCCCGCCGCCGCGCCGATGAGGTCCGCGAGCCGCGCCTCGACATTCATGTGAATGTCTTCGAGCTCGCGCTTGAAGGTGAAGCGCCCGGCTTCGATTTCGGCCAGAACGGCATCGAGGCCCGCGACAATCTGGTCCGCATCGGCTCTTGAGATAATTCCGGTTTCGGCCAACATGGCGCAATGCGCCTTCGAGCCCCGGATGTCCTGGGCGAAGAAACGCTGATCGAAGCCGATGGAGGCGTTGATTTCCTCCATGATGCGGTCGGGGCCTTCGCCGAAGCGGCCGCCCCACATTTTGTTGCTCATCACAGGCTCTCCGGGTTGTTCCGGGGACGCGTCACGGACACCCGATGTTTCAGTTTCAGCCAAAGCTTATCGCGATTTTGACGGCAATAGGGCTCGTCATCGTTGCGGCGGTATACTTGATCGCCGGGCCACAAATCAACGGAAACGGGGGCGCCAGACAGAGCGCCTCGCCGCTCAAGGCCTATGCGACCGGGGCGGTGGCCAATTTCCAGCCGGCGGCGGAGCCTTTGGCCGCGCCGGAGCTTGAATTCCACGACGGGACGGGCAAGACCGTCCATCTGTCGGATTTCCGGGGCAAGCTCGTCCTGCTGAACCTCTGGGCGACCTGGTGCGTGCCCTGCCGGGAAGAGATGCCGTCGCTCAACGGGCTGCAAGGAGCGATGGGCAGCGAGCGGTTTCAGGTTCTGCCGCTCAGCGTCGACAAGGACGGGCTGGAGCTGGCGCGGGCTTTCCTGAAAGAAGTGAAGGCCGATCATCTCGGGCTTTACAACGACCCGACCTCGGGGGCGAATTTCCGCATGAAGGGTTATGGGTTGCCGACGACGGTGCTGATCTCGCCTGAGGGCAAAGAGCTTGGGCGCATTGTCGGTCCGGCGGAATGGAATACGCCCGAAGCGAAGGCGCTCATTGAGGCGGCGCTTAAACTTTCCGGGGGCTGATTAAATTGATATTGTGAAGACTCTCGTTTTGGTGGCTTACTTTCATCATGGGAATCTTTAG
>DASYEM010000072.1:0-12778 GCA_036499025.1 Parvibaculum sp. | reverse complement strand
GGAACCGACGGCGGCGATCTTGCCGCCTTCAATGGCGATGTCCGCCTCGCGGAGAGGAGAACCGGTGCCGTCGGCAAGCGTGCCGCCCCGGATGACGAGATCGTAGCGATGAGCCATGGCGTCCTCCCGTTATTAGTTAGCTTGATCTAACTATATGGACGGGAAAAGGCGGGTGTCAAGGCGACTATTCCCGTCATTGCGAGCGCCAGCGAAGCAATCCAGAGCCGCAAGGACTGGATTGCCACGGCCTTTGGCCTCGCAATGACGGACAGTGCGAGGATTTCCCTAACCCAGAAACTGGCTCTCTATGTCCTTGCGCCGCTCGTCCTGCGTGCCCCGCAGGCTGAGATAGGCGGCCGAAAGCGCCGCGATGAGATCGGCAAGCTCTTCGGCGGGAATGATCGCGGACATGCGGTCGGCCAGCGTTTCCTCCAGCGCGTCGATGCGCGCCCGGCCGGTTTCGGTGAGCGCGACGGAGACGGCGCGGCCATCCGCCGGATCGGCCTCGTCGACGATCCAGCCCTTCTCGCGCAGGTTGGAAAGCATCGCCGAAATGGTCGGCTTTTTCACCGCGCCCGCCGCCGCGATCTCGCCCGCGCGCTTCGCCCCGCCCTTCAGATAAAGCAGGGTGCGGTATTGGCCGATGCTGATATCGGCGTCCCGCGTCGCGCGCTCGAACTCGCGATAGAAAACGATGACGGCGCGGACGCTGAGATGGCGAGGATCGGACTTGGACATGGGATGGGTGGCGGCCTTTGCGGACTCGAGAAAATGTCATGTCACCCCGGCTTTATGCCGGGGTCCAGGGGCGGCTCGATCAGCATTTGCGACTCCTGGACCCCGGGACAAGCCCGGGGTGACAACCTCTGGACGAATGTTACCACGTATCCACAAACGTCCGACGCCTGCCCTCGGCGGGCTGCAATTTCGGCAGGGAGGCAAGCCCCCGCGCGATCCAGCGGCGGGTGTCGAAGGGGTCGATAACTTCGTCGATTTCGAGGAATGCCGCCATGTTGATCGCCTTGCCGTGTTCATAGGAGCGGGCGACTTTTTCGTCGAAGAAAGCTTTCTGTTCGGCGGGGTCCTTCAGCGCTTCCATTTCCTTGCGATAGCCGAGACGCACCGCGCCTTCGAGACCCATGCCGCCGAATTCGCCGGTCGGCCATGAGATGATGAAAAAGGGCGCGTGAAAACTGCCGCCCGCCATGCCTTGCGCGCCCAGACCGTAGCCCTTGCGCAGCACGACCGTGAACATCGGCACCGTCATCGTGCCCGCCGTGACGAACATGCGGCTGACGCGGCGGACCAGCGCGGTCTTTTCATGCTCGGGCCCGACCATGAAACCCGGCGTGTCGCAGAGCGAGAGGATCGGCAATCCGAAGGCGTCGCAAAGCTGCATGAAGCGGGACGCCTTGTCCGCGCCGTCGCCGTCGATCGCACCTGCAAGATGCGTCGGATTGTTGGCGATGAGGCCCATCGGACGGCCTTCGATGCGCACCAGCGCCGTGACCATGCCATGCGCGAAATCGCGACGCAGCTCCAGCACCGAGCCCGTGTCGCAAAGCGCCTCGATGACCGCGCGGATGTCATAGATGCGGAGCCGGTTTTCAGGGATCGCGTGACGCAGCAATCGCTGGTCGGCGCATTCCCAGTCGAGCGTCGAGCCTTGAAAATAAGCGAGATATTTCTTGGCTGCCGCGACCGCTTCGGCTTCATCCTCGACCAACACGTCGATGACGCCGTTGGGCACCTGCACGCTGACGGGGCCAACCTCGTCGGGCGTGAAGACGCCGAGGCCGCCGCCTTCGATCATCGCCGGACCGCCCATGCCGATATTGGAATTCTTCGTCGCAATGATGACGTCGGACGATCCGAGCAGCGCCGCGTTGCCCGCAAAGCAGCGGCCCGAATTAATGCCGATGCGCGGCACGAGGCCGGACATTTGCGCGTAAGCGAGGAAGCTCGGCGTGTCGAGACCGGCGACACCCAGCGAATCCGTATCGCCCGGACGGCCGCCGCCGCCTTCGGTGAAAAAGACGATGGGCGTCTTCCACTGTTCCGCAAGCTTGAACATGCGGTCTTTTTTCTTGTGGTTCATCGCGCCCTGCGTGCCCGCAAAGACGGTATAGTCGTAGGCGAGAACCAGCGCGCGGGATTTTTCCTCGTCGAATTGCGCGCCGTTGATCGAACCGAAACCGGCGATCATGCCGTCGGCCGGGCTCATCTTCATCAGCTCGTCCATCGGACGGCGGCGGCGCTGGGCCGCAAGCTGCATCGCGCCATATTCGATGAAGCTGTTGTCGTCGCAAAGATCGGCGATGTTCTCGCGCGCCGTGCGCTGATTGGTCTTGCGGCGGCGGGCGACCGCATCGGGACGGCCGGCATCGAGGCCCATGTCGATGCGCGCGCGCACCTCCGCGAGATCGGGACGGATGCGGTCGAGATCGAGCTTTTCCTCGGCGGCGGCTTCCTGCGCGCCGACATTCTTCGGCTCGATGAAAATGATCGGCTGGCCCTCAAAGAGAACTTCGCCGGGCTGGGCGGCGACGAGACGGACGATGCCGCTCTGATCGGCCTTGACGAGATGCTCCATCTTCATTGCTTCAAGCACCGCGATCTGCTGCCCGCGATGCACCGTGTCGCCTTCGCCGACCTCGATATTGACGACCTTGCCTTGCATCGGCGCGCCGACGGGGAGGCTGTTCTCAGGCCCTTTCACATGCGCGGTCTGGGCTGCAACGCCGCCGCCCGAGGCGCTTGCAAAGAAACGCTGCGCCTCGTCTTTCGGCGCGGCGGCAAGCTCGGCGGCATGGGCTTCGATATAGCGCGTGGTGATGTCGTTTGCGACGAAAGCCTTTTGCCCGAGGAGATTGCGCAAGAAAGGAATGTTGGTGGCCACGCCTTCGATGCGGAACTCGCTGAGAGCGCGAGCCGCGCGGCGCACGGCGTCGGCATAATCCGATGAGCGCGAATGGATGATGAGCTTGGCGAGCAATGAGTCGAAGCTCGGGCTGGTGCGATAACCGGCATAGCCGAATGTATCGACGCGGATGCCGGGGCCGGACGGTGGCTCGAATGTGGAGAGGACGCCGCCGGCGGGCTTGGCGTTACCCTCGGCGTCCATCGTCTCCATGTTGATGCGGAGCTGGATGGCGTAACCGCGGGGTGCGGGAATTTCGGCTTGCGTCAGGCCGAGCTTTTTCAATGTCGCGCCACCCGCGATGCGAAGTTGCGTCTGGACGAGATCGACGCCGGTGATTTCTTCGCTCACCGTATGCTCGACCTGAAGGCGCGGATTGGCCTCGATGAAGGCGAAGGTTTCCATGTCCGCGGCATCGACCAGAAACTCGAACGTGCCGAGATTGTCGTAACCCGCCGCCTTGGCGAGCTTGACCGCTGCCGAGGTCAGCGCCTCACGGAGTGCGGACGACAGCGACGGGCTCGGCGCGAGTTCGACGACCTTCTGGTTGCGACGCTGGGCCGAACATTCGCGCTCATGCAGATGCGAAATCTCGCCCGATGCATCGCCGACGATCTGCACCTCGATGTGGCGCGCCTTTTCGATCAGTTTTTCGACATAGACGTCGCCGCTGCCGAAAGCGGATTGCGCTTCCGAGCGGCAGCGCGCATAGGCTTCGTCGATCTCGCCCGCTTCGCGCACCGGGCGCATGCCGCGCCCGCCGCCGCCCGCGACGGCTTTTATCATCATCGCGCCGTTCGCCTTGAAGAACGTCCGCGCATCTTCGAGGCTCGTCGGCCCCGTCGTGCCGGGCAGAAGTGGCACGCCGATGCTCATGGCCAGCGTCTTTGCCTTGATCTTGTCGCCGAACATTTCCAGCGCCTCGATATTGGGGCCGACAAAGGTGATCCCCGCCGCCTTGCAGGCACGGGCGAAATCGGCGTTCTCGCTGAGGAACCCATAACCCGGATGCACGGCGTCGCATTTCGCTTCGCGCGCAGCGGCAACGATCTGGGCGATGTCGAGATAGGCCGCCGCGCCATGCCCCTTCAGCGCGTGTGCGTCGTCGGTCGCGCGCGTGTGCAGCGACAGCGCGTCGTCTTCCGAAAAGACGGAAGTGGTCTTCAATCCGAGCTCGGCGGCGGCGCGCGCGATGCGGATGGCGATTTCGCCTCTGTTGGCGATCAGCAAATGAGTGATAGTCATGTGCTCCCTGGGATTCTTTGATTTTCGAGTTTCTGTTGGGCTTAAGTTACCGCAGAGCGGGCAGCGCACCAGCCCCCATTGGAGAGAGCTTGGCGAATTCGGCAAAGAGAGCGGCGATTGTGGGCGGCGGACCGGCGGGGCTGATGGCCGCCGAAGCGCTGTTGGCGGCGAGTGTCGAGGTCCATCTCTTCGACGCCATGCCTTCGCTTGGCCGCAAATTCCTGATGGCCGGAAAAAGCGGCCTCAACCTCACCCATTCGGAAGATTTCGAGGGATTTTTGACGCGCTTCGGCGCTGCGACCCCTCATCTTGAAGCGGCGCTCAGGGCTTTCACGCCCGGCGATGTGACCGAATGGGCAAAGGGCCTCGGCATCGAGACTTTCACCGGATCGTCGGGACGGATTTTCCCGGTGGACTTCAAGGCCGCGCCCTTGCTGCGGACTTGGCTGAAGCGGCTCCGGGCGGCGGGCCTGACGATCCATGTGCGCCATCGCTGGACCGGCTGGACGGATGACGGCGCGCTCGCCTTCGAGACGCCGGACGGCGTGGAGACATTCGCGGGCGACGCGACGGTGCTGGCGCTGGGCGGCGCAAGCTGGCCGAAGCTCGGCTCGGATGGAGCCTGGACGGCATGGCTCGCCGCGCGCGGCGTGGCGATCGATACGTTGCGTCCGGCCAATTGCGGCTTTGATGTTGCCTGGACGCCGTTCGTGAAGGAGCGTTTTCCGGGCGCGCCGGTGAAATCGGTGACGCTGACATTTAACGGCGAGACGCATCGCGGCGAATTCGTGGTGTCCGAACATGGCGTCGAGGGCAGCGCAATCTATGCGCATTCCGCCGCCTTGCGCGATGCGATAGAGCGCGATGGCGAAGCGGTGCTGATGCTCGATCTTGCGCCGGATAGAAGCGTCGAACGGCTGACGAGCGATCTCGCAAGGCCGCGCGGCAAGATGTCGATGGCAAACCATTTGCGCAAAGTCACGGGGCTCGATGGCGTGAAGGCGGCGCTGCTGCGCGAAGGATTGCCCGCCGATGCGTTCAACGACGCGGGCACGCTGGCGGCGGGGATCAAAGCGGTGCCTTTGCGGCTCAACGCCACACGGCCCATCGAGGAAGCGATTTCAAGCGCGGGCGGCATCGCCTTCGAGGCGCTGGATGAAGGCTTCATGCTGCGTGGCCTTCCGGGTGTCTTTTGTGCAGGCGAGATGCTCAGCTGGGAAGCGCCGACGGGCGGCTATCTGCTGAACGCCTGCTTTGCGACCGGGCGCGCGGCGGGCGCGGCGGCAGGGGCGTGGCTTTCCCTCCGTCCACCCTCCCCTTGAGGGAGGGTCAAACCGCTGCAAGCGGTTTGGGGAGCGGCATTGCCTATCACTCCAAACGCCGCCGTCGCTGAATTGTCTGCTGCATCCCCTCCCCAAATGGCGAGGCGCCATTTGACCCTCCCTCAAGGGGAGGGTGGAAGGTAAGATAGGCTCGAGGGGATATAGGGGGGTCGGAATGTTCGATGCAGCGCTGACATATGGCGACGGGATGGATGGGTTGAGATGGGCGCTGGCGGCGCTGTCGCTCATCGCGTCGCTCGGCTACCTCGCCATAGTCCACACAAAGACTTCAACCCAGCGCACCGCGTTGAAAACGATTTCGGTGGCCGCGCTCGCGCCTCTGCCCTTGCTGAACCTCGGACATGAAGGCGCGCCGGTTGCGGCGCTTGTCTGTCTTGCCATCGCCCTCGCGCTTGGCAGCGCGGGCGACTATTTTCTTGCGCTGAAGGACGATCCGAAGAATTTCCAGCGCGGGCTGATCGCCTTTTTGATCGGGCACTTCTTTTATATGGCGGTGATGCTGCCGCATGTCCGACAACCCGAAAGCATGCAGATGGCGGGCATCGCCGTGCTGTTCGCGATGGCCGTCGGCACGTTCGGTTGGCTGGCGCCGAAACTCGGCAAATACACGTTGCCCGTCGGCGTCTATATGGGCGTCATCGCGCTGATGGCGCTGGCCGCGTTGACGCTTCCCGCGCCGCTTGCCGGGCTCGGCGCATTGCTGTTTGTGTTTTCGGATGCGGTGATCGCCGTCGATAAGTTCCGGCGTCCGGTACCGTTTCGCGGGCCGATCATCTGGGTCACGTATTACGTGGGACAGATCTTGCTGGCGGGAAGCCTGTTGGCGCTATTGCGCTAAAACTCAGAGTGAAAGGATGTGCCCCTCGTCGGGCTTCACCTTGCCGTCGAGCATGTCGAGATAAACGCCCTCGACGCTTTTCGCGCCACTGCCTTTGACGACGCGCATCCATTTGGCCACAGAGCCGAGAAAGGCTTTCCAGCTTTCGGCGAAACGCTTTTCGATGCCGCCGGGACCCCAGTCCTTCGTGCGCTTGGCGATCTGCGTCGGCGCGAAAAAGAAGACGGGCTTGGGGCCGGGCAAAGTCTTGCCGACGCCCCGCGCTTCCCAATGCGTGCCGCCGACGACGCAAGAATAGGTCATCGCGTCGCGGAAATGAGTGTGCAAATCCTCGATGACTTTCGCATTGCCCGCCATATCGACAAAGACGACGGGCAGGTCCGACGGCAGCGAGGCGATGTCGTCATAGGCGACGATGCGGTCGTAATAGCCGGTGCTTTCGACGAAAGGAATATTGCCCGGCGAGGTCAGGCCGATCACTTCGATGTCGCGGTTCTGCGACAGAAGATAAGCGACGCCGAGCGCCGTCTTGCTGGACGCACTGGAAAGGATCACGGCTTTCGCGCCGAAGAAATCATTGTCGGCAAGAAGATCGTCGATGAAGAAAGCCGTCATATAGAGGGGACGCAGCAGCGCCTGCTGGTCTTCGTAAGCGGCGACATAACCCGGATCGCCCGCGACGCGATTATATTGATTGTAGACGAGCGCCAGTTCGGCGCGATGCGGGGACGCATCGACAAAGCCCGCGGGCTTCACATGCGCCGGGCGCACCACGAGATGCGTCGACATGGGGAAATAGCCAAAGACGCGCTCGCCCACCGCGATCTCATCCTGCTTCGAGGCGACGACATCGGCAAAGCCCCAGACAGGCACCTTGCCGAAACCTTCCGGCGCGGGAAAGAAATCCCAGTATTTCATCGCGTCGCCGAAAGCGGCATAGGTGACGTTGTTGGAGGTGAAGGCGAACTTGTCGACCTTCAGCAGAACCTCGCCCGGCTCGATCTCGGGCGCCGGGCCGGTGACGAGCTTGTGTTGGCGCAGATCATTGCGGCCCACCATGAAATCCGCGGCGCTCTTCGGCATCGGTGCCTCCCGTTACCTTACTTGGCGTAAGCGTATTTGCCGTCTTTCCACGCGTAGAAGACATAGCCCGGCGCATCCATGTCGCCCTTGGCGTCGAAGCCGACCTTGCCCAGCACCGTGTCGAAGTGATTGGCCTTCAGCGCGTCCTGAACCTTGGCGGCATCGGTCGTGCCGGCCTTTTCAGCCGCCTGCGCCCAGGCCTGGATCGCGGCATAGGTGTAGAGCGTATAGGCCTCGGGTTCATATTTCTCGGCGCGGAATTCCTCGACAAGCTTGGCATTGGCCGGGTCGAGGCGCGGATCGGGACCGAACGTCATCAGCGTGCCTTCGCCCGCCGCACCCGTGATCGACCAGAACTCGTCGGTGACGAGCGCATCGCCGCCAATGAGGATGGTCGAAAGCCCCTGCTCGCGCATCTGGCGGACGATGAGGCCGCCTTCGGTCTTGTAGCCGCCGAAATAGAGGACCTCGGCCTTGGCTTGTTTCAGCTTGGAAATCAGCGGGCTGTAATCTTTTTCGCCTGCGGTGATCGATTCATGCAGCACTTCCTCGGTGCCAGCCGCGTTGAGCGCCTTGGCGAACTCGTTCGCAAGACCCTGGCCATAGGTCGACTTATCGTCGACGACCGCAATGCGCTTGCCTGCAAAATGGGCCGCGACATATTTCGCCGCCGTCGGGCCTTGCGCATCGTCGCGACCGCAGACACGGAAGACGTTCTTCAGCCCGCGCTCGGTAAATTCAGGATTGGTGGAGGCGGGCGTGATCTGGATGATGTTCGATTCCGCATAAACATCGGAAGCGGGGATCGACGAGCCCGAGCAATAATGCCCGGCGACCATGACCGCCCCTTTGGACGCCATGTCGTTGGCGACGCTGACCGCCTGCTTGGGGTCGCAGGCGTCGTCGCCAATAACGAGTTCAAGCTGCTTGCCGAGAACGCCGCCCTTGGCGTTGATGTCGGCAACCGCCTTCTTGGCTCCATGCACGAACTGCTCGCCGAACACGGCTTCGCTGCCCGAGATGGGACCGGCGACGCCGATGACGGTGGTGTTCTTGTCCTTGCCGCAGGCAAAAAGCCCGAGCGACAGGGTGGCGGCGAGAGCGACGAGAGCCAGGCGTTTCATGGATATCCCCCAAAAATTTCCGTGCGCAGCATAACCGCAAAACCGGCCAAAACGGAACCGCTTATCCGGCCGCTATGGCGTCTGCGGGCGCTCGCGCCAGCTGAAAGGCCCTGCCTTGCTGTAAGCCCAGGGATATTGCCGGACCATCTGGCGCGCGCGCGTCGCCTGAAAGGCGAAAACCGCGATCAGCATGAGGATGAGCGCGTCGGCGAGGTAACCCGAAACCGAGAAAAGCGCGCCCTGGAAAAGCGCGAAGACGAGAAAGCGGTCGGCGACGGCGAGCAGCAGCCCATAAGCGATGAGCTGCCAGTCGGGCCGCCAGTTGAGCGCCAGCGCCCTGCCCGTCATGACGGCGCAGCCACCGCCGAGGATCAGCGTGATGCCGAGCGAGACGAGCGGCGAGGTGCCGAAGATCAGAACATAGTCGCTCATCCATGTACCTCCGGCCCGATCTCCGTTTGCGGACGCACGCCTTCAAGATAGGCGGCGCGGACGGCGGGATCGTTCAGGAGTTCCACGCCCGAGCCCGAAAGTTCGATGCGGCCATTGACCATGATATGCGCACGGGCGGCAAGTTTCAGCGCCTGAAAGGCGTTTTGCTCGACGAGCAGGATCGTCGTCTTCTCGGCGCGGTTGATCTCGGCGATATTTTCAAAAAGTTGCTTCGTCACCAGCGGCGCAAGGCCGAGCGAGGGCTCATCGAGAAGCAGAAGACGCGGACGGCTCATCATGGCGCGTGCGATGGCGAGCATCTGCTGCTCGCCGCCCGACAGCGTTCCGCCGCTTTGCGCGAGGCGCTCCTTGAGGCGCGGAAAGAGCGTCAACACGCGTTCGAGGTCGGCATTGAAATGTTTGGGGTCGGCGACGATGGCGCCCATTTGCAGATTTTCCATGACGCTCATGCGCGGAAAAATGCGGCGGCCTTCCGGCGAATGGGCGATGCCGGCCCGCGCGATCTCGAAGGTCTGTTTCTGCGAAATGTCGCGGCCATCGAAAAGAATCTCGCCCGCCGAGGCGCGCGGGCTTCCGCAGATCGTCATCAGCAGCGTCGTCTTGCCCGCGCCGTTCGCGCCGATCAACGAAACGATTTCGCCTTCCGGCACATCGAGTTCGATCTCGTGCAGCACTTCGATGCGGCCATAGCCTGAACGCAAGCCCCGGATTTTCAGCATCAGGCTTGCCCCCCGATGACGGCTTCGGCGTCTTCCGCATCCTCGACCCCGAGATAGGCGCGGATGACTTCCGGGTTCGCGCGGATTTCGGCGGGCGTGCCGTCGGCGATGAGCCGGCCTTGTTCGAGCACGTTGATGCGATCTGAAATCTGCATGACGACGCTCATGTCGTGCTCGATCAGCAGAATGCTGATCCTGTGTTCGTCGCGGATGGCGAGCAGCAGATCGTTGAGCGCCAGGCTTTCGTTCGGATTGAGGCCGGCGGCGGGCTCGTCGAGGCAGAGAAGCCGGGGCGCGGCGCACATGGCGCGGGCGATTTCGAGACGGCGCTGCGATCCATAGGGCAGGCTTCCGGCAAACGTGTCGGCATCGCGGGATAGACCGATCTTGTCGAGCCAGTAGCGCGCGCGATCCTGCGCTTCGCGTTCCGCATTGAGATAGCGCGGCAGACGCAGAAAGCCCGCGACCGAATAAAGCGACGAGCGCATCAGCGCCACATGCTGCGCAACCATCAGATTTTCGGCGACGCTCATGCCGGGAAAAAGCCGGATGTTCTGGAATGTGCGCACCACACCGGCCCGCGCGATGCGGAACCCGTCCATGCGCTCCAGCAGAAAATCCTGGCCGTCGTCGCGGTTGAAGGAAATGCGACCGACATCGGGCTTGTAGAAGCCGGTGATGCAATTGAAAACAGTGGTCTTGCCCGCGCCGTTCGGACCGATCAGCGCGGTGATCTCGCCCGCGCGCGCCGAAAACGACAGATCGTCGATGGCGACGAGGCCGCCGAAGCGGATGGTGAGATGCTCGACGGAGAGAAGCGGCTGCGTCACGCGCTTGTCTCCTTCGGCGGTCCGAGGCGCAGCGTCGGCTCGCGATGCGAGAGAAGCCCTTGCGGACGCCAGACCATGATGAGAACCATCGCGGCGCCGAAAGCGACCATGCGGAATTCGGCGAGTTCGCGGAACCATTCCGGCAGGCCGACAAGAATGAGCGCGGCGAGCACAATGCCGATCTGGCTTCCCATGCCGCCGAGAACGACGATGGCGAGAATGATCGCGCTCTCGATGAAGGTGAAACTTTCAGGACTGATGAAACCCTGCCGCGTGGCAAAGAAGGAGCCTGCGAAACCGGCAAAGGAAGCGCCGATGGCGAAAGCGGAGAGTTTGATCATCGTCGGATTGAGGCCAAGGCTGCGACAAGCGATCTCGTCTTCGCGCAAGGCTTCCCACGCGCGCCCGATGGGCAGACGGCGGATGCGCAGCGTGAAGAGATTGGTGGCCAGCGCCAGAGCGAGGATCAGGTAGTAGAGAAAAATGATGCGCTGATAAGGCGAGAAACCAATGCCGAAAAATTCGGCGAAGGTTGTGCTGCTCCCGCTGCCGGGAGGCACCATCGGCAGGCCGAAGAAACTCGGTCGCGCGATGCCCCCAAGCCCGTTGGGACCGTTCGTCACCGCCCCCCAATTGATGATGATCTCACGCACGATCTCGCCGAAACCGAGCGTGACGATGGCAAGATAGTCGCCGCGCAGGCGCAGCACCGGAAAGCCGAGCGCGATGCCAAAAGCGCCGGCAAGAAGCCCCGCCAGCGGCAGGCATATCCAGAAGGACAGCCCGAAATAAGACGACAGAAGCGCATAGGAATAAGCGCCGACCGCATAGAAGGCGACATAGCCGAGATCGAGAAGACCGGCGAGACCGACGACGATGTTGAGACCCCAGCCGAGCATCACATAAATGAGAATGAGCGTCGCCCGGTCGATGAGATTGCGGTCGGAGAAAGGCAGCCACGGCAGGACGAGCGCCAGCGTCATCATGCCGAGACCGACATAAAGCCGCGTCGCGCCGGGAACGGCGGGCTTTGATTTCACGCGCGGTACAAAGCGCGCCGCAATCTTCGGACCGAAATATTGGCCGCTCAGGGAAAAAAACAGCCGCCCTGCAAAGACGGCGGCGGCGGCGTAAAGAACCCAGATGAGGCGGACGTCGAGGGCGAGGCCCTGAGCCGAGGCGTTGAGTTTGAACCCCAGCAGCGGAAAAGCGAGCAGCGCGGCGACAATGGCGGCGGCAGCGGAATCGCGCAGCAGCTCAGGCAGGTTAGGGCGATAGGCGGCGGCGGTCATCGCTCAGACCTTCTCGATCTCGGGACGCCCCAGAAGGCCGGTCGGGCGGAAGATCAAGACAAAGACGAGAATGGAGAAGGCCGCGACGTCTTTATATTCGATGCTGAAATAGCCCGACCAGAAAGCTTCGATGAGGCCGATCAGCATGCCGCCGAGCATCGCGCCCGGCAACGAGCCGATGCCGCCCAGCACCGCCGCGGTGAAGGCCTTTATGCCGACGATGAAGCCGATATAGAAATCGATGACGCCGTAATAGAGCGTCACCATCAGCCCCGCGACGGCGGCGAGCATCGCGCCGATGACGAAGGTCGCTGAAATCGTGCGGTCGACATTGATGCCGAGCAGCGAGGCCATGGTCATGTCCTGCGCGGCGGCGCGTTGCGCGCGCCCGAGGCTCGTATAGCGGATGATGAAGGTGAAGCCAGCCATCAGCGCGACGGTGAGCGCGATGATCATGATCTGGAGATAAGAGATCGTGACCTGGAAGTCGCCATCGGTGAAAAGCTTGAACGAACCCTGCACCATCGGTTGCAGCGGCTTGACGCGCGCGCCTTGCGAGAGCTGCACGAAATTTTGCAAGACGATGGAAACGCCGATGGCGGAGATCAGCGGCGCCAGACGCGGCGCGCGGCGCAGCGGGCGATAGGCGACGCGCTCAATCGTCCAGCCATAGACGGCGGTAAAGAACATTGCAAAGACGAGGACGAGGAAGCAAGCCAACGGCACGCTGGTGATGCCGAAGGTCGCCAGCAGCATGAAGCCGACCAGCGAAATGAAAGCGCCGATCATATAGATGTCGCCATGGGCGAAATTGATCATGCCGATGATGCCGTAGACCATCGTGTAGCCGACGGCGATCAGCCCATAGATGGCACCCAGCGTGATGGCGTTGACCAGCTGCTGTGAAAAATACGCCATGCGCGTCCGGTAC
>DASYEM010000071.1:0-17849 GCA_036499025.1 Parvibaculum sp. | reverse complement strand
TGCAGAAAAGAATTATCTGTTAACAGAATAGTTGTTCCGTAAATGTCTCTGTTGATTGGGAGCGGTGGAAGTGCGTTTGCGCTGTCCAGCACAATTCCGTCTTTCTTATAGGCGCCATCCTGATGAGGGAGCGTAAGCACCAACGTCGATTGACCGCTAAAAAACCCCCTCAGTAAATGTTTGTGTAAATAAGGGCTTTTTTTGCCACCCTCGGAGGGCAAAAGATCGACATAGAAATAATCATCAATCTTCCCCTCCATTCCCAATTGCTTTTGAATATCTTTTCGGAGGAAAAATATGGCAATGCGGCCATGATAAGTGAATACAGAATTTATCGTCCGCATAAGCCACATATCAGGAAGATTTTCATCCTTCGTTGTGCTTTTATCCACACCCCGACCGTTCAAAAATAAGTCTGTCTCAAGCCGCCCACGTCGTGCGTAGTAAGCAAGGCTCAAACAAATCGTTTTGTCCGGCTCTTTGCCGCCGCAGCGATCCCGCTCCTTGATCCAGTCGCGCTGTTCCGTTTTAAGTTTGTCCGGATTCGCGCTTTCTTTCAGGAGTTTTTGATAAGTCTCTTGCAGCAACCCGTCTTGGCGGCTGACATCAGCGTCAGCGCAGATGGCTCTTTCGATGCCGGTCTTCGCCTTGACGCAGTCGAAACTCGCGGCGACCGCCGATGAGGGCGCAAAAAGAGAAAGCGCGGATGCGGCCAACCCACTCCAGACCAAAAATTTCAGATCGAGTTTCTTCCACATCAGGCGCATACCCTCCCCAAGCATGCAAAGCCGATCCTCATTCGACCATCCCGAGATCGTCATGCGCGACCGGGCGCGCGATTTTTCTACAATCGTCGCCGTGCCGTCACGGAATGACAAGCGCATAACAAATGGAATGAAAATTAATCGCGTTCGCCGAAGCCGTCGGTGACGAGGGCTTCAAGCGCGTCGAGGGCGGCGTCGGCTTCAGCGCCCGTCGCTTCGATCAGGATGCAGCAGCCGGGACCGGCGGCGAGCATCATCAGGCCCATGATCGACGTGGCCGAAACGGAGTTGCCGTCTTTCGACACTTTGATGTCGGCTTCGAATTTCTCCGCGCACTGAACGAATTTGGCCGAGGCGCGCGCATGCAGGCCGCGCGTATTGACGATGTTCAGAAGACGGCTTTGAGCCATAGAGGTCAGGCTCCGTCGCCGGCGAGAACGCGGCTGGCGATCGAGATGTATTTGCGGCCCGACTCTTGCGCGAGATCGACGGCCTTGCTCAAGCCGACATTGTCGCGGACGCTGGCGAGCTTGATGAGCATGGGCAGGTTGACGCCCGCGATCACTTCGACCTTGGCCTTGTCCATGACCGAAATGGCGAGATTGGACGGCGTGCCGCCGAACATGTCGGTGAGCAGGATGACGCCGTCGCCGAGATCGACACTTGCCACAGCGGCCAGGATGTCCTTGCGGCGCTGTTCCATATCGTCATCGGGGCCGATGCAGATCGCGGCGACCTGGGCTTGCGCGCCGACGACATGTTCCATGGCGGCGACGAACTGGCTGGCCAATGCGCCATGGGTAACGAGTACTAATCCGATCATCCACTGCCCTCTTGGCCGCCCTGTCGCTCAAGCGACAAGACCGCCGTTCCACGCCCCCGCGGGAAGCGCCGTATCGTGCCTCCAAAGGCGCTTGAAACACAAGCGCATGGGGCGGCTTTTCAGGCCAGATCTCCGAGACGTCCGTCGTCGCCGGGAAAGCCCTTTGCGGGGATCAAATCGAGGGCGAGACGTACCTTGTCCGGCGTCGTCAGGTCAAACGCATGCAGCAACAGGAGCGGCAGCTCGATGCCGCAAAGCGCCGCGACCTTGGGGTCGGGAAGGCGCGGCACGTCGTCGCGGGGGACGAGATCGATGACGATGGAGAGCGCCGTGCGGGCGCGCGGCGCAATTGTGACAAGTCCGAGGCCGCGAAGCTCCAGAAGGCCGGAAAGGGCTTTGGGCGCCGAGGCATAGAGCCGTCCCGCTTCGCTTGTCAGCCCCACCTGATCGTCGGCAACGAGGCGGGCCCCGAAGCCCCGAATGAGGCGGAAAGCGAGGTCGGACTTGCCCGATCCCGATGGCCCGCGCAGCAAGAGGCCCCGCCCATCGATTTCAACGCAGGCGCCGTGGACGAAGACCGATGTCATATGAAGACCGGCGTCATGTATTGGCCGGGGCCGGGAGTTCGACAATGAAGCGGGCGCCCAGCACCGTGCCATAGGCGTCGCGGTTTTCGGCGCGGATGGTGCCGCGATGGGCTTCGACGATCTGCCTGGAGATGGCGAGACCCAACCCCGAATGCTCGCCGAAACTGTCCGGGCGGTCGGTATGGAAGCGGTCGAAAATGCGCTCGAAATTGTCAGGCGAAATGCCGGGGCCTTCGTCTTCGACCGTGATGATGATGCGGCCCGGCTCGCGGCGCGCCGCGACCTGCACCGTGCCCTCGGGCGGGCTGAACGAGATCGCGTTGTCGATCAGGTTGCGCATGACCTGGCCCAGACGCATGTCGAAGCCTTTGACCACCATGCCGTCGCGGCCCAGCATGCCGGGCTCGATCTCGAGCTTGACGGTGGCCGAGCCGGTGATGCCCGTCTGGGTGAAGAGATCGCAGACGGTTTCAAGAAGCGTCGCCACATTGACGTCTTCCATTTCCTCGCGCGACAGCTCGGCGTCGAGACGCGACGCATTGGAAATGTCGCTGATCAGGCGGTCGATGCGTTTGACGTCGTCCTGAATAATTTCCATCAACCGCGTTTTCGACTTCTCGTCTTTCGCCATCGCAAAGGTTTCGATGGCGCTGCGCAGAGAGGTCAGCGGGTTTTTCAACTCATGCGAGACGTCGGCGGCGAAACTCTCGATGGCGTCCATGCGGCTGTAGAGCGCGTTGGTCATGTCGCCGAGCGCGCCGGAGAGTTCGCCGATCTCGTCGCGCCGGGCGGTGAAGTCCGGGATCTGGGCGCGGCGGGTTTTGCCACGACGGACGATTTCGGCGGATTCGGCAAGACGGCGCACGGGTTCGGCGATGGTGCCGGCGAGAACGACGGAGAGAAGGATCGTGACGCCGAGCGCGACGAGGAAGACCTGCACGATGGCGAGACGTTCGGCGCGGACGATGGCGTCGATGTCGCCGCCGCGCGTCGAGAGCATCAACGTGCCGAGGACGGCGCGATAACGCTGGATGGGCACGGCGACGGAAACGATCAGCTCGCCGCGATCATTGACGCGTTCCATGCTGGACGGGAGACCGGTCAGAGCGCGGGTGACTTCGCTATAGATCGAGCCGTTCTGGCTACCCGCTTCGCGGTAGCGTTCGAGATCGCGGCCGGGAAGGATTTTCAGCACGCTGTCGGCGAGACGTCCGAGCGGCCCACGCTGTTCCGCGCCCGCAGGCGGCGGCAATTCGAAGGCGACGATCTGGCTGGAGGCGGTGAGCTGGCGCGAATCGAGAATGAGCCAACCGTCCTTGTCGTAAAGCCGGGCGCGCGTCAGCGTCGGCAAAACAAGGCGGCGCAAGATCGGCGCGGCGTTTTCGGGAATGATCGGCAGTTCGTGGTCGTCGGCATCGTCATCCATGTCGCCGCGCGCATCGCCGAGCAGCGGGCGCAGAGGACGAATGTCGAGCGGCTTGCCGCGCTTGCGCTCCAGCGGATCGATGAGTTGGGCTTCCTGCGCCGAGGTGGCGCTTTCGGCGATGGCTCCGGCGATGATTTCAGCTTGCGTGAGCAGGCTCTGGCGGCGCGCATCGATCAGGCCTTCGCGGAACTGGTTCAGGTAAAGCACGCCGCTCACCAGCACGCAGAGGCCGACGACGTTGAAGACGACGATGCGGCGCGTCAGGCTGGAAAAGCGGCCACGGAGAAGAAAGCTGCGGAAGGCGGCAAAAAGGCGGGCGATCAGCGCTTCGACGCTGCGGCGCGCCTGCGCGAAGCGGACATGGACGCTTTCCGGCACGTGATCCGTCATGCGCTCCTTCAAAAGGCGTTCCTTGCCGGCCGGGACGCGCCGCCGGGGAGCATGGGGGACCTGACGCTCCGTAGACGGAGCGTCAGGCGCCTCATGTTCCATCACGCTCGCCATGCGCGGCTAGGCCTCGCGATAACGGTAGCCGACGCCATAGAGGGTTTCGATGGCGTCGAAATCGTCGTCGACTTCCTTGAACTTCTTGCGCAGGCGCTTGATGTGGCTGTCGATGGTGCGATCATCCACATAAACCTGATCGTCATAGGCCGCGTCCATCAGGCTGTCGCGGCTTTTGACATAGCCGGGACGCTGGGCGAGCGCCTGCAGGATCAGAAATTCGGTGACGGTGAGGACGACCGGCTTGGCATTCCAGGTGCAGGAATGGCGTTCGGGATCGAGGACAAGGGCCCCGCGCTCCAGCACGACTTTCTCCGCACCTTCGGCGACAGCGCCTTCGACTTTCGGCGCGACGCGGCGAAGCACGGCCTTCACGCGCTCGACGAGAAGACGCTGCGAGAAGGGCTTGGTGATGTAGTCGTCGGCGCCCATCTTCAGGCCGAAGAGCTCGTCGATCTCATCGTCTTTCGAGGTGAGGAAGATCACCGGCAGATCGGATTTCTGGCGCAGGCGGCGCAGCAGCTCCATGCCGTCCATGCGCGGCATCTTGATGTCGAAGACGGCAACGTCCGGCGGGTTGGCGGCCAATCCAGCGAGAGCCGCCGCGCCATCCGTATAGGTCTGGACGTGATAGCCCTCGGCCTCGAGCGCCATGCTCACCGATGTCAGAATATTTCGATCGTCGTCAACCAGCGCGATGGTTGGCATCTGCCCCCGACCCTTTTGAAGAGTGTCTTTCCCAGCCTCGTCCATCTGCAATCCCTCAAGCATTCGCATGCTCCTGCCATATTGCCGCGTTGCGGACAGGCTTAGGGTCGCTTTTGGCCTAAAATGTGGCGACATTATAAGCACTTGGCGCTGACTGCGCTATGGTTCGTGACCATAATGCAGACACCATAAACGTTAAGAGGCCGGGATGAGGAAAACGGGCACGGGGATATTGGCGGCAATCGGCGGCATTCTTGCCGTGCTTGCCGCCGTGGTAATCGGGCGGACGCTGATGCTCGCGCCGCCGCTTGCGCCGGGCGGCGCGAGCGAAACCGCGCCTGCCTCGGCGGAGGAAACGGCGCGCGCCGCCGCGCATCTGGGCGAGGCAATCCAGTTTCAGACGATCTCCTACCAGCGCGGGCTCAAGGACGAGAAGGCGCAGGCCTCGGCGGCGGCCCTTGTGCAATTCCGCGATTTCATCGCCGCGACCTACCCTGCTTTCAGCACGGCGGCGAACCGCGAAATCGTCAATGGCTATAGTCTTCTTTTTACCTGGGAAGGCAGCGACCCGAAGCTCGCGCCGGTGCTTTTGATGTCGCATATGGATGTGGTGCCGGTGGTGCCCGGCACGGAGAAGGACTGGAAACATCCGCCCTTTTCCGGCGCGATCGCCGACGGTTCCGTCTGGGGACGCGGCGCCATCGACTGCAAGGGCTCGCTGATTTCCATTCTCGAAGCCGCCGACAGTCTGGCCGCGCAGGGCTTCAAGCCAAAGCGCACGATCATGTTCGCCTTCGGCCATGACGAGGAAATCAGCGGCCTCGACGGCGACAAGAAAATTTCCGAGTTGCTCGCCTCGCGCGGCGTCAAACTCGCTTTCGTCAGCGATGAAGGCGGCATGGTGGCGGAGGGCGCGGTGAGTGGCATTGCAACGCCAGTGGCGCTGATCGGCATTGCCGAAAAAGGCTATATGTCGCTTGAACTGACCGCCCATGCGGCGGGCGGGCACTCGTCGATGCCGCCCGCGCAGGACGAGACCGCCGTGGGCCGGCTGATGCGCGCGATCAAGCGCACAGGCGATGCACCGTTCACCAGCGGGATTGACGGGCCGACACGGGCGATGCTCGAAGCCTTCGCGCCCGCTTCGTCGTTCGGGCGGAAGATGGTCTTCGCCAATCTCTGGCTTTTCGAGCCGCTGGTGGTTCATCTGATGAACGAAGATCCGCGCAGCGGCGCGCAACTGCACACAACCATCGCGCCGACGATGCTGAAGGCGGGCGTCAAGGAAAACGTGCTGCCGCCGGAAGCCGAGGGCGTCATCAATTTCCGCGTTCATCCGCGCGACACGGTGGCGAGCGTCACCGAGCATGTGACCACGGCCATCGACGACAAAGAGGTCAGCATCGCCACCCTGCCGGGTGCGCGGGAAGCCTCCGCCGTGTCGAACATCAAGGGAGCCGCCTATGGGCTGCTGACCGCGACCATCGCCAAAAGTTTCCCCGATGCGCTGATTGCCCCGAACCTCACCGTCGCGGGCACGGATTCCCGCCATTACCTGCCGCTGACCGGGAATGTCTTCCGCTTCATTCCACTGCGGGTAACGGCGGAGGAATTGGCGGGCTTCCACAACACAAATGAGCGGGTCAGGCTCAAATCGCTGGGCGAAGCCATCGGATTTTACCGTGCGCTCATGCAAAATCTCGACGATCCGGGGCTTGACGTCGCGGCGGCGGGCTGAGAGCGACCCGTCCCAAAGAGGAGGGTGCGGCGAAGCGCCCTCCCCGGAACCCTTGGCCCATCGCGCCGTTGCGCTCATAACGGCTCGCAACTAATGTGCCGCCGTTAAAGAGCCCCTCCCGGCTGGGCGGGGCTTAAGGTAGGATCGGCCCCAGACCCCGCAACGGGACGGGCCCGAGACGGGAAGAATTCAGTCATAAGAAACGCCATGGCGACCGGCGGCCACAATCTGGCCCCGATGATGGGAAATTTTCCCCGCTATGCTTCCGACGGGGAGTCGGGAACGCGCTTCGAGCACAGATCTATAGGAGAGACGGCGTGAAACAGAGCGGGCCTATCATCAGCAAAAACGGCGTGGAAAAAAGCGGCCTCAAGAATCTTGCCGCCGCTTATTGGAACCTGCGTCCCGCCGAGCTTTATGAAGAAGCCGTCCGCCGGGGCGAAGGCCATGTGGCCGCGAACGGCCCCTTCGTCGTCAAGACCGGCGTCCATACCGGCCGCTCCGCCAAAGACAAATTCATCGTCCGCGACGCCACCACCGAAAACACCGTTTGGTGGGACAACAACAAGTCGATGACGAGCGAAGCCTTCGACCTCCTCCACGCCGATATGCTCAAGCACGCCGAAGGCAAGGAGCTCTTCATTCAGGATCTCTTCGGCGGCGCCGACCAGACCCACCGTCTCCCCACCCGCATTTACACCGAATATGCCTGGCACTCGCTGTTCATCCAGAACCTGCTGATCGAGCCGACGGCTGACGAACTAAAAGACTTCGATCCGAAGTTCACCATCATCGACCTGCCGAGCTTCGTCGCCGATCCGGCGAAATACGGTGCGCGCACCTCGACCATCGTCGCTTGCAACTTCGCCAAGCGCATCGTGCTGATCGCCAACACCTCCTATGCCGGCGAGATCAAGAAGTCGGTCTTCTCGATGCTCAATTACGACATGCCCGCCAAGCGCGTCATGCCGATGCATTGCTCGGCCAATGTCGGGCCCAAGGGCGACACGGCGATCTTCTTCGGCCTGTCGGGCACCGGCAAGACGACGCTGTCGGCTGTCGCCGACCGCACGCTCATCGGCGACGATGAACATGGCTGGTCGGAAAACGGCGTCTTCAATTTCGAAGGCGGCTGCTATGCGAAGATGATCAAGCTCTCGGCCGAAGCCGAGCCGGAAATCTACGCCGTCACCAAGCGTTTCGGCACCGTGCTCGAAAACGTCGTGATGGACCCGGTGACGCGCGAGCTCGATCTCGACAGCGCGGCGCTTGCCGAAAACAGCCGCGGCGCCTATCCGCTTTCCTTCATTCCGAACGCCAGCGATACGGGCCGCGCACCGCAGCCCAAGAACGTCATCATGCTGACGGCCGACGCTTTCGGCGTGCTGCCGCCCGTCGCCAAGCTCACGCCGAGCCAGGCCATGTATCATTTCCTCTCAGGCTATACGGCGAAAGTCGCCGGCACCGAAAAGGGCGTGACGGAGCCGGAAGCGACATTCTCCACCTGCTTCGGCGGACCCTTCATGTCGCGCCACCCCACGGATTACGGCAATCTGCTGCGTGACCTCATCGCCGAAAACAAAGTCGATTGCTGGCTCGTCAACACGGGCTGGACCGGCGGCGCTTACGGCACGGGCAAGCGCATGCCGATCAAGGCGACGCGCGCCCTGCTCGCCGCAGCGCTCGACGGTTCGCTCGCTCATGTCGAGTTCCGCATGGACCCGAATTTCGGCTTCCAGGTGCCGGTGAGCGTGCCGGGCGTCGATACGAGCATTCTGAACCCGCGCGACACATGGGCCGACAAGGCCGCCTATGACGCGCAGGCGCAGAAGCTGGTGAAGATGTTCATCGACAATTTCGAGAAATTCACCGACAAGGTCGATCCCGATGTGCGCGCCGCCGCACCGGGCAAAAAGGCCGCCGCCGAGTAATTTCCGGCGCACGGAAAAGAGAAGGCCGGTCGATTATGACCGGCCTTTTTTCTTTTCGGACTCCATCTGTTCGCTGGGCCTTGCGAGAAAATCTTCCATCGTCTTGCCGGGTTCGTCGCGGAAGACCTCGCCCGTTGGATCGAGCCGGGCGATGCGCTCGATGCGGAAGGTGCGGAAGTCGCGCCGCATCTCGCACCAGCTTGCGAGCATCCAGAAGGGGCCGAAAAAGGCAAGACCCAGAGGGCGCACGGTGCGCGTCGTCAACTCGCCCGAGAGCGCCGCATAGTCGAAGGCGAGACGCCGCCGGTCGCGAATGGCGCGGCGGATCGGCGTCAGATGCTTGTTGAACTCCTCCTTGCCCTTGCCGCGTCCTCTCGCCACCGAGATGCGCGAGGCTTCGATAACCTCATTGAGACGCGCCGGCAAAACGGCGCGGATTTTATCGACCGCCGCGTCGGCGGCCTGCGTGAAGGCCGCATCGCCCCAGGCGCGGACCATGCGCGCGCCGAAGACCAGCGCCTCGATCTCATCTTCGGTGAACATCAGCGGCGGCAACTCGTAGCCCGACCGCAGCATATAACCGAGGCCCGCTTCGCCTTCGATGGGCACGCGGCTCGCCTGCAAATCGGCGATGTCGCGATAGATGGTGCGCATCGAGACTTCGAGGGTGGCGGCGAGTTCGGCGGCGGTGACGACGCGCTTGTGGCGCCGGAGAAACTCGATGATGTCGAAAAGGCGGTCGGCACGGCGCATGAGACTTCTCCCTTTCCTTTATTCGCTCACTGTGCCCGAAGGCTACTGACGGCATGCTGTCAGGAGCGTGTCAGCATAATGGAAAACGAAACAAAGAGGAGGCCGCCATGATCCGTCTGTTCATTTTCCCGCCGCTGATGAAAGGCACGCCCAATCCGGGGCCGTTCTGCATCAAACTCGAAACCGCGCTGCGGCTTGCCGGCGTCGCCTATGAGACGAGCTACGCCCGCAGGCCGTCGGAAGGGCCGAAGGGAAAAATTCCCTTTGTTGAGATCGAAGGCGAGCGTGTCGGCGATTCGGCGCTCATTCTGAAAAAGCTAAGAGATGAGCAAGGCGTCGATCTCGACGAAAGCCTCAGCCCGCGCGAACGGGCGCAGAGCCACGCGCTGCAGCGGATGATCGAGGAGCGGCTCTATTACGTGATGGTCTATAGCCGCTGGGTCGAGCCTGCCAACTGGGCGAAGCTTCGCGGGATTTTCTTCGGGGCGATGCCGATGCCGCTTCGGCTTTTCGCTTCGCGCGCGGCGCGCAAGCAGGTGCGACAGAACCTTTTTGCGCAAGGCACGGGGCGGCATACGCGCGAGGAAATCTATGCACTGGGTGCTGCCGATCTTGCAGCGGTGAGCGCGGTGCTGGGCGAAAAGCCGTTTCTTTTCGGCGAACGCCCGACGCTGGCGGATGCGACCGCCTTCGCCCTTCTCGTCAGCATCATCGGGCCCGACTTTGAAAGCCCGCTGCAAACGAGCGCGCTCGGCCATGCCAATCTCGTTGCCTATACAGAACGCATGGGCGAAGTGTTCGCCCGCGCGGGCCGCGCGCATCTGCTACAATCCGCAGCCTGATCGATACATGCAAGCAGAAAGCCCGGGCAGAAATGTCCGGGCTTTTCGTTGGCACCTTCGGACCGAACGCTTATGATCCGTCTGCAGCTTATCAAGAATGGCTCGGGGGACCCAGCGTGATTGGACGACGTATTCTTATTGGACTGGTATTCATCTTCTTAACCGCCTGCTCGGCGCATAATCCGATGATTTTAAGAAACACCACCACAACCAAACCCATCGAGACCGCTCATACCTATGCGGCGCACAAGAACAAGGTTTGGATTACGAAAGCCGAACTTCCCGCCGGAACAAAGTACGAGGCGCTGGAAACGGTTGATGTCGGGTCGAAGTGGTATGGCGGCGCAGATAAAGCCGATCTCATGCTCGCCAATCGCGCCCGCGCCATCGGCGCAGACGCCGTCATCCGGGTCAGCACATGGCATCAACCATCGGGATTTTCGTGGTCGGCTCCTCATGGCCATGGCGAAGCCGTCAAACTTCTGGACCCGAAGAGCGTTGATCTCACCAAGCTCGAAGGCAACTGGTACTAGCTAACGAAGCCCGGACGGAAACGTCCGGGCTTTTCGCGTTATTTATCCCGCTTCGGCCTGCCGACGCGGGTGTCGGGCCAGGCGGGCGGATCGCTGGCAGGGAAGCTTTCTTGCGAGGCTTCGTCGATGTCGTCGCTTTCTTTTTCCTTGGCGGTTTTAGGCGACGGCTTTTTGCCGGGCGCGGGTTTTTTCATGAGCTGTTCCCCAGAGAATGGATATCTTCATCTAATCACATAAGTCAGCGCGTCAGAATGTCGAGGACCCGCTCGACGACCGCGCCGCCGAGCCAGGAGCCGAGCGGCAGGGCGAGGTAGAGAGCAAAGCGCACCATGGTCGAAAGATCGAGGGGCCATTCGCGCGCCGCCTCGATGCGCGCCTCAAGGGCCAGAAGGGCCGCAAAACGCGGCGCGATGCGGTCCCTTTCCGGGCCGCCGCGCTCGAATGTGGCGCGGGTTTCGGCGGTCTGGCGGCGAAGTTTTGCGAGCTCCGTCTTTTTCGCGGCGTCGATCAGCCGATGGACGCGCAGCATCGGCAGAGCGAAAACGACGGTGGCGCTGGCGGCAAGGCCGACAACGAGAGGCACGAAATATTCGCTCGATTTCTGGCCGAGCAGAAGCAGCAGGACGATGGTGCCGGTGACGAGCCAGGGAAGCGCGCCGCGCAGCGCGATGCGGCCGAGCCCATCGAGCTTGGCGATATCGAGCAGATCGATTTCGAGGCCGCGATCGATGTCGCTGACGAAGGCCGCCGTGCTAGCGCGCAGGAAAGACAGGCTGCGAAAGATTTGCGCGAAGAGCGCGATGGTCAGGATGAGAAACCAGACATTGGTCAGCGTCATGTTCAGGGGCGCAACCGGCCGGCCATCCGGGCGATAGACCAGCGTGTAGAAGACGACGCCGAAAATGGCTCCCAAAAAGCCGATGGCCATGGAACGGCGATGAGCCCGGCGGGTCGATCCGCGCTCAAGGGTCGCCAGCCTCTCCATGTCGATGGGGATGCCCCGTTTCGCGAGGGAGCGGACTTCGTCGAGATTGGCGCGGCGCGTATATTCGCCGATGGCGAGAATGCTCAAACAAAGAAGCGACATGCAAAGCGCCGTCCAGGCGTCGCTCGACAGAGCCGGCTCCCCTTCCCGCCCCTCGACGATGACGGCGACGTCGTTCCAGAGTGCGCAGAGAAGAAAGCTCGCATAGACGAGGACGGCGGCGGCGACGCCGGTCCAGAAGATATTGAAGGGCGAGGCCTGAACAAGCCGGGTTTCCCAGCCGAAACCTCTCTCTTCCGCATCGCTCATGCTTCGCGTCTCTCCCCCGGCGATCATCATTCCCCCAAGCGATTTCTCTTCAATGCGCCTCGTCCCAATTATTGGCGGCGCGGGCATCGACTTCGAGCGGCACGGAGAGTTTCAATGCCGGTTCGGGCGCGCCGGTCATCACCTGCGAAACAAGGGCGCAGGCTTTCTCCGCTTCCTTTTCGGGCACTTCAAAAATCAATTCGTCATGCACCTGCAAAAGCATGCGGGCCGAGAGCTTGGCTTTCACCAGCGCATCGGGCATGCGGATCATGGCGCGACGGATGATGTCGGCCGCCGAACCCTGAATGGGCGCGTTGATGGCGGCGCGTTCCATGAAGCTGCGTTCCGCCGGATTCTTGGAATTGATCGCCGGCACATGGACGCGGCGGCCGAAGATCGTTTCGACATAGCCATTGGCGTGAGCGGATTCCTTCGTCGCATCCATATAGGCGCGGATGCCGGGGAAGCGTTTGAAGTAGCGGTCGATATATTCACCCGCCTCGCCGCGCGGGATGCCGAGCTGGTTGGCAAGGCCGAAAGCCGAAATGCCGTAGATGATGCCGAAGTTGATCGCCTTGGCGCGGCGGCGTACCGCCGGATCCATGCCCTCGACCGGCACGCTGAACATTTCGGACGCCGTCATCGCGTGAATGTCGAGACCATCGGCAAAGGCCTGACGCAGGGCCGGAATGTCGGCTATATGCGCAAGGAGGCGCAATTCGATCTGGCTATAGTCGGCGGAGATCAGCTTGTTGCCCTTGTCGGCGATAAAGGCGGTGCGAATTTTGCGGCCATCTTCGGTGCGGACCGGAATGTTTTGCAGGTTCGGATCGGAAGACGAGAGACGGCCCGTCGTGGTGGAGGCGAGAGAGTAAGAGGTGTGGACGCGACCCGTGTCGGGATGAATGAACATCGGCAGCGCGTCGGTATAGGTGCTTTTCAGCTTGGCGAGACCGCGCCAGTCGAGCACGCGCTGCGGCAGATCGTGACCTTGCGCCGCCAATGCTTCCAGCGCGTCGCTGTCGGTCGACCAGGCGCCGGTCTTCGTCTTGCGGCCGCCTTCATGGCCCATCTTGTCGTAGAGGATTTCGCCAAGTTGTTTCGGCGAGCCGATGTTGAAACGGTGCCCCGCAAGGCGATAGATGTCGTCTTCATATTCCGCCATCTTCTGAGCGAAATCCCCGGAGAGGCGCGCCAGCACATTGCGGTCGACCTTGATGCCTGCGCGTTCCATATCGAGCAGCACGGGAATGAGCGGACGCTCCAGCGTTTCGTAAACGCCCATGCGATGTTCGGCGACGAGGCGCGGCTTCAGCGCATGCCAGAGCCGCAGCGTGACATCGGCATCTTCCGCTGCATAGGCGATGGCTTTTTCAATCGGCACCTGATCGAAGGTGACGCGCGCCTTGCCCGTGCCCGCGACCTCGGAAAAGGCGATGGGCTTGTGGCCGAGATGAAGCTCGGAGAGTTCATCCATGCCATGCCCGTGAAGGCCCGCATCCAGCGCATAGGACATCAGCATCGTATCGTCGAGCGTCGTCAGTTTCAGTCCGTGTTGCTCGAAGACGATGAGATCATATTTGAGATTCTGGCCGACCTTCAGAACCGACGCGTCTTCAAAGAGCGGCTTCAGAGCGGCGAGCGCATCCTTCAACGGGATTTGCTCTGAGTTCGCCTTGTTGTCGAGATCGAGATTGTCGCCGCTGCCATGTTGCAACGGCACATAGCAGGCATGACCGGGTTCGGAACAGATCGAGAAGCCGACGAGGCGGGCCTGCATCGGATCGAGGCTGTCGGTTTCGGTATCTATGGCGACGACGCCGGCTTGTCGCGCGCGGGCGATGCAGGCCTGAAGCTCGGCAAGCGTCGTGACGCCGATATGCTTTGCGTCGGCGAAAGCCGGATTGGTGTCGGTGCGCAGCACGCCCGGCGTGCCGCCGCGCTGCGAGGGCGTTTCCTTTTTTCCGGCAGGCTTGGCGCCGCCGCCGGTTAAAGCCGCCTGCGCCGGATGCGTGCCCGCCGCCGCGACCTTGTCGATATCGACACCGGATTTCTCGGCGACGCGGCGCGTCAGGGTCGAGAATTCCATGTCTTTCAGAAAGGCGATCAGGCGCTCGGGGTCCGGCGCGTGGATGCCCATATCCTCGACCGGCACGTCGATCGGCACATTCTCGTCGAGGGTGACGAGGCGTTTTGAAATACGCGCCTGCTCGGCGAATTCGATCAGATTTTCGCGGCGCTTGTTCTGTTTGATTTCGGACGCGCGGGCGAGCAATGTTTCAAGGTCGCCATAGGTGTTGATGAGCTCCGCCGCCGTCTTGATGCCGATGCCTGGGACGCCCGGCACGTTGTCGACGCTATCGCCGGCCAGCGCCTGAACCTCGATGACTTTCTCGGGCGGCACGCCGAATTTCTCGATCACTTCGGGCCGCGTGATCGTCTTCATCTTCATCGTATCGAGCATGTCGATGTCGTCGCCGACGAGCTGCATCAGATCCTTGTCGGACGAGACGATGGTGACGCGGGCCCCCGCCTTCTGGGCGAGGCGGGCATAGGTCGCGATCAGGTCGTCGGCCTCGTAGCCGATCATCTCGACGCAAGGGACCGTGAAGGCGCGGACCGCGTCGCGCACCAGCGCGAATTGCGGGCGCAGATCTTCCGGCGGCTCGGGACGCTGGGCCTTGTAGAGCGGATAGATGTCGTTGCGAAAGGTCTTTGAGGAAGCATCGAAGATGACGGCGAGATGCGTCGGCTCGAACTCGTCCTTCGTGTCCTCGATCAGCTTGTAGAGCATGTTGCAAAAGCCCGAGACAGCGCCGACGGGGAGCCCATCGGATTTGCGCGTCAGGGGCGGCAAGGCGTGATAGGCGCGGAAAATATAACCCGAGCCGTCGACCAGAAAGAGATGGTCGCCCTTGCGCAGCGGCCTTGTCCGCGCCGCCTCGGCTTCATTTTTTTCCGTATTGGTCTTCGCCACGCCGCGCGCCTTCCTATATGTCACTCAAGATCACGTCTTTCGGGGTCGAGGTTTGACCCCTTTCTCCACCCGATGCTACCAAGCTGCCAGCCCATTGGGCCCGCACTTTACAGAAGAGCCGCCGAATGGCCCATACACTTGCCGCGACCCCCGCCATGCCGTCCGCGCCCGAGCCTTTGCCGGTTTCCGAGGGCCTGAACGCCATCGAAGCCAAGGGTTTACGCAAAATCTATCGCGCGGCGGGCGGCCAGCCCGAGAAAGAAGCACTGAAAGGCATCGATCTCGCGGTGCCGCAGGGCTCGATCTTCGGACTTCTGGGGCCGAACGGCGCGGGCAAATCGACCTTCATCAATATTCTTGCCGGACTGGTGATGAAAAGCGCCGGTTCGGTTTCGGTCTGGGGCTTCGATCTCGACGCCAATCCCCGGCAGGTCCGCGCCTCCATCGGCGTCGTGCCGCAGGAGCTGAGCGTCGATCCTTTCTTCACGCCCGCCGAAGTGCTCGATCTGCAAGCCGGGCTTTACGGCGTGCCGAAGCGCGAACGCCGGACCATGGAAATTCTTGCCGCGATGGGGCTCGAGGACAAGGCCGACGCCTATGCGCGGACGCTGTCGGGCGGCATGAAGCGGCGGCTGCTGGTCGCCAAGGCGATGGTGCATACGCCGCCGGTGCTGGTGCTCGACGAGCCGACCGCCGGCGTCGATATCGAATTGCGCAAGCAGCTCTGGGACTATGTGAAAAGCCTCAATGCGCGCGGTACGACGATTGTGCTGACGACCCATTACCTTGAAGAAGCCGAGGCGCTGTGCGACCGCATCGCCATCATCGACAAGGGCGAGGTCGTTGCCTGCGAGCCGACGCAAAGGCTGATCGCGCGCATCACCGACAAGAAGCTCATTATACGGACGACATGGCCCGTGACGCCGGTGATGGCCGCGATTGACGGTTTGCGCACCGAGATCACGCAATCCGGCGCGCTGGCCATTCAATACAATCCGATTGAAATCGGCGTCATGGAAATTCTCGACAAGGTGCAGAAGTCAGGCGTCGAGATTGTCGATATCTCGACGGAGGAATCCGATCTCGAGGACGTGTTTCTGCAGCTGACCTCGCATCGGCCCAAAAGCTAAGCCGAAGCCCGCTTCACCAGCTCGCCCATCGCCATTTCGACTTTCGCGCCGTGAACCGAAAGCGGCAGGAAGATCGCTTCGATCTCCGTCGGCGCGGTGCTTTGCGCGAAATTGGCGGCGCCGTGAAGGCGCAACGGACGGCGCAGCTCGCAGACGATGCCGAGCACTTTGGCGAGAACCGAGGCGCTTTTCACCGAAAATCCCTGATCCAAAGTCCGGCCCGTGAAATCGCCGGCGAAGAGATCGTTCAAGGCCGTGCCCATCAGGCGGATCTGAAAATCAACAGGCGAGACGGCTGGCGGCGTCACGTCGATCAGGAAGATGGTCGGCAGATGACTGACGATGTCACCCGGGCTCACATCGGCGCGCGTCGGCATCGGTCGTCCGGCGCGCTTGCCCGTCCAATAGGCATGAAGCGCACGCAGGCGGCTGTCCTGAAGATTGAGGAGCGGGTCGATAAAGAGATCGAAGGGCGAAAGCCTCAGAGCCGCCGGCATGAAACGCTTACTCGCGTGGGGCCGGACGCCGCTTAACGACGCCCGGGCTCTTGAATAATTGAGCCCTGCTATAGGCGAAAACGTCGCAACCGCCAAGCTCAGTCGGCGGTGGCAAGCCTCGCCCTTTCGCTGCCTTTCATCGCGCACATTGACGGTGGCGCGCAGCTCCGCCCGGGCATCGCGATCCCCGACAACCCCAGACATCACGAGGCTCATCGCTTTGCTGGCGGCTGAAGGCATCGATTTGCACTTCGAATAGGGGTTTTGCCGGGTTTGGGACCGCTTCGCGCCTTCGGATTGTCAGGGCGGATGCTTTCGACTAACTTGCGCCCGATTGGATCGGTCGGCGCGCAAGGCCCGACCCGGCACCCGTAGCTCAGCTGGATAGAGCGCTGCCCTCCGAAGCTGCCCGCCGCGTCTGAATACCTATTTTCAGTTCCCTTGGCAGGTCTACTTCGGATCTCCTCAGACACTTTCTCCGAGCATCAGAAAAGCGCTCCGAGCCACAATCCCGGCACAGTGGCGCGCGCCTCAGCTGGTTGCAGATGGTTGACAGAGCGACAACCTAGGACTCGAAAGTGACAACTTTTGTCAACCTTCCGGGTTCGGACGGTCAACTTAGGAGCGTCCTAAACGGTCGTTAGACTCACAAACTTGCGATCAATGACCGCAAACGCACCCCTAAGTTTACCTTAAGTTGACAGAAAAGCTCGATTTCGCGTTTTTCTGAAATCTGTCAACCAAATGCAATCTGCTCAGGCTTCAGGGAATCCAGTCATCCCCGCACATACACCTATTCCGACGCACAGAAATCGGGCGGCCAGAAACAATTTTCGTTGGCCCGCTTCATATGCAATCTGCGGCACGATTACCCCGTAGCCGCACGCGACAGGGCTTCAGAAAATACCTATTTGCGACTTCGCTCAGGGTGCTCACCAGAGTCGCGACAGAAGCGTTTGGAGCCGGCGCTGCATTGCGCATCAAACACCCAGAAGCTCACCGGCAACAAACCTCACGCGATTGAGCGCAAATCCAATTAGGTAGTCGGGGGACCGCGTTCTCGTAGACAGTCTTCCTTCCCGGGATTTGCGAAAGCTCCTGAACTAGGCTTCTCCCCGCAACCGAGATGCCTGGGGAATGTCCTTGGCGGGGTCAAAGGGGCATCCTACTCACATGAGGCACACAGGGAGATGTCGCTTCATGGCTACAATTCGAAAACTGCGCGGACGATGGCAAGCTCAGGTCAGACGCAAAGGGCTTCAGCCGCGCGCCAAGAGCTTCGACAGCAAATCCGATGCCGAACAATGGGCGCGCGGCCTTGAGGCGGAAGTGGATCGCGGCG
>DASYEM010000070.1:0-26708 GCA_036499025.1 Parvibaculum sp. | reverse complement strand
ACCAAATTCCCCACGCTCGAAACTCTGGATAGAAGTCCCGCTCGGCTTTGCCATGCGCGGGCTACCGATGCTCGCCGTCATATATAATCCGTACAAAGCTAAATGCACTTAGCTCACTTTGCGCGCCTTGGCGCGGCTCACGCCGAGGAGGCGCAGAATGCTCTCGCAAATCTGCCGCGTCAGAAGCGGGCTTTCACCCACAGTCAGTTGGGTTCTGACGGCGACGGCGATGAGCGCGCCGATTTGATCCAGAAGAAACGTCGTTACTTCGACGTCGAATTTCCCTTGCGCCACACCGCGTTCCAGATCGCCGCGCAGATATTTGTACATATCATCGCGCGTGTCGGGCAGGAGGTCTGCGCTGCCAAAAAGGATTGCGGCCCAGTCGCGCTCTTTCACGACGATGGAAATGAACCGCGATGTCGCCGTGACGACGCGTTCCGCCGCATCGTCGATGCCGACCATATCCTCATCGAGCCGCCGGGCCACTTCGAGCCCGATGCCATAGGCGGCAATGCGCAGGATTTCATCCTTGTCGCTGAAGTGATTGTAGAATGTTCCGTTGGCAAGGCCTGCGGCGGTCGTGATGTCGCTGATCTTGGCGGCTTCCATGCCTTTTTCCGCGACTACGGTGACGGCGGCGTCGAGCAGCGCGGACCGCGTCCGTTCCCGTTTCCCGCCGCCCGCGCTCTGCTCCTGAAAATATCCCTGCTGCAACCGCCAACTCCCGGATCGACCACGCGGAAGATAGCTCGGACCGGGGCTTGACAAAAGCCATTTATGAGACGTATCTCAAATATGAGGGTAGTCTCATATTTGGAAGCGCCATGCCTCACGCCCCCGTTCTGATCGTCGGTGCCGGCCCCGTGGGCCAGCTTTCCGCTCTGCTGCTCTCCCGGCACGGGATTGCCTCGCGCCTGATCGATCGGCGCGAACGGGCCTCCACCGCGCCGAAAGCCCATGCGGTCAATCCACGAACCCTGGAAATCTGTGAAAGCGTCGGCGTGTCTGCCGCGCGGCTGCGCGAAATGGGAGCTCGTGCCGACGACGCAGGCTGGGTGAGGTTTGTAGGAACCCTCGCGGGACCGGAATTCGGATGTCTTCCCTATGAACGGCAGGGCGACAGCGCGCTTGTGGATACGCCTTTTCCACTGACCAATATCCCGCAACCGAAATTCGAGACTGCTCTCGCCGAAGCAATAGCACGCGAGCCCCGGATAGAAATGATGCGAGGCATCGCCTGCATGGGCATCTCGCAACGTCCGCACGGCGTCAGCGCTGAGTTGGAGGAGGGGAGCGGCGCGCGCTCCATATTCGATTGCGATTATGTCATCGCGGCCGATGGCGCCGGTTCGCCGACACGCGACAGGCTGGGCATCACCATGGAAGGTCCGGCGGCGCTCCAGCACAATATGATGATCCATTTCGAGGCCGACCTGCGGCGACTGACGCAGGCGCGGCCCGGCGTACTCTACTTCCTCTTCGAACCGGCGACGCAAGGCGTGTTCATCGCTTACGACCGGGCGAACACCTGGGTGCTGATGCATCCCTATGATCCCGACAAGGAGACGCCCGCAGCCTTCGATGGACCCCGCTGCCGCGCGCTGATCGCCGCCGCGCTCGGGACGACGCCGCCTTCGCTCCAGATCCGCAACGTCAGTCCCTGGACCATGTCCGCGCAGATTGCAGAGCGGTATCGCGCCGGGCGGGTTTTCCTCGCCGGAGATGCGGCCCATCGCTTTCCGCCCACCGGCGGTCTCGGCCTCAATACAGGCGTGGTGGATGCGCAGAACCTCGCCTGGAAACTCGCGGCGGTACTGAAGCGTCAAGCAGGCGAGGCGTTGCTCGATACCTATGAGGCCGAGCGGCGACCCGTGGCGCAGGCCAATTGTCAGCAGAGCCTGACCAATGCCGCGAAAATTTTCGATCTCATCGGCGCGCTGCATGGCTTTGATCCCGCCAAAAAAGACGAACGCTATGCAGCCGTGGCGGAGAACACCGCCGATCTCGCCGCAGCGGTTGAAGCGCAACGTCCGCATTTCGACAGCTTCAATCTGCAACTTGGCTATCGCTATGCGTCATCCGCCGTTATCGGCGCGGCGGAGCTCACGCCCATAACCGACATCGACATCACCAATTACGAGCCGTCATGGCTTCCCGGCGCGCATGTGCCGCATCGTTGGGTGACGCATGAGAACGCGCGCGTCTCGCTACTCGCCTTGCTCTCCATGGACCGCTTCACACTTCTTGCGGGACCAGCGGGCGGCGTTTGGGAAAACGCAGCGGCGACATCCAGCATGAACTGCCTCAGCGCCGGAAAAGATTTCAACGACGAAACGCTCGATTGGCAGAGCATGACGGGTTTGCCCGACGATGGCGCTTTGCTCATCCGGCCCGATGGGCACATCGCCTGCCGCTTCGAAAAATCGCCAGCCGACCCCTCGCATCATCTGCATCAACAGATGACCCAACTTCTTGCGCTTCAGTAACAGGAGACACAGCCATGGATCTGGGGCTGAACGGACGCAAAGCCATTGTCTGCGCATCCTCGCGCGGATTGGGCAAGGCCTGCGCAACGGCTCTGGCGCGCGAGGGCGTCGATGTGATCATCAATGGCCGCAGCGAAGAAAATCTCGAGGCGGCGACGCGTGACCTTCTTAAGGTGGCGAAGGGCTCTGTGACGCCGGTCCTCGCCGACATCAATACAGCCGATGGACGCGCGCGGCTCGTCGCGGCCTGTCCCGATGCCGATATCCTGGTGAACAACAATGACGGGCCTCCGCCCGGCGCTTTTCAGCAATGGGATGAAAGCCATTGGCAGGCGGCGCTCGACGCCAACCTGCTGGCGCCCATCTTCATGATCAAGGCGCTTGTCGAGGGGATGAAGGCGCGGCGTTTCGGCCGCATCGTCAATATCACCTCGGCCATGGTCAAAGCGCCGCGCTCGGCCATGGGCCTGTCGACGACGGCGCGCTCCGGTCTCACGGCCATGTGCAAGGGCTTGTCTGTGGATGTGGCGCCTTTCAACGTGACCATCAACAACATGTTGCCCGAACGGTTCGACACCGAGCGTCAGGAGCAGATGGCCCGGCTGGCCATGGCCTTCAAGAAAATTTCCCATGAAGAAGCGCGCGCCGAAATTGCCGAAAGCATCGCCGCAAAGCGCATGGGCGACCCTGCCGAATTCGGCGACGCCTGCGCTTTCCTTTGCAGCGCGCAGGCGGGCTTCATCTCCGGCCAGAACCTGCAACTGGACGGCGGCTCTTATTCCGGTCTCATCTGAGGAAACATCATGGACACGACATTCGATCAGTTTTTGATTGCGAGACTGCTTTTCACATTGGTCGCGGTTACGATTGCTGTCGGCCCGATATTCGCCGACTTCAATAAAACCCATGCGACCAATCCGTTATGGACGCCCCATGCGCGGTTTCATGTGGTGTGGCAGGTGCTGAGCCAGAGCGGGATCTCGCTGGTGATCCTCTTTCTGCTTTGGTCGAACGCGGCTGATTACGCGATGCATATCGGCGTTGCCGCCGTCCTCAATTATGTCTGGGGCGCAAGCTTCTACACCACGCTTGCGTCGATGAAGCTATATGGCGGCGCGTTGAAGGACGTGAACGGCATCAAGCCATTTCGCTTCAACATCCTCGGCAAAATTTATCTGGTCGATACCAACCTCTTTGGCGGCACGGTGCTGATGATCGTCAATACGATCGGCGTCCTGTTGCTGGTGAAATGAAGATGGAAAAATCGATCGCCATCGCGCCGGTCAGGGAAGCGCTGACCTTCGCACGCATTGAAGAGCGCGATGGGCATCGCCTTGTCCTCGTCTCGAAATACGAGAACGATGAGGTGACCGGCGTCGATGTAACGGCGCATCTCGGCATGGGCATCGATGATCCCATCGGCGCCTATGCGAGCTATGGATATGACGTTCTCGCCGCGCTCAGTCTATCGCGCGAAACCGTAAGCCTGCCCGTGTCGAACCTGGCGCTGCCGGTCGATCTCACGGCCTCTCACATTGCGACAGGAACCAATTTCCCCGAGCATGGCAAGGAATCGTCGGTCACCGACGGTCCGTTTCTCTTCCCCAAGGAAGTGCGCCCCACGGCTTTCAATGCGCAGGTCTCGGCAGGCGGTGGCCTGCTCGATTACGAAGCCGAACTGTGTTTCGTCGCGCTGAGCGATATAGCCGTTGATGAGACGCCCGAGAAGGTGGGCCTGCTGCTTTGCAACGATTACACGGATCGCGCAAAGCTGATGCGGCATATCGATCCCCGCGACGTCACGTCGGGCAAGGGCTTCACAACCGGCAAGAGCGCGCCCGGCTTTCTGCCGGTCGGCAATTTATTCGTCATACCGCGCGATTTGCGGGCTTTCGCGGCGGCCATCCAATTGCGTCTTTACAGAAACGCCGCGCTCAAACAATCGGCGCGCCAGTCCGAAGCCATCTGGGATTTCGACGAGGTTCTGCGCCAGGCACGTTCGCGCCGGGCGACCGCCTGGGACTATGAAGGTCGTCATGTAAGCCTGCCTCTGAAGAACGGCTGCGTTCCGATTCGCACCGGCTTCCTCGGCGGCACGCCGGATGGCACAATTTTTCGCGGCGTCAACAAATCCGCGATGCTGCTCGGCGTCCTGGAGTGGCTCGCGGGCGGCTGGAACCGGCCTCTGCTCCACCGGATCATCGAGCGTCATATCGCTCAGGAGCTCTCTCGCAAGTGTTACCTGCAGCCAGGCGACCGCGTGCACATAGCTGTCGACTATCTTGGGGAGATAGACAGTCTGATCGTTGAGTAATCGCGAGATAGCACGTCTTTCGGCGGCGGCTCAATCCGCCGCGCTGCGTGGAAGAGGCATCTCGGCCGTCCGCGCTTCGAATGTCGCGCGCTCGACGATGAGCGCGGCCTGCTCCGCCGCCATGGCGACGAACCGCCGGGCGAGGAGAAGTTCTGCGGATCTGGTCTTCCCGGATAAAACCTTCAGCTGCTGGTCCACCACCTGCAATTCACCCACGACGGTGTGGAGAAGATTGGCAATGTCGTCCTCGTCGGTCGGATAAGGACGGGTTGCAGCAAGTGTGCTCGGCATTGTTCCACCTTCTGAATAAAGGAGGTGGGGCGGCACGCGAAACCCGGGAGGGGTTGGCCGCGCGCCCGTGGGAGTGGCCTCCTCCCCACCTGCCGGCGCGAACCGGCAAGTCGATTGTCAAGGCGGTGACGTGGGCCACATTGACTAGGGCGAGGGTTGCCGAGCCGGTTGAGTCTGTCTTTCGCGGCGCCCGGACAGGGGGTGTCGGAAAATCTGGGAGGGAGCCGATGAGAGGCGAACGGCAATTTTCAGAGCGAGACGGCTCGCGAAACCTCTTTATGGCCGGTCCGTAAGCGCGGCGTGAAGCGTTGAAAGCAACGCGTCGCTGCCGAAGGGCTTGGCGAGGATGCGAACATTGAATCCTTGCAACAGCTTGGATCCAAAGTCGTCGGGAAGATGCGAGCCGCCACCCGACATGCAGATGATGGGAATATCCGGCCGCGCTTTTCGCGTGGCCTGAAGAAGCTCTATGCCATCGACCTCCGGCATGAAGAGGTCGGTGACCAGAACATCGTAGCCGCCTTCCTTCACTTGCTTGAGGCCGTCCAGACCGTCATGACCTGCAACGACAGTGAAGCCATGGCTGGAGAGCATGCGGGAAATCGTCTCTCGAACCAGCGGTTCGTCATCGAAGAGCAAAACCCGCGGCGCGATATCCATGCTGCCCACCTGTGAGAGCGGCGATCTCGATGGCTGTGAAGAGCAAACGAATCGCCATATCCCGTCGATGTTTAACGAAGGCTCGAAATGGGGTCTTTCTGGATAGGCCGACAGGGGTAGTCGCTGAAGCGCCGAGCTTTCCGCGACGCGTAGATATGAAATTAAAAATTCAGTTTAAGCATGATGTCAGTGGGCTGACGAACATGTTGGCAAAGCATTCGCATTGTCTCAAAATTCCGATTCGTCTGTAGCAGGACGAGGCGTTTTATTGAAATCGCTCGGGTGGACAAATTCAGGCTGGAAACAAGGGTAGCGGCTCGGGCTGAAAACCGTCTGAAGCCAGTTGGCAACCGCGCGCTTGCCTTTGTTGTCGCCGGTGTCCCGCAAATAGCAGAGATAGAGGTCGCTTCTCATGTAAATGCCGAGATCCAGCGGCACGAGCTTGTCGCTGATAAGGCTGGCATAAGAGGGCAACAATCCGATGCCGGCCCCATGCTCCACGGCGGTAACGGTCATTGCGCCGATATTGGTGCGCAACGTCGTTGGACCGCTGAGGCGCGAAGCGTCGTGCCATGCGTACCAAGGACCCTGCGTCTGCACGTAGCTCGCATGGTCGACGATGCTGTGCGAAGCGAGATCGTGAATATCGCGCGGTGTCCCATGTTTCTCGAGATAGGCCTTGGACGCATAAGGAATGAAATGCACGTGCCCAAGCAGCCGGACGACAAACTCTTCGGTATCCGGGGCGCGCATGCGGATGCTCAGATCCGTCTGGGCGAGAAAGGGATCGGCGGGCAGGGCGCCGATGCTGCATTCCAGCGACACGCTCGGATGCTCTTCATGGAAGGAGCCGATCTTGGGAGCAAGCCACAATGTCGCCAGCCCGTCGGTGATCGAAATGCGGATGCGTGAAATATCGGGCATGTCGATATTGGCCGCAGCGAGTTCAAGCTTCTCGATGGCCAGCAGTGCTTGACGCGCTTCTGTGATAATTCTCTGTCCACGGATGGTCAGAAAAACGCCTTTGGGAGAGCGATCGAAGAGTTTGTATCCGATCCGCTCTTCAAGCTTGCCGATGCGCTCGGTGACGGTCGAATGGGAGACGTCGAGATTTTCGGCGACCTTATTGAAGCTTTTGGTGCTGGCCGCTTCGAGCACAAACCGCAAATCGACACGGTCCCAACTGGGCACCACAACGCGTTCGGAAGCTCGGTTCCTGGGCGGATTCTTCGTCATCCCTTTTCACTTTATCCCTAAAGACAACCCCCGATTTTGATCCAAGGCTGGGGGGCCGCAACCGCATGCAACTCATGCGCGTAGAACGCGGAGATTAGCTTTTGGGGTAGATCATGACAACCACACTCACGAATGGCACCAACCCTTTCGAGGGAGGCTTGAGCGTCGCTCGCCCGACTGCGGACGAAATCGTCCGTATTCACCAGCTCGGCGCTGCAAAGATCAGCGCCGATATCGCATCCCTCGACACTTTCCATCAGATCCATCGCCACAATTCCGATTCACTGTGGGGAGTTTATGCCGGAGACGGAGCACTGGTGGGCTTTTTTGCCTTCCTGATGCTGACAAGCGACGGCGTGGAGCGGCTCATATCCGGCGATCTCAATACACGCGCACCAACCATCGACGCACTTGCCAAAACGGGGGAAGCCCCCAACGCGATCTACATCTGGGCGCTGGTCGCCGAGAAAAAAACGGCGAACGCGCTTCCGCTCATTCTCGGAGCCTTCGACGCGGCGGTTTACGCGCGGACGGATCTCTATGCCCGTCCGGCGACGGAAGGCGGCCTCAGGTTGATGGCCAAGGTCGGGTTCAAACCGCTGGGCGAAGGCGAAATTGAACCCGGTGAGCTCTGCGTCTTCCGCCGCTCGATCGTGCCCACGCGCATCCAGTATCCCGGCCGCAGCGAAACCGCCCACGCCTTCGTGTAATCGGCTTATCGCCGTCTCGGAAAGCCGTGATGGCGAGGCCAAGGGGAGTATCGACATGTATATCGACAAATATATCGACGACGAGGACAGGCTCGACATCGCGATCCGCGTCGCACGTTCGCCGGACGACATCATGCGGGCGGTGGCCATTCGCGCCATCGTCTATATGGCCGAACAGCAATGTCCCTATGAAGAAGAATTCGACGGCAATGATTTTGCCGGTACGACGCATCTGCTTGCCGAAGCGCGCGGCAATCCGGTCGGCACCCTGCGTCTGCGGTTTTTTGCAAACTTCGGCCATATTGGCCGCCTCGCCGTCTTGCCGAACATGCGCGGCCTCGGTGCCGCGCAGGCAATCGTCGAAGCGGCGATCGAGCTCTGTCAGGACAAAGGCTACCGGCGTCTCTATGCGCAGGCGCAAAAGCGTCTGGTGCCGTTCTGGTCGCAGTTCGGCTTCGAGCCGATGCGCCAAGGGGCGCGGCCGATTGTCTGGTCCGATCATGAATATGTCGAGATGGAGTGTCGCCTTGCGAAGGCGGCGGACGCCGTCGATCTCGACACGAGCGATCCACTTATATTGCTGAGACCGGAAGGCGCTTGGGGCAGGCCGGGCATACTTGAATCTTCAGCAAAGCGCGGCGCAACGAATCCGATCGGCTCATCGCCGCGAAAACGGCAGGAAGAAAAGCCGCACGCATATTGAAGGAGGGGAAAAGATGAGCAGAAGAATGGAAAAGCCGAACGCGGCCGCAAATATGCACCGCGACATCAAAACGGAAAGCAAGGCAGCAGACGAAGGGACGGGCGGGTGGCCCGCGCTCATAACAGCCGGTCTCTCGGTGGCGCTCATCCTGATCGACGGCTTCATCATCTCGGCTGCCGCGCCGCAGATCACGTCGGCGTTTGCAATCGGCGCAGATCGTATGGGATGGCTGATCGCGGCGTATACGCTGCCGCTCGCGGTCAGTCCGATGATTTTCGGAATAGCGGGAGATCGGTTCGGTGTGAAGCGTCTTTTCGTTCTCGGCATGGGCTTGCTTATGATCGCGTCCATTCTCTGTGCCATGAGCATGAGCTTTCTGGAACTCACTGCATGCCGTTTTCTTCAGGGCCTCGGGGCCGCGATGCTATCGCCGCAGACTCTGGCGGTGGCGGCGCGGTCCCTCGGTGCCGAAAGGCGTGGCTTTGCTATCGGCGTGTGGGGATCGGTCTCGTCGCTTGGCCTTCTTTTGGGTCCGGTTCTCGGCGGCGCCATGCTTGCCTATCTTCCATGGCATTCGATCTTCCTGATGAACCTGCCGCTTGGCCTCCTTGCGATTCTGGCTTTCACATCGGTGGTGCCGGTTGCGAAGGAAGCGATCCCTCCCGCCCGGCAACTGCCACTTGCAAATATCGGCCTTCTCATCTGTGGAGCTGGCGCGGTCGTTCTCTCGCTCGGCTCGCTTTTTCGCGGCGGCATGCCCGGCGCTGCCGGTATCGCGCTGGGCGGCTGTCTTCTGTCCCTTTGGCTGAAGCGGGAGCGCGACCCGCAAAGCGAGGCTTCGGCCCTCATGGGGCGGGTGCTTCTCGGGAACGATGCGTTTTTCAAAGCCGCCGCAGCCGCCTTCGCCATGAATGCCTCAAGCGCTGGAACGGTTGCCGTCCTCAGCCTGACCGTCGCCCGGACACATGCCGCGCCATCGATCGTCATCGGCCTTCTGTTTCTGCCGGCAATGATCGCGGTTGCGGCATGCATGCCTCTTGCGGGCAAGCTCGCGCAATCGAGATCGACGCTCAGCCGCCGGTTGCTATTGGCATCCACCGTCATCGCCATTGCCAGTCCTTTGCTGATCGGCGCATCGCTCGCCGCAAAAGATACCGCGTCTCTCGTTCTCTGCGCCGTTGCGATCGCGGCGCAGGGGATCGCAGGTGCGGTGTTGTTGAGTTACGCGACTTTCTCCGCTCTTGTCGCGGCCGGGCCGCTTCGCTCCGGGCTCGCCTCGGGCGCGATTTCCATGTCGCGTAATCTCGGAACGGCGATGGGGGCGGCGGCCCTCACGGCGGCTGCCGCGATAAGCGCCACACCCGAGCGGGCCTTCTTTGCCTCGGCTCTCCTCGCGCTTTTCTCCTTACCCTTCTGTTTGCGCTATTTGCAGCCTGCGGCGGCGCGGGAAAAAGCCTGAGACGCGGGGGTTTTTCGATTCGTCTGCAATAAATGCCGCGAGAAGAGGTCTTTTAAGCCCCTTGTTGAAATTGACGTATCACCAAGGGCCCGAGCCGTTCTCATTCACGCTAACACATTGGTTCGCCGCGCATTTCGGACCGATAGCCCTCCCACATGACGGCGTCCTTCCCGAGGGCGCCGTCATTCCATTTGCACAGTTGGAAAATCCGTCATCTTATAAACGTATAGGTTGTGTTGAGTTGCATCGCTGGAAAATCCTTCAATCTTCGCCGAAAACACCAGGAATCGCATGCCCAAGACCCCCACGCAGGGCCTTCTCCGTTATCGGCAGAGCCTCACGGAACGAAAGCGCGCTGACATATTGAGAGCTGCGCGCGAAGTTTTCCTCGGTGAGGGGTTCAGCAAAGCCGCCATGAGCGTCATCGCCCATCAGGCTAATGTATCGACGGCGACCCTCTACAAGCATTTCGAGTCGAAAGAGCGTTTGTTTGAAGACGTCGTCCGCAACGCCTATGCGGCAGTCGAGGAAGGCGCGGCGCACGTCGTCGATGGCGATGCGGCAAATACGCTCTTCACGTTTCTCGGAGAATCCGTCCGGCGGCACTCCTCGCAAGACGCCAACAATCTTCTTCGCGTCGCCTGGGCAGAGGTCCCGGAGTCGGCGGAACTCGCCCGCGCTTTTTTTGAAAGCCAATTGCAGGCGCGGCACGCTGAACTGCGCGCGCTGCTCGATCATCTGGTAAAACGCGGCGACCTCGTCGGCCACGACACGGATCTTGGCGCAGGCCAGATCAGCGGAATGGTCAAGGAAGCGCTGGTCTGGCCGGGGATTTACAAAGCGACGCATGATCTTCCCGCGAATGCGGATGAAATCATCAGACAAGCCATCGAGACCTATCTCGCCCGATTTTCCGGCAAGCGAGTGGCCAGCACCGGAGCCGCGGGCGCCAGCAAACGGTTGCAAAGCACCGGCAAGCTTCCGGGCCTCGAAACACGCGCCCACGCCTAGCGCTTTTCCCGCTTCCGAAAGCACAGATTTCTTTTGATCGCGGAGGATCGCAGGAAAGCGGTCCGCTCGAGTTCGTTCACATAAGACTGGACGGGTCGATATGTTCTATTGAATATAACGTCAGGCATTCATCTGGAGCAGGGGGGAACCATGTTCCGTTTCCGCGCATGGCGAACGGCATTCGCCGTCGTATTTTTCTTCACGGCCTCTTTCACCGCCGCTTCCGCAGATGCAGGCAAGACCCTCGTTTTCGCCGCCGCCTCTTTGACTGATGTGTTGACGCAGATCGGCAAGGACTACGAAGCGCAGACCGGCAAGAAGGTCGTCATCTCCTTTGCGGCGTCTTCGGCCCTCGCGCGCCAGATCGAGGCTTCGCCGGGCGCGGATATTTTCTTCTCCGCGGATCAGGACTGGATGGATTATCTGGCTGAGCGTGGGTTGATAAGGAACGACACGCGCGCCGATTTGCTTGGCAACAAGCTGGTGTTGGTGGCGCCCGCCGCATCGACGGCCTCTTTCAACATCGGCCAGGGCTTCCCACTGGCTCAGGCGCTTGACGGCGGCCGCCTCGCGGTTGCCGACCCGGACTCCGTGCCGGCTGGAAAATACGCCCGCACCGCCCTGACCTCGCTCGGTGTCTGGAACGGGCTTGTCGATCATCTGGCGCAGGCTGAGAATGTTCGTGTGGCTCTTGCCTACGTGGCCCGTGGCGAGACGCCTTTCGGCATCGTTTATTTGACGGATGCATTGGCGCAAAAGAAAGTCCGCGTTGCAGGGACGTTCCCCGAAGATTCGCATCTGCCGATCACCTATCCGGTTGCGTTGACGAAAACCGCAGCTCCCGAGGCCGCCGAGTTCCTCGCCTATTTGAAAAGCGCCAAGGCAAAAGACGTTTATGCCAAGGCAGGTTTCACCGTTCTCACGCAGGGCAATCAGCCATGAGCTTCAAAACCATGAATCTGAAAATCGCTCTCTTCGGCGGCGTTGCACTTCTTGCATTGAACGCGCCCGCCTTCGCCGACGATGCCGCGATCCTGCAACGCCTCGACGCGATGCAAAAAATGATCGACGCGCAGCAAAAGCAGATCGAGCAGCAGCGCGCTGAAATCACAAACCTGAAACATACGAAGACGGTAAAACCAGCGGCGGTTGCCAGGGAGACGCCCGCCCCCGCGCAAGCCGGAAACCAGCAGGCGCAGATCGACGAACTGAAGACCGAGCTGCACGCGTACAAGAACACGCAGCGGCTGGAAAAGCAGGACGAACCCGTCTGGAGCTTCGCCAATGGACGCCCGCTGGTTCAGTCGCCCGATGGTCGCTTCACCTTCTCGGTGCGCGGTCTCGGCCAGTTCGACATGGGCTATTACGATCAAAGCAAAAGCGCCGCATCGCTCCCGGCCGCGAACGGTCCCTCGCTCAGCAGCGGTTCCAATTTCCGCCGGGCGCAGCTCGGCATCGCTGGAAAGCTCTTCGGCGACTGGTCCTATCTCTTCAACTACGAATTCGGCGGCAGCAACGGTTCTGAGCAGCAGGGGCGCGTGCAGTCTCTCTATCTGCAATATGACGGGCTGAAGCCTCTCGCCTTCCGCGTCGGCGCCTATCCGCCGCCCGCAGGCATCGAGGATGGCACCAGCGCGGGCGATACGCTCTTCATCGAGCGCAACTCCCCTTCGGAAATCGCGCGCAGCCTCGCCGGCGGCGATGGTCGCGATGCGGTGACCGCCCTTTATGCGGGCGACAAACTCTTCGCCGCACTCTCCTATACAGGCGCCAAGACGACGGATGCCGTCGGAAGCGCCTTCGGCGAGCAGACCGCCGTTCTCGGGCGGGTCTCGGATCTCGCCTATTCGGACAATGATCTCAATATACTGGTCGGTGCCATGGGGGCCTATGTGGCGAACCCCGCATATAACTCCGCAGGGCCGGGCTCGACGCATACGATCACACTGGCCACCTGGCCCGAACTCACCGTCGATAGCACCGGCGCAAAATTGGTCAGCACCGGCGCGATCAATGCCGACAATGCGACGGCTTGGGGCGTTGAAGGCGCCGCGCAATGGCGCAGCCTTTATGCCCAAGCCGGATATTTCGGCTATGGTATCGACGGCACGGGCGCCACGCCGGCCGATGTGAATTTCGACGGCTGGTATCTGCAAGGCTCTTGGGTGTTGACCGGCGAACGGCACGCCTACAACAAAGCCAACGGAGCTTTCTCCGCACCGAAACCTTCAATTCCGTTCTCGCTTGCGGGCGGCGGGCTCGGTGCCTGGGAAGTGGCATTGCGGTATAGCGACCTCGACCTCAACGATAATGAGGGCAGCGTCGGCAGCGCCGTGCCGACGGGCGGTATACGCGGTGGCGAACAGCAGATCCTGACGGCGGGCATCAACTGGTATCCCAATAGCCTCATCCGGTTCCTGCTGAATTATGAGCATGTCAATATCGACCGTATCGGCGCAGGCAACGCCGATGTCGGTCAGTCTATCAACATCATTGCATTGCGGTCGCAGGTCGCTTTCTAAGGTTGACCTGCAAGCCCCCTGATAAGTGATACTATTTTGGAAATCCACCTACCGGGGAGAAACGACGTGCCGCTGCAGCAAAAGCCGATAGGCTCGCCATTCGACGCCAAGACGCAAGCGGGCGATGTCATTCGCGGCATCGACCTTAAAGGCAAGACCGCGATTGTCACGGGCGGCGCTTCCGGTCTTGGCGTCGAAACGGTCCGCGCCCTGGCGAGCGCCGGCGCACGCGTCGTCATGCCGGTTCGGTCGCATCAGCGCGGCGAAGAAGTGGCAGCCGAAATTCGCAGTTCCACCGGCAACAACGCCGTCGAGGTCGCGGAGATGGACCTTGCCGACTTTGTCAGCGTCCGCGCCTTCGCCGATGGTTTCGTCAAGACGGGCGCGCCGTTGCATATCCTCATCAATAATGCCGGCATCATGGCGACGCCGGAGCGCCGCATCATGGACAATATCGAATCGCAGTTCGGTACCAATCATCTGGGGCACATGCTGCTGACCTGCCGTCTCGTTCCCGCGCTCACCAGAGGCGCGCGCGTCGTCGCGCTTTCCTCGATCGGCCATCGCCGCTCGCCGATCAAATTCGACGATCCGAATTTCGAGACGACGCCCTACGACAAGTGGGAAGCCTATGGCCAATCGAAGACGGCGGATTCGCTCTTCGCCGTCGAGCTGAACAGGCGGTTGGAGCCCAAGGGCATCAATGCCTATGCCGTGCATCCGGGCGGCATCATGACCAATCTCCAGCGCGATATGCCGAAGGAAGAGATCAAGGCATTCGGCTGGGTCGATGATAGAGGCAATGTCCGCGAAGGCTTCAAAACGCCGTCAGGCGGCGCCTCGACGGCCGTCTGGTGCGCGACCTCGCCGCTGCTTGCGGGTGGAGGTGGCGTCTATTGCGAAGACTGCAACGTCGCACAGCTTCTGCCCGACAACGACCCAGGCTTCACCGGCGTGCGTTCATGGGCTATCGATCCCGAAGCGGCGAAACGTCTATGGCTGCTCTCGGAAAAACTGCTTGGCGAAACCTTCGCGATCTGAAGCTGCTTGCCTCAACTCGATCTTCACGACATTGCGCACCGCACGACCGCCATGCTTCTCGCCGGAAACGATCAGCGGATACCGTCTTGCGATGTAAGGGATGACCGTCTTGGTTGCTGTGTCCCGCCATCCGGCCATCAACCGGGCACCGGTTTAACGATATATATCGGCACATATATCGTGCGCCTTGCTGGACCTCCTGCGTTGCACAAGACGCATCCCTTCCTATCTAGGAAGGGACCACGCGCCTTGCCGGCGAATCTTGTACTCTTTCATTCCAATTCGCTCGAAAGGTCTCTCGTGGATCCCATCGTTACCGTCGCCGGCCTCAGCAAGACCTATGACAGCGGTCATCGCGCGCTGAAATCCATCGACCTCGCAATCCGCCGTGGCGAGATTTTTGCGTTACTCGGGCCGAACGGTGCGGGCAAGACGACGCTGATCGGCATCATCTGCGGCCTCGTCCGCCCGACCTCCGGCACCGTTATCGCCGATGGGCACGACATCTTGCGCGATTATCGCGCCGCGCGATCACAGATCGGCCTCGTGCCGCAGGAACTGGCGACGGATATGTTCGAGCGTGTCTGGGACACGGTGAGTTTCAGTCGCGGCCTTTTCGGCAAACCGCGCAACCCGGCGCATATCGAGCGCGTGCTGCGCGACTTGTCGCTCTGGGACAAGAAGGATGACAAGATTGCCGATCTCTCCGGCGGCATGAAGCGTCGCGTGCTAATCGCCAAGGCGCTCGCGCACGAACCGAAAATCCTCTTTCTCGATGAGCCGACGGCGGGCGTTGACGTTGAACTCCGCCGCGACATGTGGGCCATGGTGCGCCGTCTGCGTGAAACCGGCGTCACCATTATCCTGACCACGCATTACATCGAGGAAGCCGAAGAGATGGCCGACCGTATCGGCGTCATCGCCGGTGGCGAGATCATTCTGGTTGAAGAGAAGCAGGCGTTGATGCGGAAATTCGGCCAGACGCAGGTGACGATCGGTTTGCGCCAACCGCTCCTCGCTGCGCCACCTGGCTTCGACAACCGCTCGCCGACGCTCTCGGCGGACGGTCTGACGCTCATTTTCACCTTGGCTGGCGAGAACGAAGAGACGGAAGGCGGTGTTGCCGATCTGCTGAAACAGCTCGCGGCGAAAGGCGTCGATTTCAAGACCATCGACATGCATCGCTCTTCGCTTGAAGATATTTTCGTCGGTCTGGTGGAGAAACGCGCATGAACCGCCACGCCATTCGCGCTATCTACATGTTTGAGCTGACCCGTACCTGGCGGACGATACTGCAAAGCATCGCAACGCCGGTTATTTCGACTTCGCTCTATTTTGTTGTCTTCGGCTCCGCCATCGGCAGCCGAATGACGGATATAGGCGGCATCTCCTATGGCGCCTTCATCGTGCCGGGCCTCATCATGCTGACCTTGCTGACGGAGAGCATTTCCAATGCTTCTTTCGGCATCTATTTGCCGCGCTTCACCGGTACGATCTACGAGTTGCTTTCTGCGCCCGTCTCGGTGGTGGAGGTGCTGATCGGCTATGTCGGCGCGGCGGCGACGAAGTCGGTGGTCCTCGGCCTCGTCATCATGGCGACGGCGCGTCTCTGCGTGCCGTTCGAAATCATCCATCCGGTCTGGACAGCGATTTTTCTGGTGCTGATCTCCGTCACCTTCAGCCTCTTCGGCTTCATTCTCGGTGTCTGGGCCGACAGTTTCGAGAAACTTCAGATTGTGCCGCTGATGATCGTGACGCCGCTGACGTTTCTCGGCGGGACTTTCTATTCAATCGGAATGCTGCCGCCCTTTTGGCAGACGGCGGCGCTCTTCAACCCGGTCGTCTATCTGGTCAATGGTTTCCGTTGGGCCTTTTACGGCGTCGCCGACGTCTCGGTGGCGGTCAGCCTCGGCATGACCTTCGGCTTTCTCATCCTCTGCGTCGGGGCGATAGCCTGGATATTCAAAACCGGCTACCGCCTCCGCACCTAGGCGTCACGCTCCAAGCGCGAAACCCGCATAATCGGCATTGGCGACTTCGGCCAGCTTCTCGCCATAGACGCCGACGCCGCCCGCATAGGGCATGAAAAGACGCGGCTTGCCCGGAATGTTCGCGCCCATGTACCAGGAATTCGCCTGCGGATAGAGCGTCCCGCTGGCGACCTCGTTCACATGCGCAACCCATTCGTCTTCGGCATCGCGGCTGGCTTCGATGGAGCGGATATTGCCCGCCGTCAGCCGCCCGATGCAGTCGCTGATCCAGTCGACATGCTGCTCGATGGAGACGATCATGTTGCTGAGCACCGACGGACTGCCGGGACCTGTGATGAAGAAGAGGTTCGGAAAGCCTGCAGAGCCGAGACCGAGATAGGTGCGCGGACCCGCCGCCCATTTGTCGCGCAGCTTTTCGCCCCGGCGGCCGATAATATCGACACCGAGAATGGCGCCCGTCATCGCGTCGAAGCCGGTGGCAAAGACGATGGCGTCGACTTCATATTCCTTGCCGCCGCTGACGACGCCTTTTGCGGTGATCTTCTCGATCGGCGCGGCGCGAACATCGACGATATCGACATGTGGCTCGTTGAAAGTCTCGAGGTAATTCGTGTCGAGGCAAAGGCGCTTGACGCCGACGGGGTGATCGTCGGGCAAAAGCAGGTCGACGATGGCGGGGTTCTTGATGACCTTGCGCATTTCCGAGCGCGCATATTCCGCCGCGATGTGATTGGCTTCCTGCGTCGCCATCAGATCGGCATAAGCGCCGAGAAAAGCAAAGCCACCCATATGCCAGCGGCTATCGAGTTCGCGGTAGCGCTCTTCCGGCGTCATCTCCTCGGAAGGCGTCTCGTTATATTCAAAGCAGATGATGCCGCCATTGGTGGTGCGCGCACGCTGACGATCTTCGATCAACGTCTCTTTGGTTTTGCGAAGCTCGTCTTCATTGAGCGGGCGGTTGCCCGCAGGCAGGGTGAAGTTCGCCGTCCGCTGAAAGACGGTGAGGTGCTTTGCCTGTTTGGCAATCAGCGGAATGCTCTGCACGGCGGAAGAACCGGTGCCGATGACGCCGACGCGTTTGCCGGTGAAGTCGACGCCCTCATGCGGCCAACCGCCTGTGTGATAGCGCTCCCCCTTGAAGTCGTTGACACCCGGAAAATCCGGCACGCGCGCCGCCGAAAGGCAACCCGTCGCCATGACGCAGAAACGGGCGCGCACACGTTCGCCGTGCTCGGTATCGACAACCCATAGCGCATCGCGCTCGTCATAAGTGGCGGAAGCGACGCGCGTCTCGAATTGAATGTCGCGGCGCAGATCGAGCTTGTCGGCGACATAGTTCTGATAACGCAGGATTTCCGGCTGGGCCGCATAGCGCTCGGTCCATGTCCAGCCGCGCTGGATCTCGTCGGAAAAGCCATATTGATATTCGAGGCTCTCGACGTCGCAGCGCGCGCCCGGATAGCGGTTCCAGTACCAGGTGCCGCCGACACCCTCGCCGGCCTCGAAGACGCGCACGCTGAGACCTTGGGCACGCAGGCGATGCAGCATGTACATGCCCGCAAAGCCCGCGCCGACGATCACGGCATCGAATTGTTTCTCGGCTGCTGTCTGCGCCATTTTCCACTCCTCCCGGGGGGCTCTCTTCGGAGCCGTTCTGTTGGGAGCTATTTGACTAGGAAATTTGCCCGCGCCCAATACCCATCGGGATAGGGAGATAAAGATTTCTAGGGTGCGAGATAATCAATTTCGCGTGGACGCAAGGGATTCCCGGCAAATTCCGTTTTGCGAAGCGGCGAGGCGCGGCGATTTTAGATCAGGCTTCCGCCCGAAGTCGGCGGCGGAACAGATCAAAAACCCGCGTCCACACCTGTTCAGCGGCCTTCTCGACATAGGTTGCACGCTGCGGAAAGCAGAAGCCGTGATCGGTGCCCGGCAAGACCTCGAGGCGGTAGGGAACCTTATGCATATCCAACCCCGCTTTGAGGTCCGGGATCACATTGTCCGGCACATAAGCATCCTTCTCGGCAAAACCGAGATAAAGCTCTCCCTTGATCCGGTTCGCGAGAAGGTGGGGCGAGTCCGGCTTGTCGGTGACGATGCCGACGCCGTAAAGCGAGGCCGCCGCGGCAAAAGCGTCGGGATAAGTTCCCGCCGCCGAGACGACATATTGGCCGCTCATGCAATAGCCGATGCAGCCGCGCGGGCCGGGTGCGGCGAAAGGGGAGGCGTCGAGGAAATCGAGCATGGCCTTCGTATCGTCCATGACGAGCTGATTGGTGAGCGACAGCATCGCCTTGAACATCTCTCCGCGCGTCGCGTCGTCGATGGTTGCCAGATCGAAGCGCAAGCGGCCGCTCCGGTAATACATGTCCGGGAGCAACACGAAATAACCTTGGCCGGCGATACGCCGCGCGAAGTCGTAAAGCTCCTCGCGGATGCCCGGCGCATCCATATAAATAATGACCGGCGGATGCCGACCCGCGCCCGGCGCGACGGTGAAGGTTTCCATCACGCCCGCGATGGTTTTGATCTCGACGATATTTTCGATCATGGGAAACGTCCTCGGTCAACCTCGCGGGAGAAACCAGTTCATGATGCGCGGGTTCTCGTCGCGCGGATAGGTATGCGATAGATCGGCGATCTCGCGATAGACGACCTGCGCGCCCGCGCCCGTCAGCGCGCGATTGGCGACGCGGGCCATATCGGCGGGGAACATCCAGTCGAGCGCGCCATGCGTGATGTAGATCGGCAGATCCTTGACGCGCGCCGGATCGGCCATCTCAATCAGGAACGGATGAAAGCTCGCCGCGATGGGCGCGAGATGCGTGAAGGGGGCACCGGCATTGAGACCCAGCACATAAGAGAACGTGCCCCCGTCGCTCATGCCGGTCAGCAGAATATGAGAGTGGTCGATATTCCACGTCTCGAAGACATGGCCGAGCATGCGATGGAGGTTCTGATTGTCGAGATCGGGTTCCATCAGCGACCATGTATCGCCGAGCGATGTCGGTGAAATCAGTATCGCGCCATGCGAGCGCGCATTGGCGATCCAGCTCCACAGCATATCGCGTCCATGCCCGCTCCCGCCATGCATCGCAATGATGAGCGGTGCCGGCGTCGCGGGATCGTAATATTCGGGCACATAGATCGAACAGCCGCCACGCGTGCCTTTCTCGTTGTTCGCATGCATGACGCCGATATTCGGACGGCCGAGATCGGCATTCGCCAGACGGTCGGCAAGCGCCTCATTGCCCCGGACAGAAGGCTCCAGAAAAAACTGACTGACCGGCGGTAGCATTCGCGTCACGGGGTAAAGCGCTTCGGCGGCGCGCGGTACGAAGCGCAAGGCGCGATAGGCCGCCATGATGCCGTTCGGATCGTCCTTGGCGGCCCGCAACCCGTCATAGGTCTTGCAGACGGCATCTGCCGCCGTCTCGATATGCCTGCGGAACCGGGCAAGGTCGTCGGGCCATGAAATGGCGTTGAAGGCGACGAGGCCTGCCCGCACACCCTGATCGGCATTGCCGACGCTGTCGATCAACTCATGCAGATGCGGCGGATGGAGATGCCGGCCGATAAAGCCGAGGCCTTCCATCGCGTCGAGCAGCGGCGGGACCAACGCCATGATGGCATCGACAAGAACCTCGCCGTCATCATTCATCCGGGGATGCGGACCATCATGCGGTCATAACCCTTCACGAAGGTCGAGAGCACGCGCGTCGGCTCTTCCACCACTTCGATCTTGGGGAAGCGCTTCAGGATTTCTTCCCAGACGATGCGCAACTGCATCTCGGCAAGGCGATTACCGACGCAACGGTGAATGCCGAAGCCGAAGGAAAGATGCTGGCGCGGACGCTCGCGGTCGATGATGAAGGCGTTCGGGTTCTCGATCACCTCTTCGTCGCGGTTGCCCGAGACGTACCACATGATGACCTTATCGCCTTTTTTGATCTGCTTGCCGCCGAGCTCCGCATCGACCAGCGCCGTGCGGCGCATATGCGCGAGCGGCGTCTGCCAACGGATGATCTCGGGCACCATGCTGGTGATAAGATCGGGATTGTCGCGCAGCTTCTGATACTGATCCGTGTTCTCGTTGAGCGCGAGAAGACCGCCGGTGATCGAATTGCGCGTCGTGTCGTTGCCACCGACGATCAGCAGGATCACATTGCCGAGATATTCCATCGGGTCCATGTTCCGCGTCGCATCCGCATGGGCCATCATCGAGATGAGATCGCCCTTCGGCTCCGAATTGACGCGCTGGTTCCACAATTCGGTGAAATAGGCGCCGCACTCGCGCAACTCTTCGATGCGCGCATCGTCGGATTCAATAAGGCCCGATTCCGGCGAAGCGGTCGCGACGTCCGACCAGCGCGTGAGCTTGCGCCGGTCTTCCCAGGGGAAATCGAACAGCGTCGCCAGCATCTGCGTCGTCAGCTCGATTGAAATCTTGTCGACCCAGTCGAAGGTCTCATTGATCGGCAGGCTGTCCAGCAGACCGGCGGCGCGCTCGCGGATCGTGCCTTCGAGCTTGGCGAGGTTTGCAGGCGCGACGATGGGGCTCACCACCTTGCGCTGCGCGTCATGCTTGGGTGGATCCATGGCGATGAACATCGGCAGCCGGAAGTCGTCGCGGCCATTGTTGATCGTGATGCCGCCGAGCCCCGCCTCCGACGAATAGACCTGGTGGTTCGTATCGACCGCCATGATGTCGTTGTATTTCGTCACCGACCAATAAGGGCCGAATTCGCTATCGGCGCAGTAATGCACCGGGTCTTCACGGCGCAAGCGCGCGAAATAGGGCCAGAAGGAATTGGTGCGGAAGAGCTCGGGCTGGGCGACATTGAGCTTGTCGAGCGGAATGGAATTCACATCCACATCCGGCTGCCTGGTTTGGCGGATTGCCGTTTCACTCATGATCATCTCTCCCCGGTGTCTGTTCGCTTTGGCGGCATGTTAGTCACGAATGACCGGCTTTGTCATTTCGTATAGCGCCGCAGGCTTACCCTAGAAATGAACAGGGGCCGCACAGCTGTGCGGCCCCTCATCAATCGGCGATACGTATTTTATCAGGCGGCTTTCGAATGACTGCCGGCCGTCTCAAAATTCTTCTCGGCGAATTCCCAATTGGCGACACTGTCCAGGAAAGCGGTGAGGTAATCGGGCCGCTTGTTCTGATAGTCGAGGTAGTAGGCATGCTCCCAGACGTCGGAGCAAAGGATCGCGATATCGCCATGGGCGAGCGGATTGTCTGCATTGCTGGTCGCTTCGACGACGAGCTTGCCGCCCTTCAGCGTCAGCCAGACCCAGCCCGAACCGAATTGCTCGGCGCCCTTTGTATGAAATTCGTCGTGGAATTTCTCAAAGCTGCCGAAATCGGCTTTGATCCGGTCGGCCAACTTGCCCTTCGGCATGCCGCCACCCTTCGGCGCCATCGAGTGCCAATAGAAAGTGTGGTTCCAGGCCTGTGCGGCATTGTTGAAAATCTTCTTGTGCGGCTCCTTGCCGGCCGTGCGCTTGACGATCTCCTCGAGCTCGAGCTTTTCGAATTCCGTGCCCTCGATCAGCTTGTTCGTCTTCTCGACATAAGTCTTGTGATGCTTGTCATGATGGACGGACAAAGTATCGGCCGAGATATGCGGCGCAAGCGCGTCCTTGGCATAGGGAAGCGGGGGCAGTTTGATCATGATCGTGTTCCTCTTTGAGCGGAGGCGCGCGGGACGCGCCATGACGGTATGGGATGTTGGGGTTCTGTGAATGAAACCCTTCCCGGCAGCATGGGGTTCCCGGCTTTTCGCCGTCTTGGACGGGAATGCTTCCGAGGCGGCGCAATTCGTCAAAAATGTCCGATAACCTGCGAATTTCACGCTTCGGCCGATCGCGGCGCGACGGTCCTGCGACCGCTTGCAACAGGCGTTAATACTCCCCACATTGAATGCAAGCGGTGCCGGGTAACGGGCCGCACCTCCCGGAAATCTCGAAGCTTGCTTCGTTTTTTCGGGAGCAATCGAAAACCAGGTCGCTTGCGAAAGGGCTTTGGGGATGACGCGTATGGTCCAGTTCAACAGCCCGTTTCTACTCGGCTTTGATGAGATGGAACGGCTGCTCGAACGGGTCGCCAAAGGTTCCGACGGCTATCCTCCCTACAATGTGGAGGATGCGGTGGCGGACGGCAAGGAACAGCGGGTGCTTCGCATCACGTTGGCAGTTGCCGGATTTGCCTCCGACGAATTGTCGGTGACGCTTGAGGAAAACCAGCTCGTCATTCGTGGACGCCAGCGCGAAGAGGAAGACCGCGTCTATCTCCATCGGGGGATTGCGGCGCGGCAGTTTCAGCGCGCTTTTGTTCTGGCCGACGGGATCGAGGTTTTGGGCGCGAGGCTCGACAACGGGCTTCTCGCGATAGACCTCGCCAGACCCGAACCGTCGAAGATGGTGAGAAAAATCACAATCATCGACGGAGCCAGTTAGTCGCTTGAGACTTTAGGTAGTAACGGCCAAGCGCCGCCGCCTCGAAGAGGGGCCGCGTGAAAGGAGCGTAAGATGCAGAAGGAACATGACAGCGAAGCCGTCGAGGCCTCCGGGGCGAATGCCGGATGGGGCACACAGGATTTGCGCCATCTGACGCCGGAAATTTTCGCCAATATCGGCGTTCCGAATATCGTCTATGTCCGCGAGGTGCTCGCGGGCGATCTTGAAAGCGAACTCGGCTCCGAGATCGACGTGCCGGCTGATACCAAGCTTTATGCGGTGCACGCCGCGAACGGCCAGCGCATGGCCGTGCTCGACGATCGCGACACCGCTTTCGCTGGCGCGCGCCAGTACGATCTGGAACCGCTCAGCGTTCACTGAACGCCGACATTCGGAAATACGAAAGCCCCGCGATTGCTCGCGGGGCTTTTTTGTTTGTGCTGAGTCGAAAATTCAAGCGGCGTTGGTCGCCGCGGGCTCGGTGAGAATGGCAAAGAGCGCCGCTGGATCGTCGCTGGCGCGCAGCTTTTCGACGACCGCCTGATTGCGCAGCAGCCGCGAAATGCGGGCAAGCGCCTTCAGATGATCGGCACCGGCGCCTTCGGGCGCCAGCAGAAGGAAAACGAGATCGACCGGCTGATCGTCGACGCTTTCGAAATCGACCGGCGTGTCGAGCCGGGCGAACAGGCCGTAAAGCCGGGTCAGTTGCGCCAGCTTGCCATGCGGAATGGCGATGCCCTGACCGACGCCCGTGGAGCCCAGACGTTCGCGCTCCAGCAGCGTTTCATAAATCGTGCGTTCCGACAGGCCTGTCAGTTCCGCAGCGCGGGCCGAGAGTTCCTGCAGCGTTTGCTTTTTGCTGGTGACCTTGAGGTGGGCGACCACCCCCTCCGGCGACACCAGATCTTCAAGCTCCATGATCTTCACGCTCCAAGAGTCCGAATACGTCTTGCGAAAACAACGCCGCTCATTGCTTTTGATCGTTGCTGGCGTCGATCCATCCGATGTTTCCGTCTTCGCGCTTGTAGACGACATTGAGGCCGCCCGTCGCACCATTACGGAAGACAACGAACGGCGCGTCGATCAGGTCCATCTGCATCACGGCGTCGCCGACGCTGAGGCGCGGCACGGACGTCGTGCCTTCGGCAATGATGATGTGTTGATCGTCCGGGCCTACTTCGGCGAGTTCGTCGCCCGCTTCGAGAACGAAAGAGGGAAAGAATTCGGCGGGAAGCTCCGGCTTGTTGCCGTTGGCGTGGCTCTTCAGGCGGCTCTTGTAGCGGCGCAGGCGCTTGTCGAGCTTCTCGACGGAGGCATCGAAGGCGGCATAAGGATCGGTCGCGCGAGCCTGTACGTTGATGCGCATGCCCGAATTGAGATGGACGGCGCAATCGGCCTTCACCTCGTAGCCGTCTTTGGTAAACGTGACATGGCCGTCGATCGGCTTGTCGAAATATTTCCCGACGCTGGCGTCGAGCCTCTCCGCTACATGAGTGCGGAGCGCATCTCCGACATCAAGATGATGTCCGCTGACCTGAACTTGCATGAAAACCTTTCCGGGTCACATTGCGCTAATTGCCACCGACGATCGGATCATTGTCCATCCCGCCGGCTCCGCCGCCCCTGAAACAGCTATGCTTCCTTCGAGCCGCCCACTCCCCGGATGCCCAGGGGGGCGTTGAGCGCGTGGCAAACTAGTTGCACGGGTTAGGGGTGTCAACCTGCGACCTCCAAATGCCCGAAAGACCTTTGGATTCAAACATATGACGGCATCTATGCAAGCTTTAAAGAGGCTTTGCCGCTCCCTCACGCATAGGCCTTCTTGTCCCGCCGGCGCTGCACGGAAGAGGGAATGTTCAAGGCTTCCCGATACTTGGCGACCGTACGCCGCGCAATATCGATTCCCGAGCCTTTCAGAATATCCACGATATTATCGTCGGAGAGCACGGCGTCGGAATGCTCGGCCTCGATCAGGTCCTTGATGCGGTGGCGCACGGCTTCCGCCGAATGCGCTTCGCCACCCTCGGTGGCGTTGATCGAGGAGGTGAAAAAGTACTTCATCTCGAAGATGCCACGCGGCGTCGCGATGTACTTGCTCGCCGTGACGCGGCTCACCGTCGATTCATGCATCGAAATCGCGTCGGCAACCGTGCGCAGATTGAGCGGGCGCAAATGCTGGATGCCATACATCAGGAATGCATCCTGCTGACGGACGATTTCGGAGGCGACTTTCAGGATCGTGCGCGCCCGCTGGTCGAGACTTTTGACGAGCCAGTTGGCGTTGTTGAGGCATTCCGAAAGATAGGCCTTCGCTTTCGGGTCGCCGGAGATCTTGCTGACTTCGGCGTAATATTGCTGATTGACGAGAACGCGCGGCAGCGTTTCGGAATTGAGTTCGATCGCCCAGGTGCCGTCGGCGCGCTGGCGAATGAAAACGTCGGGAATGACGGGCACGACGGGCTCGCCGCCAAAGGCAAGGCCGGGCTTGGGATTGCAGCCGCGAATATCTTCGATCATGCCCGCGATGTCTTCGCGGTCGGCGCCGCAAAGCTTCATCAGCAAATCGAAATCGCGCCGCGCGAAAAGTTCGAGATGATCGAGAAAAACCTGCATCGTCGGATCGAGGCGGTCGCGCTCGGCAAGCTGGATCGCGAGACACTCTTTCAGATTGCGCGCGCAGATGCCGGCGGGATCGAAAGTCTGGAGAACCTTCAACACGCTTTCGGTCTCGGCAAGTTCGGCGCCCATACGCTCGGCAACCTCGGCGATGTCGGTGGTGATGTAGCCGGTCTCGTTGACCTGATCGATAAGATAAGACGCGATCATCCGCTGACGCGGATCCTTGATCGCCATCTGCATTTGTTCGGTGAGATGTTCGCCGAGCGTCGCCTCGCGCGTCAGCGTCGATTCAAGGCTGAACTCGCCGTCGCCGCCTGAACCCGCGCCACCGGTCTTGAGATTCTGCCAATCGGAGCCCTGCTGTCCGGGCGCTGCGGCAGCGGCCTCATTCAGCGTGTCGCTGCGGCTTTCATCCGCATAGACGTTTTCATAATCGATATCGAGATCCCCCTCGCGCGACGGCGGCGGGCCGTCTTCGCTGAGCGTCAGGGCAGTCTCGCCCGCATGGGTGGGTTCGAAATCCCCGTCGCTGTCGCGCTCGGCGGTGAGGCGTTCCGGCTCGGGCTCGCTCGCGCTCACTTCAAGCAGCGGATTGCGCTCAAGCTCCTGCTCGACATATTCGCCAAGTTCGAGATTTGAAAGCTGCAACAGCTTGATCGCCTGTTGCAGTTGCGGAGTCATGACCAGGGCCTGGCCCTGGCGCATTTCCAGTCGCGGTGCTAGCGCCATCTGTGGTGCAGCCCCCTACGCATTTTACAGCGAAAACCTGTCGCCGAGATAAAGCCGGCGCACGTCTTCGTTACCCACGATTTCGGAAGGCTCACCCTCCATCAGAACATGACCGTCATGAATGATGACGGCGCGGTCGATCAGTTCCAGCGTCTCGCGCACATTGTGATCGGTGATCAGAACGCCGATGCCGCGATCCTTCAGATGCGCCACGAGATCTCGAATGTCGCCGATGGCGATGGGATCGATGCCGGCGAAAGGTTCGTCGAGCAGCATGAAGGAGGGCTGTGTCGCCAGCGCGCGCGCGATCTCGACGCGGCGGCGTTCGCCGCCCGACAGCGCGATCGACGGCGTGCGCCGCAAATGGGTGATCGAGAATTCGGCCAGCAGATCGTCGAGCTGGGCTTCGCGGCGGTCGCGGTCGCTCTCGACCACTTCAAGCACGGCGCGGATATTTTGTTCGAC
>DASYEM010000069.1:0-16070 GCA_036499025.1 Parvibaculum sp. | reverse complement strand
TCCATTTAACTGCATCAATGACGCGCGACGGAAGCCGACTGGCATTTCTACGCCAGATCAACCGCGTCCGCCGCTGAAGGAGAGACACAGCAATGCCTGAGGGGGCTGCCAATATTTCCGTCATTCAGACCAGCATAAGATCGCGCTTGCTGACCGGTGAAACCGAAAGTCTGACAGACCATGAACTTCTCGAGACGCTCCTCGCCTTCGCGACAAGAGGCGGCAAGAGCAGCAAGCGCCACGCGCAACAATTGATAAGAAGGTTCGGCACGCTGGGCGACATCATCAGCGAAGATACGGGGCTGCTGCTCGAGACATCGAATATGGATGAACAGGCCGTGCTGTTGTTCCGGCTGGTGCAGTCCATCGCCATTCATCTTGCACGCGAGCAAATGCCGCAACGCACGATCATCTCGTCCACGGATGCTCTTCTCGCCTATTGCAAGGCGCATCTGTCGCGCCTGCGCGTGGAGCGGTTTCAGCTTTTCTTTCTCGACAACAGGAATGCGCTTATCGCCGCTGAGATACAGGGAAGGGGAACGGTGGACCATGTTCCGGTCTATCCGCGCGAGATCGTCAAGCGGGCATTGGCGCTCAATGCCTCCTCGATCATCCTCGTCCACAATCATCCGTCCGGCGACCCCACGCCGTCGCTGGCCGATATTCAGATGACCGAGAAAATCGTCTCGATCGCCGCGCCGCTGGGCATCCAGATTCTCGACCACATCATCATCGGCAGAACGAGGCATCTGAGCTTCAAGGCGCATAAGTTTTTTTAGGCGGTGCTTACATATGCGCGCTGATGCGACCGTGGCCGGCGCCGTCCATCAGTCGGGTGAAATCCGCGCCGCTCATATGGATCAGCGTGCGATGATCGCCCGCTTCGAAATAGATGTCGGGTTGCTCGAAGAGCGCATCGTCGAGGAAAACTTTCATGCCATAGGGCTCGCCGAGCGGCGGCAGGGCTCCCGGCGCGCAATCGCGGAAACGCGTTTCGATTTCCTCTTCCGTGGCGAGGCCCAGACGCTCGTGCAGAAGATTTGAAAGATGGGCGAGATCGACGCGACAGGTGCTCGGCACGACGGCGAGGCTGTAGCCGCTGTCGCTCTTGATCAGCACGGCCTTTGCGAGCTTGCACCCGTGGATATGCGTTCTCTCCGCGACGCGGCTCATCGTGACTTCATGAGGATGCCTGACTTCCTCGTAATCGATGCCGCGATGTTTCAGGTAGCTGCGCAAGCTCGTCGCCATGATTGCATCTCCTGCTTCAAGGGTGCGAGGCGCGAAGGAAACGACAACAAGACCGGACAGCGGTGCTGTCTTTTCCCAAGGCCTGTCCAGATTGAAAATTTACGCTTCTTGCAGAGAGCTGACTAGCGCCCGACGCGGGTCTCGCCCTTGCGGTCGATGGCGCGGGCGAGCGCCGCGAGACGCCGCGCCACCACCTCGCCCAGCAGCGGCTCGTAACGGCGCGGCACGACGAGGGTGATCGTGTTCTTGGCGATCTCGAGCCGGGTTTTCGGCAACATGCCCGTGGTCGCCGCGCATAGCGTGAAAGCGAGACGCAGCGCGAGGCCGAGAACCAGCGCGCGATAGTTTTCATTCTCGTTCAACAGACCGACGAGATTGCCGATCATCTCCGGCTCTCCCCTGCCCTCATGGCGATGGTAGAGCGTGCGCGCCAATAACAGGCGGCCCGGATGATCCACACCGGAGAAGGGCGCGAGGAGGATTTGCGTCATCGAGTGATGGGCGCGGTAATCGGGATGCACATACCAGCCGATGTCGGCAAGGATGCAGGCGGCGTGGCGCAAGCGCGCCTCGGCAGGCGTCTCCCCCATCACATTCGCGGCGAAGAGCGGCGCGGTCCATGGCGTGAGTTCGGCGCCATGTTGCGGGAAACGCGCGAGTCGGTCGGCAAGGTCGCGCGCGCCCTCGATCAACGGATCTTTCGCCTGCTCGCGTTTGTCGAGATGATCGAAGAGGATGCCTTCGCGCAAGCCATAAGCGGAGACGACGATTTCCTTCGCCTTCATGGCGCCGATCAGTTTTTCGAGGACCAAGGCGCCGAAGGGCAGCGTGTCGATGCGACGTTCGGAAATGTCGGGGATTTGCGCCAGCGTCTTGGGGCCGAGCTTCTCGATCACCTTGGCGATGTCGGAGGCATCGCGCGCCGGGATCACATATTCGTGCAAGACCTTGATCGGGTAATTGCGCTGCGCCATGTGGATGCGCGCGAGATTGCGCCAGGCGCCGCCGACGACATAGATCTTCTTGCCCTGCGACTCCTTCAGCAGGTCGAGACCCTTGAAGGCTTTTTCGACGATGCCCTCGGCCGAGGCAAGCGAGCCCTTGGCCATGTCCATGATGCGCAAAGGGCCGATGGGAAGGGTCGCGCCTTCACCGAGGCGCTTGCCGCCGCTGACGCCGACAAGTTCGAGGCTTGCGCCGCCAAGATCGCCGACGACGCCGTCGGCATCGGGGATGCCCGAGAGGACGCCTTGCGCGGCGAGGCGGGCCTCTTCCGCGCCCGAGACGAGCTTGATCTTGAAGCCGCAAATCTTTTCGGCGCGGGCCAGAAATTCAGGACCGTCTTCCGCGTCGCGCACGGCCGCGGTGGCGGCGACGACCAGCTTGTCGATGCCGATCTGTTCGCGGAGCGCGACGAAACGCGTCAGGGCCGCCAGCGCCCGCTCGATGCCCTTGGGGTCGAGACGGCCGGTGCTGGCCAAGGTGCGGCCAAGGCCGCAGAGAACTTTTTCATTGAAAACGAGCACGGGGCTGCGCACCGCGCCCGCGTAAACGACGAGGCGCACGGAATTGGAGCCCAGATCGACGATGCCGAACCGACCTGCCGTCTTGCGGCCGCTCAATATGACCCCTTTATTCTCAAACGGCGGTCAGTCCCGGCCCGCCTTGACCGCGAAGGTCGGCGGCAGATCTTCATGCAGGGATTTTCCACGGCCAGAGAGGCTTGCGTTGTTCATGAAATAGGTGTGCGCGTTAAACGGCTCACCCCCCTCCGGCACAGACTGACGTTCATAGCTGCCATCCGACCGGAGAGACCAACTTTGCTGGTTGTCCCTCAGATTCGCAACCATGATCTGGTCGAGAACCTGGTCGTGGACCGTGGAGTTCAGGATCGGCACAAGCACTTCCACACGGCGGTCGAGGTTTCTCGGCATCCAGTCGGCGGAGGAAATATAGACCTTGGCCTTGTCCGACGGCAGGCCGTGGCCGTTGCCGAAGCAGATGATGCGTGAATGTTCGAGAAAACGCCCAACAATGCTCTTTACACGGATGTTGTCGGACAGGCCCGGCACGCCGGGGCGCAAGCAGCAGATGCCGCGAATGATGAGTTCGATCTTGACGCCCGAGCGGCTGGCTTCGTAAAGCGCGTCGATGATGTCGGGATCGACCAGCGAGTTGAGCTTGGCCCATATGGCGCCGGGACGGCCCGCGCGCGCGTGCTCCATCTCGGCATGAATGTGAGAAAGAAGGCGCGGACGCAAGCTGACCGGCGAGACGGCCAGCAGGTTCAGGTGCTTGGGCTCGGCGTAGCCGGTGATGAAGTTGAAAATCTGCGAGACGTCGGCGGCGAGCAGCGGGTCGCAGGTGAACATCGACAGGTCGGTGTAAATCTTCGCCGTGACTGGATGGTAGTTGCCGGTGCCGAAATGGACGTAGGAACGGAGCGAACCGCCTTCGCGGCGGACGACCAGCGAAAGCTTGGCGTGGGTCTTCAGTTCGATGAAACCGAAGACGACCTGCACGCCTGCGCGTTCGAGATTGCGCGCCCAGACGATGTTGGCGGCCTCGTCGAAACGGGCTTTCAGCTCGACCAGCGCCGTCACCGACTTGCCGGCTTCGGCCGCTTCGATCAACGCCTGAACGATGGGGCTGTCTTTCGAGGTGCGGTAGAGCGTCTGTTTGATCGCGACCACATCGGGGTCGGCAGCGGCCTGACGGATGAACTGGACGACGACGTCGAAGGATTCAAACGGGTGGTGGACAATGATGTCCTTGGACCGGATCGCCGCGAGGCAGTCGCCGCCGTGATCGCGGATGCGTTCGGGGAAGCGGGCATTGTAGGGTGGGAATTTCAGATCGGGGCGCTCATCGACGATGAGTTGCGTCGTCTGGGCGAGGCCGAGAAGGCCATCGACCATGACGAATTCCTTCTCGCCGACGCCGAGTTCGCTGATGACGAGATCGCGGAGCGAGGTCGGCGTCTTGGCTTGCATCTTGAGGCGGATGACGCTGCCGCGGCGGCGGCGCTTCAGCGCGCTTTCGTAGTAGCGCACAAGATCTTCGGCTTCTTCCTCGATTTCGATATCGCTATCGCGGAGCAGGCGGAAAGCGCCCTGCCCGATCACGTCGTAGCCGGGAAACAGGCGGCCGAGGAAGAGGCCGATCATGTCTTCCAGCGCAATGAAGTGGATGGCGGCGCCGTTCTCGCGGTCAGGCAGACGGACGAAACGCTCGACCTGCGTCGGGATCGGCAGCAGCGCGTCCATCGACTTGCCGTCGGTCTGGCGGCGCAGTTGCAGCGCCAGGGCGAAGCCCAGGTTCGGGATGAAGGGAAAGGGATGCGCCGGATCGATGGCGAGCGGGGTCAGGACCGGGAAGACTTGTTCGAGAAAGCGGTTCTCGAGCCATGAAAATTCATCCTGCGTCACCTCGTCGGGCGCGAGGACGGCGATGCCTGCGCCGCGCAGCTCGCCGCTGATCGACAGCCACTGGCGCTGCTGTTCCTGAATGAGGTCGTTGGCCGCTGCGTTGACGCGGTCGAGCTGCTGGGCAGCGGTGAGGCCGTCCTGGCTCAGGCTATCGACGCCTGCGCGCACCTGACCGCGCAAGCCGGCGACGCGGACCATATAGAATTCGTCGAGGTTCGAGGCGGAGATGGAGAGGAAGCGCAGGCGCTCCAGCAACGGATGATTGCGGTTCGCCGTTTCCTCCAGCACGCGGGTGTTGAAGGCGAGCCAAGACAGTTCGCGGTTGATGAAGCGGTCCGTCGGGCTGACCTCGATCGAGAGCGCGGGCTTTGCCTCATCGGACAAGACTTGCGGCTCGGGCGCGGCGGACACGGAAACGGGCTCGGCCTTTCGCGCGACAAGCGGCAACGGAGCGAGAGGTTTCGTCTCGTCGGAGATGTCGGTCAATGAGGAGGTCGGGCGCGGTGTCGTGGTCATGTTGTGCTCGCGGGGGCTTACGGACGTATCCACACCCCTTGTCGAATAATCTTATGGCAAAGATGTTTAGAAATCATGTCAATTCAATGACTTGCCCTCGTTTAGCGGGACAACCTTCAATCAAGAACCGGCCCGAACGAGGAACGATCAGGGCGCGTCATATTTCTACGATATTTCTTTGAAACCTGTGCTGATGCCCATAATGTCGTCAGGCGTTTGGTCAAATTTCGGGGGGATATCAAGTGACAGTGCGTCAGGGTTTGATCGTATTCGCGAGCTTGATGATATCGAGTGTCGCGCATGCCGAACCGGTTCCATCCAATACGGAATTGTTCGAAATGCTAAAAGCACAGCAGGCGACCATTTCCGAGCTTCGCACCGAATTGAAGCGGATGAAACAGGAGCAGCACAACTCCGTTGCGGCTCAGCCGGCCAATGTCGACACGGCAGCCAAGCAAGCCGGAAGCGAAGCCTCGCAGAAGACGATGGCGGCAACCGCGCCCGCCCAGACATCCCCAGCGTACATGGAGGCGTCCACAGTGCCGCCGACAACGGGCCGTGGCGCCTATCTCGGCCTTTTCGGCGGTCGGGCCAGCGGCGGCGACAGTTCCACAAGCCAGCTCGGAACCGTCTTTTACCCGGAGGCAACGGGAGGCCCATTAGCCGTTGACGCAACGGGCCGGACCAGTTCCAGCAGCACCGGATTCGTCGGCACGCAAATCGGCTATGAATGGTCGTATCGCTCGCGCCTACTGCCTGCTCTCAAGATCGACCTGCTGCCGGCCATCGAGATCGAAGGTCTCTATCTGCGCAATACCCGGCACAACGCGACGCTCGAAAACTCCAACGCGCGGCTTTCGGAACAAACGTTTGACGATACCTTCCCGACGAGCACAGCCGTCATTCTGGCAAATGCCGTCGTCGGCATTCGTACGCCCTATCAAAGCATCACCCCTTATATCGGCGGCGGAATCGGGGCCGCCCGCATTTCCATCGACGGCGCCTCTTCGACTCAGACCGACCCGGCGGAACCCGGCATCAACCACTTCAGCACCATTCCCGATTCTTCCGTCTGGGGTTTTGCCGCACAAGCCAAGGCCGGCGTTCGCCTCGCCCTTGGCGATAGCGCCTACATGTTCGGCGAGTACCGTTATCTCTATGTCGGCTCCGTCGATCAGATTTTCGGCTCGACTGCGAATCCCACCCATGCGGCCACAACCCCGTGGACGGTTCGCTTCGGCGATACTTCCTACAATCTGTTTGACGTCGGCGTGGGGCTTAATTTCTAGGGCAGTTTCAGCTCGTCCAGCACCTGCGTGGCCAGCGGTACCGTGATCGCCCGCTTGCCGGAGAGCGAGGCGCGGTCGAGGGCTTCCACCACGTCGCGGGCGACGGCGATGCGGCGCTCGATGCGGCTCGCCAGATAGGCGATCAACGGCTCGGCGACGCGGAGCTGGCGGTCGTCGAAAAGCTTTACGAGAACGCCCGTCAGGAGCGCGTCGTCGGGCGGTCCGAGTTCGGCATGGGGGAGCGCCTTCAAGCGCGAGGCGAGATCGGGAAGGCGCGTGCCGAGGCGGGCCGGAGCTTCATGCGCGGTGAGGAGCAGCGAGGCGCCCTCCTCCTTCACCAGATTGAGCAAATGGAAGAGCGTGCGTTCGGCGGCATCCGAGAGCGCGGCGATATCCTCGACGACGATGGCGTGGGCGGCGACGAGAGCGGGCACGTCGGCATTTGCGAGATCGCTGGCGTCGATGCGCGCGGCGGCGCTCATCTCGCGCCACACTTCAGCGAGATGCGTCTTGCCGCTGCCTTGCGGACCGGAGAGCGCGACCGTGGGTCCCGGCCATGCGGGCCATGCATCGATCAGGGCGACGGCGGTCTCGTTCGACGGGGCGACGAGGAAATCCTCACGCCCGCGGGCGGTGCGGTGACCGAGTTCAAAGACAAGCTGACGCGGCATTATTTCTCTGCGTCCGTGGGCTCGGGCGGATGCGGCGCGTCGGCGCCCCAATAAAGCGGGCTGTGCTCATAACGCGCGATGAAGAAGCGAAGAATAACGCCGAGAGCGGCGGCGACAGGCAGCGCGATCAGCGCCCCGACGAAGCCGAAGAGAGAGCCGAAGGCGAGGATCGCGAACATCACCCAGACCGGATGCAGACGCACCTTGTTGCCGACGAGTTTCGGCTGGAGGAAATTGCCCTCGATGAATTGGCCGATGATGAAAATGCCGACGACGACGCCGATCCATGCGTAGTCGGGCCAGAACTGGAAGCAGGCAAGCGCCACCGACGAGACGAAACCGGTGATGGTGCCGAGATAGGGAATGAAGCTCAGAACGCCGGTGACGATGCCGATGACGAGGCCGAATTTCAATCCGACCAGCGACAGGCCGGCGGCGTAGAAGACACCGAGAAACAGGCAGACAAGCCCCTGCCCGCGCAGGAAGCCCGCCAGCACTTCGTTGATTTCGCGGGCGAGTTCGCGGATCGTTTCGGCATGTTCGCGCGGCAGAAGTTCATCGACGCGGGCGATCATGCGATCCCAGTCGAGCAACATGTAGAAGGCGACGACGGGGGTGATGAAGATCAGCGAGACGAGGCCGACAAGCGCGAGACCTTGCGAGCCGAGCGAGGAAAGCATGCCCAGAAGCCAGGAGAGGCCGCCGCCGGCCACGTCGCTGAAGGCTTTCTTGATTTCCGCGTTCTGTCCTAAAAGCCGCGCCAGCTTTCCGTGGCTCGCTTCAAGCAGAAAACCCCGTGCGCCCTTGACGATATCGGGCAGAACCTGGATGAAGGCGACCGTCTGCTGATAGAGCAGCGGCAGAATGATGATCGCCACCGCGACCGTTATCAGCGTGAAGATCACCGAGATGATGGTTGCCGCCATCAGGCGCGACAGGCCGCGCTCTTCAAGGCGGTCCGCCAACGGATCGAGAAAATAGGCAAGCGCAAGACCCGCGACGAAGGGCAGCAGAATGCCGGAAAGCAGCCACAGCAGAATGGCGAAGATGAAAATCGCGCCGATCCAGATCGCTGTCTGGCGCTGCATGCTCATGAGGCGTGTTCCTATCTGGCGCGGAGCGACCAGCCGCCCGCGTCTTGACTGAGCGAAATATTCGCCTGCGCCAGCGAGAGCGCCAGCTTCTCGGGCGTGCCGCGATAATTGATCTGCACCTCCGCGCCGTTGGCCGCGATGCCGGAGACTTGCAGGCCGTTGACCAGCGGGGTCGAGGACAGACCCTTGCGGATCGTCTCCCACTGATCGAGGCCGGTGAAATAAGCAGCAGCCGTCAATTGCGCCTGCGTGCCGCCCTGCACGATGGTGTCGCTCTTCCACTGTTCTCCGAGCGCGGCGAGAACGCCCGCGGCGGCGGCATCGAGGCTCGCATACGTATTTTTCTGCGGAGCGGCGCCGGGGACCGCTTCCACGGAACTGTAGCGATTAACCGTTACGTCGACTTTCGAGCCGTCGGCATTCGAAACGGCGGAGGCGACGATGACCTCATCGGCGCCGTAACGCTGGCCGAGATTGGCGAGCGCCGCCTTGTCGCCCGAAAGCGCCTGAGCGGTCGTCACCAGCGTGAATTCCTGCACATCGCCCAGCGGCATGATGAGCGGCGTGATGGCATTGACGAGATCAAGCTTGCCGATGGCGTCGCGCCAGGGGTTCGGATCTTCCCAGAGGACGCGCATGCCGGGCTTTTCGTAGACGGCGAGCAACAGAGCGGGTTTGGCTTGCGTCTCTCCGTAAGCAATGCCGCTGCGAGCCAGCAAGCGCCGGACGGTGGTGGGCTGAAAGCTCACATTGAGGTCGGCGATGTAGCGGGTCGAACTCGTCTTTTCGCTCGCGACCTGAAAGCCGCGAACGGCGTCCTGCGCGGTATTGTCATCGACCTGCGGCAGGCCCGGCCAGTCGGAGGCGCGGGTCAGGCGCTTCATCAGTTCGGTCAGGGCCATGCGCTGGCCCTTGGTCTGGGCGATGGTGCGGGCGGCGGTGGCGCTTTTCGCCGTTTCGTCCACATGGACGCCCCGGACCGTATAAAGATCGGCGGCGCGAGCCGTCAGCGGAGCGAAAAGGCTGGCGCAGGCCACCGCGAGGGCCACAAACCGGAAAACACGTTTCATCAGATAGGCCCTTGATCCATCTCGCTTTTAGCCGACCGAAGCCGTTCGGCCCGAGGCGGAGATTACAGCATCACAAAGGCCCGGCGAAGGGCGGATGCGGCGATTTTCGCAAGGCCACCCCTTCCCCTTGCTTATGAGGGCGATTTCGGGTGTTTTGTCGCCAAATACCGAACTTGATTCAAGAAATTGGATACATCATGGCCGCCCCCAAGGACCGCCCGAACGGCTACACCTATGCACAGGCAGGCGTCGATATCGACGCGGGCAATGCACTGGTCAGGGCCATCGCGCCATTGGCCCGCTCGACGCGGCGGGCAGGCGCGGATGCCGAGCTTGGCGGCTTTGGCGGGCTCTTCGACCTCAAGGCGACAGGCTACAAGGACCCGGTGCTGGTCGCCGCCAATGACGGCGTGGGCACCAAGCTCAAGGTCGCCATCGAGGCGGGATTGCACGACACCGTCGGCATCGATCTCGTCGCCATGTCGGTCAACGACCTTGTGGTGCAGGGCGCGGAGCCGCTGTTCTTTCTCGACTATTTCGCCACCGGCAAGCTCGATGTCGAAACGGCGACGACCGTCGTTGCCGGGATCGCCGAAGGGTGCCGTCAGGCCAATTGCGCGCTGATCGGCGGCGAGACGGCGGAGATGCCCGGCATGTATGCGGCGGGCGATTACGACCTTGCGGGCTTCGCCGTCGGTGCGGTCGAGCGGACGGATGTGCTGCCGCGCGCCGATGTGGGCGCGGGCGATGCGGTCCTCGGCCTTGCCTCGACCGGGTTTCACTCCAACGGCTATTCGCTGGTGCGGCGCGTGATCGCCGATCACGGGTTTTCCTATGCCGCCCCCTTTCCGCTTCGCGACGGCGTGACCATCGGCGAGGCGCTGATTGCGCCGACGCGGATTTATGTGCGCAGTGTGTTGAAGGCGATCCGCGAGACGGGCGCCGTGAAGGCGCTCGCGCATATCACCGGCGGCGGTTTCGTTGAAAACATTCCACGCGTGTTGCCGGACGGGATCGTGGCCGAGATCGACGGCGCGTCGTGGCATATGCCCGATGTGTTCCGCTGGGTGATGAAGCTTGGCGGCATCGAAGAAACCGAGATGGGCCGCACCTTCAACTGCGGCATCGGCATGATCGCCGTCGTGCCCGCCGACAAGGCCGACGAGGTGGCGCGCGTGCTGAGAGAAGCCGGCGAGACCGTTTGGCATATCGGCCATTTGCGCGCCCAAAAAGGCGATGAGCCGCGCGTCGAGATCAAAGGCGCGCTCGGAAGCCTCAAATGAAAGTCGGCGTCCTTATTTCCGGTCGCGGCTCCAATCTCAAATCGCTGATCGAGGCTTGCGCCGCGCCGGGATTTCCGGCGGAGATCGTCGTTGTCGTTTCGAACAAGGCGGATGCGGGCGGGCTAGAGGTGGCGCGGGCGGCGGGTATTTCCACGGTCGTCATCAGCCACAAGGATTATCCGACGCGCGAAGATTTCGACGCCGCGATGGACGCAGCACTCGTGGCCGCGGGCGTGGAGTTCATTTGCAGCGCCGGGTTCATGCGCATTCTGTCCGATGGGTTCGTCGACAAGTGGCGCGACCGGCAGCTCAATATCCATCCTTCCCTGCTGCCCGCCTTCAAGGGCCTGAAGGTGCATGAGCGCGTGCTGGAAGCGGGATGCCGCATCTCCGGCTGCACGGTGCATTTCGTGCGCGCCGCGATGGATGAAGGTCCGATTGTCGCTCAAGCCGCCGTGCCGGTGCTGCCGGGCGATACGGTCGATGCGTTGAGCGCACGCGTGCTGGAAGCGGAGCACAAGCTTTATCCGCTGGCGCTGAAGCTCGTCGCTGAAGGGCGGACGAGGATCGTCGATGAGCGCGTGGTAATCGAGCGTGAAACAGCGGACGCCCAAGCGCCGTTGATGATGCCGCCGCTTTAGGACGGACATGTCGGCGGCAGGGGCCTCGTCCTTCGAGACGGCGCGTTGCGCCTCCTCAGGATGAGGATTTAATTCAACAGGAGTGGGGATTTAATTCGACAGAAAACCCTCATCCTGAGGAGCGCCGAAGGCGCGTCTCGAAGGACGAGGCCCCCACCCGGAATCCAGGAACACTATTGCTCTGCGCGGAGTTGGGCTTATGTAAGGACAACCCTCCGTTTCACGAGGCTCTCATGCGCATCGCTCTCCCTGCCCTCGCCTTCGCCCTGCTTGCCGCGACGGGCGCCTATGCCGACGAGACCGTCGCCACCGAAAAGGTGAAAATTCACGTCGAGACATTTGCCGACGGGCTGGAGAATCCCTGGGGTCTGGTTTTCCTTCCCGATGGCCGCGCGCTTGTGACCGAGCGCAAGGGGCGACTCAGGATCGTGTCGAAGGACGGCAAACTCTCCGCGCCGCTCAACGGGACGCCGAAAGTCGATGCGCGCGGACAAGGCGGGCTACTTGATGTGGCGATAGACCCGGATTTTGCGAAAACCAAATTCGTCTACGTGAGTTTCGCCGAACCGGGCGATGGCGGCACCAATAGCACGGCGGTGGCGCGCGGCGTGTTGACGGCGACGGGACTTGTCCATCTCAAAGTGATCTTTTCGCAAGTGCCGAAAGTGAAGAGCGATCTGCATTTCGGATCGCGAATCGTCTTCGACGGCAAGGGGCATGTCTTCATCACGCTCGGCGAACGCTTCAAGGATGAATATCGCGGACAGGCGCAGAAGCTCGATTCCGATCTCGGCAAAGTCGTGCGCCTCAACACCGACGGCACGATCCCGAAGGACAATCCTTTTGTCGGCAAGGAAGGTGCGCGGCCGGAGATATGGTCTTATGGGCACCGCAACCAGCAGGGTGCCGCGATCAATCCCGTGACCGGCGAACTCTGGAATGCCGAGCACGGGCCAAAGGGCGGCGATGAAATCAATATCGTCCGGGCGGGCAAGAATTACGGCTGGCCGCTCGTTTCCTACGGCATCAATTATGACGGTACGCCGGTGGGTGACGGCAAGCGGACGGGCCCGGGCATCACCGATCCGATTCACTATTGGGTGCCGTCCATCGGCACATCCGGCATGGCGTTTTACACCAGCGATGCGATTGCGCCGTGGAAGGGCGATCTGTTTGTCGGCGGGCTGGCGATCCCCAAGCTCGTGCGGCTGGAACTCGATGGCGACAAGATCGTGCATGAGGAGGCGTTGCTTACCGACCTCGGCGCGCGTATTCGCACCGTCGTGCAGGGGCCTGACGGCGCGCTCTATCTGCTGACGGACGACGGCGAGGACAAGATTTTGCGGGTGAGCAAGGCGGAGTGACCGTCAGAGCGGCTGGCTGGTGAACGGCACTTTCAACTGGCCGAAAAAAGTCTCCGGCATCGGATGGCTGATGCCGATGTCGGCGGGCGGGCGGCGCGGCGAGTTGTAGAAGGTGCCGAAGAGCTGATCGAAGAGGACAAGGTTTTCGCCATAGTTGCGATTGCCCTCCGCCAGCACTTTCGAGTGATGCCAACGATGCAGGGACGGCGTGTTGAAAACGTAGTTCAGCAGGCCGCAGCGCATCTCGATGTTGCAATGGGTGAGCAGGCCGATGATGGCGGTGATGGCGCTGACGAGCAGCAGTACCGGCTCGGGCGCACCGAGCACGAGAAGCACCGGAATGCCGACGGCGAGGCCCGTGACCGTGTCGACGAGGTGGAAGCGCCCGGTGTTGAAGAACCAAAGCCGCGTGACGCTGTGATGAACCGCATGGAAGCGCCAGAGCCACGGCCACTCGTGCGCAAGGCGGTGTTTCCAGTAGAGGCCGAACTCGGCGGCGATGAGGCCGAGAACGACCTGCGCCGCCAGAGGCCAATGATCCGGCCAGACGCTGTTGTTGACCGGCTCGAGCCAATCGGCGATGCCCATGAAAATGATGAAAGTGATGAGGACCTGCGCGAAGCCCTTGTTGAGGACCGTATGTGCGAGGTCGGCGGGCATCTGGCCGTCATTTGCGAGCCAGGCGCGCTCGTGCGGCATGACGCGCTCGAGACCCGCTATGGTCAGGGCCAGCAGCAGATAGGTCACGTTGAAGGCGGCAATGCCGTGCCCCCTCTCCATGCCGGCCCAGGTGGCGCCAAGCGCCGCCGCGAATAAAGCGGGCCAGAGAATATAGGAAAGAAAACGGCGCAAAGAGACCTCCGTCTGTGAGCAGCGTCATTATAACGCCGTTGTCGGCAGAAGCGATCCGGCAAATAAAAACCCCGCCGTCACCGGCGGGGTTTTCGATCCGGCGAGGCGTTTGCCTCAGCCGACGAGTTCTTCCGGCTTGAAGAAATATTTGATTTCTTCGGCGGCGGTTTCGGCCGCATCCGAACCGTGGACCGAGTTCGCTTCGATCGATTCAGCGAATTCCTTGCGGATCGTGCCTTCCGCGGCGTTGGCGGGGTTGGTCGCGCCCATGACTTCGCGGTTCTTCGCGATGGCGTTTTCGCCTTCCAGCACCTGCACGACGACGGGGCCGGAGATCATGAAGGAGACCAGATCGTTGAAGAAAGGGCGGTCCTTATGGACGGCATAGAAACCCTCGGCCTGCGCCTTGGTCATGTGGATGCGCCTGGAGGCGACGATGCGAAGGCCGGCCTCTTCAAACTTGGCGATGATCTTGCCGGTGAGGTTCCGGCGGGTCGCATCCGGTTTGATGATCGAAAAAGTGCGTTCGAGGGCCATATCGGGGCTTCCTAGGGTGATGGGTCAGGATTTGGCGGGGTTATAGCCGGGCTTAATGACGGCGGCAACGGGCTGTGTTAGAGAACCGCCCATGCTGCACATTAACGATCTCACATTCCGCATGGAGGGCCGCCTCCTCCTCGATCATGTCACCGCCGCGCTGCCGCCGGGGCAGAAGATCGGTTTTGTCGGGCGCAACGGCACCGGCAAATCGACGCTGCTCAAAATCATCACCGGCGAGTACCAGACCGAGACGGGGGGCACGAGTTACCCCAAGAACTGGCGCGTCGGCATGGTGCGGCAGGAAGCGCCTGCAGGCCCGATCACGCTGCTCGACACGGTGCTGGCCGCCGATCTGGAGCGCGCGTCGCTGCTGGCCGAGGCCGAACATGCAACCGATGCGCACCGGATCGCGGAGATTCACACGCGGCTTTCGGATATGGGCGCACATGCCGCACCCGCGCGGGCGGCTTCGATTTTGGCCGGGCTCGGCTTCGATGAAGAGGCGCAGGCCCGCCCCTGTTCCGATTTCTCGGGCGGCTGGCGCATGCGCGTGGCGCTGGCGGCTGTTCTCTTTTCCGAGCCCGACCTGCTGCTGCTCGACGAGCCGACCAACTATCTCGATCTTGAAGGCACGATCTGGCTTGAGGATTATCTGCGGAATTATGCCTACACCGTCCTCATCGTCAGCCATGACCGCGATCTGCTGAACAATGTCGCGGAAGGCATTCTGCATCTCGAACACAAGAAGCTCACCTTCTATAGCGGCAACTATGACCGCTTCGACCGGACGCGGCGCGAGAAGCTGCTGCTCCAGATGTCGATGAAGAAGAAGCAGGAAGACGCGCGCCGCCACATGGAGAGCTTCGTCGAGCGCTTCAAGGCGAAAGCCTCGAAGGCGCGGCAGGCGCAGAGCCGCATGAAGGCTTTGGCTAAAATGGAGCCCATTGCCGACATGTTGAACGAGCGCGTGATGCCGTTCCGGTTTCCCGCGCCGGACAAGCCGCTCGCCTCGCCGATCATCCGGCTTGAACATGCCTCGGTCGGCTATGAGCCCGACAAACCAGTGCTGACGCATCTCGATCTGCGCATCGACCAGGACGACCGCATCGCGCTACTCGGCGCGAACGGCAACGGCAAATCGACATTCGCCAAGCTGCTTTGCGATCGCTTGCAGGTGACGGCGGGCAACAAGTACGACTCGAAGAAGCTGCGCATCGCCTATTTCGCACAGCATCAGCTCGACGAACTGAGCATGGGCGACACGCCTTACGAGCATTTCCGCGAGTTGATGCCGACGGCGACGCAGGCGCAGGTGCGCGCCTCGGCGGGCTCTTATGGTTTCGGCGCGGACAAGGCGGATACGCCGGTCGAAAAACTTTCGGGCGGCGAGAAGGCAAGGTTGCTGTTTGCCGTGGCCACGTTCCACAAGCCGCACATGATTATCCTCGACGAGCCGACGAACCATCTGGACGTCGACAGCCGCGAGGCGCTGGTCATGGCGATCAACGATTATGACGGCGCGTTCATCCTGATCTCGCATGACCGGCATCTGGTCGAGACTTGTGCCGACCGACTGTGGATCGTCGCAGACGGGACGGTGAAGCCCTATGACGGCGATCTCGACGATTACCGCAAATGGCTCCTCGATCCGGCGCGCCGCGCGCGGCCCATCGCGCCCGATGAGCTCGCGGATGAGAATGCGGAACCCGTGGCGCCGCGTCCGTCAAACGACAAAAAGGAAGCACGCCGCATCGCCGCGCAGAAGCGCGAGCAATTCGCGCCGCTGAAGAAGAAGGCGCAGGCCGCCGAGAAGGAAGTCGAACGCCTGCAAGGTGAAGTGGCGAAACTCGATGCGAAGCTTGCCGATGCGGCGGCGTTCGAAGGCAAACCCGACGAAGCCGCCCGCGTCGCCAAGGCCCGCGCCGACGCATTGCGCGCGCTGGCGAAGGCGGAGGAAACCTGGCTTGAAGCGGGTGCGGCTTACGATGAAGCGATGGCGAGCTGACGGCAAGGCGAGACTCGCCACCCTTCATGCGATTTTCTATTCGAAGCCTTTTTCCAGCACCCCATT
>DASYEM010000068.1:0-2165 GCA_036499025.1 Parvibaculum sp. | reverse complement strand
CCATCAGCATGGATGGCAAGGGAGCATGGCGCGACAATGTCTTCGTCGAGCGCATCTGGAAAACGGTCAAGTACGAAGAATTTTATCTGCGCGCCTATAACAGCGTCGGCGAAGCGCGCGCAGCACTTGGCCGGTATCTGGATTTTTACAATGGGCGACGCCCACATTCGAGCCTTGACCGCCGCACGCCGGACGAGGCCTATTTCGTCGACCGTGAAGAATCCCGATTTCAGGCTGGATTGAGCTGAAGGGCCTCTAACAGGCGCGATAGGATTAGGCGCAAAAAGAGCCTGAGCCACCTGAGCAGACGGCGGAAGTTGTATCCGGCGGCTGCGAGCACGGCGTTTACGGCGTCGCCGGCGCGATGGGCGAGATAGTTGCGGCCCATACGGTGCTCTTCCTTCAGATGGCCGATGACGGGCTCGATCGCCGATCGCCGCTTCATCTCGCGTTTGATCCGCGGGGTCACGTGCCGCTTCTGCTTGGCGGTGAAGATGCGGAATTTGTAATCGGGCGGCGCGTTGTGGCCGCGATAGCCGGCATCGGCGACAAGGCGCGCGACCGTGTTGCCGATGAGGGCCTCCATGCCGGGGATCACTTTGGCAAGGGTGTGCCCGTCATAGGGATTGCCAGGCAGAGCCGCGATATGGGTGACGAACTGCCCGCCTTTGCTGTGCTTTATCGGCGTCGCCACGCTGACCTTGACGCCGAACTCATAGGGCTTGTGCGGCTTGCCTTTGCCAATGCACTCCACCTCCGGAGCGTGTAGCGAATAGACCTTCGGCCCGCGTTGTCCGCGTTTCTGCGCCCACACGCGGCGAGAGAGAACAAGCAAATTGGCGAACTTGCCCTGCAGCCCGGGATCGCCGCCAATCTTGCGCTCGATGTCGCGGATGACGCGCCCGAGATAGGTCTTGAGCTTGCGCAAGGCTCGGTTGGCGCGGTTGAACTGCTTGGCATGGGCATAGCGCTGATGCTTGATCAGCGCGAGCTTGCCCACCCGCACATAGGATTGGCGCAACACGACGCCCGTCTTCTTAGCCAGCTTCACCAGCTTCTCGCGCGCCCGGTTGGCGAGCTTGGCCTCGGTCGGGAAGGTGATGTTCTTGGGCTGAACCGTGGTGTCAACGATGACCCGCGACAGATCGGACGGCTTCATCGCCCCCGTCTTCGTGGCCACCGAGAGGCTTTCCTGGATCAGCGCCAAAAGCTTCTCCTCGCCCATGCGATGGCGCCAGCGCGTTAGCGACGAGCGGTCGAACGGCAGGTCGTGCCGGAAGAATTCCTCGCCGCACAGATATTGGTAATAGGGGTTCTCGATCCAGCGCTCGCAGAGGACTTCGTCGGACAGATCGAAGGTGTGCTTGAGGATGGCGAGCCCCGCCATCAACCGCGTCGGCAGCGGCGGCTGCCCCGCACCGTCCGTGTAGACCGCTCCGAACCGCTCCTCCAAAAATCGCCAGTCGATCGTTCGTGCCAGCTTCGCCACGGGGTGGCCAAGGTCGATGATCTGATCGAGCCGCGAGCGGAACAAGTCCTGCCTGCCCGTCTCGCGCCGTTCCCGTGGCCGCATCGCAATCCCCATCGCCGACTCGCCTCAGAGCCAGGGAATCACAAATCCAATTTGCAAGGAATCCGCTTATCAACACGCGAAATCCGGCAAAATCGATTACTTCAAATCCCCGGTTCTGGATTCCAGATCAATGGCTTCGATATTCTTCACGGACGACTAGTTCCGGATACCGCCTGCCCGGTGTGTGGCAGCACAGATCACCCGCACCTTGCGCACCCGAGCGCGCTGAACGACATGGTCACGAATATCCGCCGTCGTCGCGAAGAACTGAACGCGATGCTGGATGCGACGAGCCAGCGTTTAGGCGCGGCCACTCGCTCGCTCGCTGCTGCCGAGGTGCGGCGGACGGAAGCGAACCGTCGCATCACGACTGCGCGCAGCCAAGTCTCGGCGGCCGAGAGCGCCTATGGCGTGCAGAGACCAATATTGAGTGAGCTCTGCGAAAAGGCGGGATTGGCGGCGATTGCGCCGCTCGTGCTGAACGACCAGAGTGCTACCGAATTGGCGACGCTTGGCGCGAAAGCAAAGGCGGATCGGGTCACAATCGCGTCTCCACTCGCTGAGGCTAGGCGCCTTCGGACAGAGATCGATC
>DASYEM010000067.1:0-9664 GCA_036499025.1 Parvibaculum sp. | reverse complement strand
AGTCCTTGAGCTTCGACACATTTTCCGGCTTGAAGATCAGATCGAGCGAATCGACCGGCGCATTCGGGAGGCGCTTCTGGATGGCCTTGACGTTGTAGCCGAGACCGGTTGTGCCCCACATCCAGATGACCGCATGCTTGTTGCCCGGGTCGGCGGCGGCGACACGCTTCATCAGATCGGGATCGAGATTCTTGTAGTTCGGAATTTTGCTTCGATCGAGTTCCTTGTAGACGCCCGCCTTGACCTGACGGTCGAGGAAGGGAAACGCCGTCGGCACGACGATGTCGTAGCCGGAGTTGCCAGCCATGAGCTTGGCTTCCAGCGTCTCGTTGCCGTCATAGACATCGTAGCGAACCTTGATGCCGGTCGCCTTTTCGAACTTCGCCACCGTGTCTTCGGCGATGTAGTCCGACCAATTGTAGACGTTGAGGACTTTTTCTTCGGCGTGGGCCGTTACCGAAAACAATCCGGCAATGGCCATCGCGACGAATCCCGTCCCGATTTTCCAGTTCATGAAGAAGCTCCGTTTTGGCTTCATTTGCTTCGTGAGGGCAGTTCTTCTGCCGGAGGAAGGGAGACACGAGGCTCGCAACTGACGGATTATCCCCGGCAATCAAAGGCCCCCGCCTCTGCCGATCATGTTAACCCCATTCCCGAGCCCCTTAACACAGCAATTTCACAAGAAACGACTCCCTAGTGAAATCGTAGGGATTGAAATCATGCAAATGGCGATCATCCGTGAACGCCGTCATCGTCTTGTGGCGCGGGGAGCGGCAAGCTGCTCGTGGCAGTGCACAAAATCCGGGCGAGGCTCGTTTTAAACCGAGATGCGCTGAAGCGGCGATGAGATGACGACGCGGTTGGGCGGGAAGAGCAGAGAGACCACCGTGCCCTCCCCCGGCGCGCTGTCGATCTGGAGCAGCCCGCCATGCAGGGCCATCATGGCCTTGACCAGCGGCAGGCCGAGACCGGTTCCTTCCTGGCTTCCGACGGCGTCATTGTGGATCTGACCGAAAGGGGTCAGGGCAACCCCGATGTCTTCGTCCGACATGCCAACGCCGGAATCTGCAATGAGGATCGCCAACGCGCCGCCGGGACGCGTCTCCACCGAAAGGCGGACGAGGCCGCCGCTGAGAGTGAACTTCACGGCGTTGGAAAGAATGTTCAGCAAAATCTGGCGCAGCATGCGCTCGCTGACGACGAGGCCCTTGTTGGCCGCGCCTTTTGTTTCAATGCGGACGCTGCGCGCCTGCGCAAGCGGCTGCACCATGCGCATGCAGGCGAAAATCACTTCATCGACATCGGATTCATCGTCATTATCCGGCGTCGTCGCACCGGCTTCCATTTTCGACAACGCCAGAATGTCGTTGATGAGATCGAGGAGATGCGTGCCGCCGAGGCTGATGTCCTTGATATAGCCGAGATAGCGCGCGTCGCCGAGGGGACCGAATGCCTGCTCTTCCAGCAGCGATGAAAAGCCGATGATGGAGTTCAACGGCGTGCGCAACTCGTGGCTGAGATTGGCCAGGAACCGCGACTTGAAAGCATTGGCTTGCTGCGCCTCATCGCGCGCGTGAACGACTTCGGTCAATAGTGCCCTCTGCATGCGCTGCGTGTCGCGCAACTGGCGGATGACATTCTGGGCATAGAAGATAATGGGCGTGGCGACCGCAATGGTGACCACTGCCGTGATGGCGAGAAAGGTACGCTCGAAGTCATAGATCGTGAAATAGACGAGGATCGCGGAGCTGCTGAGCGCCATGGCAAGCGCCATCGCGACCAGAAGCGCCACCGCCGCCGACCGTGATTGCCTACCAAGAAATCGGGTGAGCCGATCCTGCATCTCTTTGGTCTCTCAAGGAGTCCCGAGTTGACGAGATGCTAGCGTTACAATCGTTTGACGATCGTTAACGATTAAGAACGCCGCGTCGCAAATCCGGGAACACCTTGGAGACCTTGCTCATCAAGTAATTGCCGTAAGTGCCGCTGAAAGCGTGAACATTGGTCTTGTCCCAACGCTCGGCGCTGTCATCTCTGGCACCGGATGCGGCGTGCGGCAACGAGACAATTTCAGCATCAAAATCGGGATCGAAGAAAAACGGGAAAGACAGCCGTCCCTTGCCGCTGGCATTGCGGACGCGATGCGGCGTCGAGCGGTAGGCACCTCCGGTCAGGCGATCGAGCATGTCGCCGATATTGCAAACGAAGGTGTTTTCGATGGGTGGCGCTTCGATCCAGCCGCGCGCGGTCTTGACCTGAAGGCCACCTACGTGGTCTTGCGCCAATAGCGTCAGCAGACCGTAATCCGTATGTTCGCCCACACCCCATCCATCGTCGCCAGGCGGCGATGGCGGATAGTGGAAGATGCGGAAGAGGACCGTCGGATCTGCCGTGTAGTGATCGGCCAAGTAGCGCCGCTCAAGGCCGAGGGCGAGGGCGATGCCCTCCATCAGGGCATGAGCTGTGCGGGTCAGTGCGGCAAGATAATCGAGCACGGCCGTTCGCAGTTCCGGGACCTCGGTGGGGAAAAGATTTTGCCCATGCAGCGGTACGCCGGCGCGAACGCGGGGATGATCGGGCGAAAGCTCGGTGCCGAAATAGACGCCTTCCTTCAGGTCCGGTTTGCCGGAGGTCAGCTCGCCGCCGACGGGGAAGAACCCGCGCCAGGCGCGACCGCCCTTCTCCATCGCGATCTCAAGCTTGACGTTTTCAGGCAACGAGAAGAAGTGCCAGCTTGCGGCTTCGAGGCGCGAGAGGATGTGCGGATCGACGCCGTGACCGGCCACATAGAAGAAGCCATTGTCGCGGCAGGCGGCGTCGATTTGACGGGCGACGCGAGCGCTTGCCTCCGAGGTTCCGTCGAAAAGCGGGCTCATGTCGATAACGGGAAGCTTTTCCATCGTCATGTCCGCTTCGGGCGGAAGGCGCCGAGAATTCTGTCGAGCGCATCGAGCGCCGCCGCTTTCAATGCGGCACGGTCTTTTGCATCGGGCATCAGAAGCGCCGCCTGACATTCGGCGGCGGCGATCATGCTGCTCAGAAGTTCGATGTCGGCGAAATCGATATCACCGGATTTTTGTAAACCCTTCAGCCCGCGAATGAGAAGGCCGCGCGTATGGGTTTCGTCGATCTCGCGATAACGCGCGAGGCCGAGCACGGCGGGCGCTTCCTGAATGACGAGGCGGAGATAGGCGGGCTCGATGCAGGCATCGAGAAAGGCTTCGGTGCCAGCGCGCATGGCGGCCCAGCGGTCGCTCGCCGCTCCGACGCGTCTCACCACCATGGCGGCGGCTTCGGCTTGCAACTCGACTACCAGCGCATCGAAGAGAGCCCGTTTGTCGGTAAAGTGATGATAGAGCGCGCCGCGGGTCACGCGGCTTGCCTGCGCCACGGCTTCGATACCGGTCGCCTGATAGCCATTGGCCGTGAAGAGGCCCTTGGCCGCGGCCAGCAAGGCGGCACGCGTCGCCTCTGAGTATTCCTCGCGGCGGGTTTTTTCCGATTCGATGCGCATGGGTCGAAGGGTAAGCATTGACATGAAACAAACATATTGTATGTTACATACTATTAGTATGTTAAAATCCAATCAGCGGAGGAAACGCCATGCCCAGCCGGGAAACGGTCCAGACTTTCGTGGATGTCGTCGTGTCGGGTCGCCATGACGAGGCGATCGAGCTTTTCTATGTGGAAGACGCCAGCATGCAGGAGAACCTTGGCGAGTTGCGCCAGGGCCGCGCTGGACTGGTCGAACGCGAGCGCCAGGTGATGAGCGTTTTCAAGGAAATCCGCACCAGCTGCGTCGAGCCCTTTTTCGTGCAGGGCGACCATGTAGCGATCAACTGGATTTTCGAATTCGTGCAGGCGGACGGGAAGACGAGCACCATGAATGAAGTCGCGCTGCAGCTATGGCAAGGCGACAAGATCGTGCGGGAGCGCTTCTATTACGATCCGGGCCAGATGAAATGAGTCTCGCTTGTATTTGCGAGTGATTCTCAATATGCTTCTCTTCGAATGAACCGGGGGGAGCTTGCAATGAACGAAAGCCTGAAGAACGAAGCGGCGCTGCGCACGGTCTATAAGGAGCCATCGGATGGTGCGATCAACAAAGAGCTGAAAAGCCTCGATCCGCATTGCCGCCGCTTCATTGAACTTTCGCCGTTCGTTTGCATCGGCACCAGCCGCCCCGACGGGCTTGCCGATGTGTCTCCGCGCGGCGGCGAACAGGGTTTCGTGCATGTGCTGGACGAGACGCATCTCGCCCTGCCCGACCGGCCCGGCAATAACCGGCTGGATACGCTGACGAATATCACCCATACGCCCGCCGTTGGATTGCTCTTCTTTCTGCCGGGATTTGAGGAGATGCTGCGCGTCAACGGCGTTGCCGAGACAGTGACGACGCCTGAGTTAATGGAGCGTTTTGTCGTCGACGGGAAGCCGCCGCGCAGCGTCATGCTGATCGAAATCAGCGAGGTTTATCTCCACTGCACCAAGGCGCTACGGCGATCGGAGCTATGGAATCCGGCGAAACATATCCCCCGGAATGCACTGCCGAGTTTCGGGCAGATGGTGCGGGACCAGATGAAGCTGCTCATGCCCGCCAAGATTATCGACATGGCACTGAAGAAGGACGCCAAAGACAACCTGTATTAAGGGCTTCCTGCGAGCGATCCCGTACACGCCGAGCGAGCCCAATACCCCCGCCGCGATAAGGGGTTATCCCCTCCCCGCCTGCGCGCTTTTGTGATATTTGTTTCTTCAGGTCCGCACGGATAGAAATATCCCGCAAACGCGAGCCTGTAGGCCTCCGCGCACATATATATGTGTGACGAGCCTCGCCTCCCGGACGAAAGGACAAATATCGTGCCTCCCTATCGGTCCCGCACAACGACTCACGGCCGCAACATGGCCGGCGCCCGCGGCCTCTGGCGCGCCACCGGCATGAAAGACAGCGATTTCGGAAAACCGATCATCGCAATCTCGAACTCGTTCACGCAGTTCGTGCCGGGTCATGTGCATCTGAAAGATCTCGGGCAGCTTGTGGCGCGCGAGATCGAAAAAGCGGGCGGCGTCGCCAAGGAATTCAATACGATCGCAGTCGATGACGGCATCGCGATGGGCCATGACGGCATGCTTTACAGCCTGCCGTCGCGTGACCTGATCGCCGACAGCGTCGAATACATGGTCAACGCGCATTGCGCCGACGCGCTGGTCTGCATTTCCAATTGCGACAAGATCACGCCCGGCATGTTGATGGCGGCGATGCGGCTCAACATTCCCGTCGTCTTCGTCTCCGGCGGACCGATGGAAGCCGGCAAGGTGAAGTGGGAAGACGACGCCGAACGCAAAGTCGATCTGATCGACGCGATGATCGCCGCCGCCGATGACAAAATCACCGACGAAGAAGTCGCCGTCGTCGAACGCTCCGCCTGCCCGACCTGCGGTTCCTGCTCGGGCATGTTCACCGCGAACTCGATGAACTGCCTCACTGAAGCGCTCGGCCTTTCGCTGCCCGGCAACGGTTCGACGCTCGCAACGCATTCAGACCGCCAGGCGCTGTTTCTCGAAGCGGGCCGCGTCATCGTCGAAATCACGCGGCGCTATTACGAGACGGACGATCAGAGCGTCCTGCCGCGCAACATCGCGACGTTCGAAGCTTTCGAAAACGCCATGTCGCTCGACATCGCGATGGGCGGCTCGACGAACACGGTTCTGCATCTGCTCGCCGCCGCGCATGAAGGCGAGATCGCTTTTTCGATGAAGGATATCGACCGTTTGTCGCATCGCGTGCCAAACCTCGCCAAGGTCGCGCCTGCCATCGCCAATGTGCATATGGAAGACGTGCATCGCGCGGGCGGCGTCTTCGCCATTCTGGGCGAGCTCGACCGCGGCGGGCTCATTCACCGCGAAGTCTCGACGATCCACAGCACGACGCTCGGCGAAGCCATCGAGCATTGGGATATCGGGCGCTCGAAGAACAATCACGCGCATGAATTTTTCCGCGCGGCGCCCGGCGGCGTTCGTACTACCGAAGCCTTCTCGCAGTCACGGCGCTATCCCGATCTCGATCTCGATCGCGAAGGCGGCGTCATCCGCGACATCGAACATGCCTATTCGAAAGACGGCGGTCTCGCTGTGCTTTACGGCAACATCGCGGAAGACGGTTGCATCGTGAAGACGGCAGGCGTCGACAAGTCGAACCTGACCTTCACGGGTCCGGCGCGCGTCTATGAGAGCCAGGACAGCGCAGTCTCCGGCATTCTGACCGGCGAAGTGAAATCGGGCGACGTCGTGGTCATTCGCTATGAAGGGCCGCGCGGCGGGCCGGGCATGCAAGAAATGCTTTATCCGACGAGCTATCTGAAATCGAAAGGTCTCGGCAAAGCCTGCGCTCTGGTCACCGACGGACGTTTCTCGGGTGGAACCTCGGGGCTTTCCATCGGCCATGCGTCACCGGAAGCGGCCGAAGGCGGCGCTATCGGGCTTGTCGAAACCGGCGACACAATCGAGATCGACATTCCGAACCGCACGATCCATCTCGCCGTCTCCGATGCCGACCTCGCGGCGCGCCGCGAGAAAGCCGAAGAAGAAGGCTGGATGCCGAAGGAAGTGCGCAAGCGCCGCGTCTCGCCCGCGCTTCAGGCCTATGCGGCGATGGCAACAAGCGCCGCGCGCGGCGCGGTGCGCGACGTCTCGCGCCTTGCCGGGCTCAACAAGCGCGGCGGCAAATAGCCCAAAGAGAAACGGCGGTCCGAGAACCCCCTCGGACCGCCGCTCACGCTCTCCTCAGACACCGCATCAGGCCAACGCGGCGAGCGTTGCGCAGGTCTCAACTTGATCGCCACGCGCCGTCGGGTTGACGGCATGCGGTGCCATAGGCCTGTTGTTCCTGACCGTCGATATAGATGTAGCTCTGATATTCGCGGCAATATTCGCCCGAACCGTTTTGGTAAGTGCGCATCGGCGTCACCTGATATTGCGCGCCATCGCCTTCCCAATAGACCGGCTGATTGGATGGCGCATATTCGAGCACCTGTCCGTAGCAAGCCTGATCGCTCATATCGATCGACTGGCCGAGCGCGCCGCCGAGCAAGGCGCCGACGATCGCTCCACCCACCGTTGCGCCGCCACCGCCATTATGTGCGCCGATCAAACCGCCTGCGACGCCGCCCAATACCGCACCGACGACATCGCGATTGCAGCCGACGGGGCCGTAATAGGAAGAGCCGTAGCTCTCATAGGCATTGTATGGAATGACGTAGGTCGGCCTATAGATCGATATGTAGCCGACGCGATTGTAGTCGAACCAGGGTCGCGAATAGCGGTCATAGTCCCAGCGATAGCGCGGGGCGGAGACATAGTGGCGTTGCCGCCAGCTATCCCAGCCGGGCCCGCGATAATTGTGATCGTTGCCGTGCCAGTTGTCGTGGCGCTGCGGCTGGCTCCAGTTCCAGCGTGAATCGCGGCGGCCATCGTTACGATAGTCGGCGGCGCGACGGTCGTCGGGACGCTGGCCATATTGCCGCTGGTTCTGTTGTGCGCGGAAGCGGTCGTTCTGCTGGCGCTGCCGGTCGGCCTGTTGGCGGCCCTGCTGTTGGTCGAATTGCGCGCGCTGATTTTGCTGCGCGCGAGAACGATCATTCTGCTGACGTTGATCCGCCTGTTGCCGACGCTGCTGGTCGAACTGCTGGCGCTGATTTTGCTGCGCCCGGAAGCGGTCGTTCTGCTGGCGCTGCTGATCTGTCTGCTGACGCTGCTGTCCGAATTGCGGGCGCTGATTTTGCTGCGCACGAAACCTTTCGCCCTGCTGACGCCGCTGGTCCACCTGTTGCTGTTGCCGCTGCTGCTGTGGCGCGGCTTGCTGGCGTTGTGGCTGCCGCTCGACGGCGCGCTGCTGCGGGTGCCCTCTTTGCTCATTCTGATTGTTGGGCCGATTGTCGGGGTGCGGCTGCTGCGCCCAACCGCTGCCGCCGGCCAATGCCGTGGAGCTGTAGAGGCCGAGCGAGCCGAGAGCCAGAGCCGCCGTCAAACCAAATCTGATCGCTGCCTTGTCCATACGCACCTGAGGTGCCTCCTGTTTCCACCGGCATTAGGGGCCAGCGTAGAGAGGTTCTCACTCGCCGGCTGAACGCAGGATGAACCGAAATTAACGGATCCGGGGCGCTCACAAAAAAGCGCCCCGGGACGAGGCCGGGACGCTTCATCGTTCTATCGCAAAGGGTCAGCTCTTGCCCACCGTCTTGTCGAGGCTCTCGGCCTTTGTCAGATGCATCTGGACGGTCTTTGCCGTCTTGCCGGCCCAGAGCTTCAGCTTGGCGTTATCGCCCGAGGCGGCGTAACGCTGATGGACTTCCAGCGCGGCCTGATGACCTTCGACCTGCGCGTCCATATAAGCTTTGTCGAATTCGGCGCCCGACAAATCCTTCAGCTTGGCGAGCTTGGCTTCATGTTCGTCATCAAGCTTTGCCGGGATGGCCACGTCGATTTTTTCGGCCTTCACCGCCGCCGTCAGTTCCTTCGTGGTTTTTGTGTGAGCGGAAACCATCATTTTGGCGAAGGCTTTGACGTCGGCGTTTTTGGATTTCTCCAGCGCCAGCTTGCTCGATTCGATTTCGAACATGTCGCCTGTCGCTGCCTTTTCAACATAGGTCGGCGTGGCAAGCTGAACGGCGGTCGAGTCGCTGGCCGCCCCCTTGGCCGTCATGTTGCCAGCGTCGGCGGCGGGGGCCATCTGGCCGGACGCGCCGGGCGTGGCGACGACCGGCGCCTCTGCGAAAGCCAGTGTGGGCGCCAGAGCCAGAACGGCCACCGTCATCATTAGGTGTCTTTTCATTTCAATTCTCCCAGAGGTTCGGCGCCCTTCCCCGTCCCCCTATGCAACGGGCGGGAGACGGCCTTGTTCCGCGATATGGGTGCGACGCCGTTGCGTGACCGCTTTGTGAAACAGGGGTTCGGCGCTCATTCGTCATCCGCGCTTCGCTTTGACCTGTGCTAATGTCGCTGACGTCTTTCGCAGCGCAGGCTCTCCTTCCCACATGACCTTTCTCGTTTTTTTCCAAGCGGTCTTTCTCGGCATCGTCGAAGGGGGGACCGAATTTCTACCCGTCTCTTCCACGGGCCATCTGATCATCGCCGGGAAGCTCATCGGCTTTACCGGAACAACCGCCGATGTCTTCGAGGTTGTGATCCAGCTCGGCGCGATCATGGCGATCTGCGTTCTTTATGGCCGCAAGTTGCTCGACATCGTCTTCGGGCTTGGCGGCGATCCTGCGGCGCGGCGCTTCGCGCTCGCCGTCCTCATCGCCTTTTTGCCTGCCGCAGTACTCGGTTTCCTGCTGCATGACTTCATCAAGACCGTGTTGTTCTCGCCGATGGTCGTTTGCGCCTCGCTGGTTCTCGGCGGCATCGCCATTCTGGTCATCGAACGCTGGAAGCCCGCGACGCGCATCGTCTCCATTGAAACGCTGGCACCGGCAACGGCTTTCAGGATCGGGCTTTTTCAATGCATCGCGATGATCCCCGGCGTTTCGCGCTCGGGCGCGACGATCCTCGGCGCGGTGCTGCTGGGCGTCGAGCGCAAGACGGCGGCGGAATTTTCGTTTTTCCTCGCCATTCCCACGATGCTGGGTGCGACGGTTCTCGACCTCTGGAAAGCGCGGGACGTGCT
>DASYEM010000066.1:0-11435 GCA_036499025.1 Parvibaculum sp. | reverse complement strand
CACCCAACCCTCTCCCAGAGGGAGAGGGCTAGAAAGAGCCGTCTCTAAATCCCCTCTCCCTCTGGGAGAGGGGGGGCCCGCGCCGAAGGCGTGGGAGGGTGAGGGGCCTTACTCCGCCGCCACCGTCTTCAACTGGCTTTCTTCCGCCGCCAGAAACCGCTCCGTCTCCAGCGCGGCCATGCAGCCCATGCCCGCCGCCGTCACGGCCTGACGATAGATGTCGTCGGTCACGTCGCCGGCGGCGAAGACGCCTTTGATGTTCGTCGTCGTCGTGCCCGGCACGACCTTGAGGTATCCGCCCGGCTTCATGTCGAGCTGATCGACGAAGAGTTCAGTCGCGGGCTTGTGGCCAATGGCGACGAAGATGCCGTGCGCCGGGATCACGCGCGTCTCGCCGGTTTTGATGTTCGTCACCTTCGCGCCGGTGACGCCGCGCGGCTCGTCGTCGCCGATGACTTCATCGACGACCGAATCCCAGACAACTTCGATCTTCGGATTTTTGAACAGGCGTTCCTGCATGATCTTTTCGGCGCGGAAGTGATCCTTGCGATGGATGACCGTCACCTTCGAGGCGAAATTCGTCAGGAACAGCGCCTCTTCAACGGCGGTATTGCCGCCGCCGACCAGCAGCACTTCCTTGTTGCGATAGAAAAATCCGTCGCAGGTCGCGCAAGCCGAAACGCCGAAGCCCTGAAAATGCTGTTCGGAGGGAAGGCCGAGCCATTTTGCCTGCGCGCCCGTCGCGATGATGATGGCGTCCGACGTGTAGATCGTGCCGCTGTCGCCGACGAGGCGGAAGGGGCGCTTGCTCAAGTCGGCATTGATGATCGTGTCGGCGACGAGATTGGTGCCCATGTGGCGCGCCTGCGCCTCCATCTGCTCCATCAGCCACGGGCCCTGAATGGCCTCGGCAAAGCCCGGATAGTTTTCGACATCGGTGGTGATGGTGAGCTGTCCGCCGGGCTGGATGCCCTGAATGAGCGTCGGCGCGAGCATCGCGCGCGCGGCATAGATCGCTGCCGTGTAGCCAGCGGCGCCGCCGCCGATGATGATGACTTTGGAATGCTTTGTGTCGGACATGATTTTACCGTTGGACTGACTGCGGCGACGAGACTCGGGAGGGGAGGAGCGGGCCGCCTCCACTATATAAGGTGGAGACGGCCCGGTCTAAAGACGTGCGTTAGAGCGCTTCGGCGTGCTGGCCGAGATATTTGGCCACGCCCTTGGCGTCGGCGACCATGCCCTGATCGCCCTTGTTCCAGCCGGCCGGGCAGACTTCGCCGTTTTCCTCGTGGAACTGGAGCGCGTCGACCATGCGCAGCGCCTCGTCGGCGTTGCGGCCGAGCGGCAGGTCATTGACGACCTGATGGCGGACGATGCCTTCCTTGTCGATCAGGAACGTGCCGCGCAGCGCCACGCCGTCCTTCTCGATCAGCACGTCATAGTCGCGCGCGATCTGCTTGGTCATGTCGGCCACCATCGGGAACTTTACCGGGCCGAGGCCGCCTTCCTTCGGGTCCGTATTGCGCCAGGCGCTATGCGTGAACTGGCTGTCGACCGACACGGCCACGACCTTCACGTTCATCGCCTCGAATTTCGGCACGCGGTTCGAATAAGCGAGAATTTCGGAAGGGCAGACGAAGGTGAAATCGAGCGGATAGAAGAAAACGAGGCCGTAGGAGCCCTTCAGATGCGCCTTCAGGTTGAAATCTTCGACGATATCGCCGTTGGCAAGAACGGCGGCTGCGGTGAAATCGGGTGCGGTTTTGCCGACGAGAACGCTCATAACTGGCTCCTGAACTGGGTTCGTGGGGGATTTCTGGAATAGCTCCAAACTGTTAAATGCTATTTAGAGGCATTCCAGGATGAGTTCAAGGCCGAAGATGCTGCGGGAGCGAAGACGAGGCGGGATGTCGCAGGAGCTCGAGTGATCTATTTGGTTGACTAGGAAACTTCATCGCTATAGTTTCCTAGTCAACAAATGAGATTGCCATGACAAATACGCCTTCCATCTCCCATCTGACGTCCCATCTGGGCTACTGGCTTAGATACGTCTCCAATCACGTCTCCTATGCCTTCGCCAGAAAGCTCGATGCGGAGAACGTGACGGTCGCCGAATGGGCAGTATTGCGGGAACTCTACGGCGAGGGTTCCGTCGCACCGAGCCGGCTGGCCGAACGGCTCGGGTTGACGCGCGGCGCCATCAGCAAACTGGCCGACCGTCTTCTCGCCAAGAATTTCATAACCCGCGAAGCCAGTGCCGATGACGGGCGCGCGCATACGATTGCCCTGAGTCCGGCGGGCAGGGAGCTGGTGCCCCGGCTCTCGGCTCTTGCCGACCGGAACGACGCCGAATTCTTTGACGATCTGACCACGGATGAACGCGAGACCATTGAACGCATCCTGAAATCCATCGTCGATAGGCACGGGCTAAAAACCATTCCCGTCACCTGACATAGTAGCCAACCCGTATCCCGAACCAGACGAAAGGAATGCGCCATGAACGCGCAACAGAAGACGCTTGCCCAAAAATGCCTCGACGCCGCCGAGGGCAACACCATGACTTTTCCGCAGATCGTCGCGGCGCTTATGGAGGGCGGCTTCGAAGGTTACACCGTCGATTTGCGCCGTTCCGTCGCAATCTACTATCTGCTCACGGGCGACTCCGTCGAACTGCCCATGCACGAGGCCGATGGCGAGGTGAGTGAGGCATTCGACGCCGCCGCATTGCAATCCGCCATTCGCGAGGCGCAGCAGCTCGTTGCGGGCTATACCTATAAAGGCTTCTGCATCAAGGCCAAGGCGGCGGGCTGCGCGGGCTACATGGTCTCCTTCCCGGGTCGCCGCGCCCTCTATTTCGGACGCACCGCCGAGACGCATCTCGAAGTCTTTCCGTCAGCGGCGTGAGTGAGAAACAATGCCATCTATGAAAATCGAACACGTGAACATCACGGTCTCAGACCCCGACCGCACGGCAATACTCATGCAGAAGCTGTTCGGCTGGCATATACGCTGGCGCGGTCCGGCCCTGAACAATGGTCAGACGATCCATGTCGGCACTGACGATCAATATCTTGCGCTCCATACGGGGCCGATGGTGATGTGCCCGCCCGAAGGATTCACCAAAGGCCTGCCGCTCAATCATATCGGCATCGTCGTCGATGATCTCGATACGGTGGAAACGCTGGTCCTTGCCGCAGGTTTCGCGCCGTTCAATCATGCGGCATATGAACCCGGACGTCGCTTCTATTTTCTGGATCACGACCGGATCGAATATGAGATCGTCAGCTACGTTCCAGGTCTTTGTCATCCCCGGGCTTGACCCGGTGATCCAGTGCGGTATTCGCGGTTCTGGATTGCCGGGTCAAGCCCGGCAATGACAAAAGGGCAGACGCTCAAAACCCGAACATATGATCGAGGCAAAAACTCTCCGCGCCATTCGTCATCCCGTGAAAGCCGAACAAGCGGCACGTCGTGTCGCGGACGATGACGTAGCCCGCGCCGCCCATCGCTTCGCGTTCCTCTTTCGAGAACATTTCCGAGAGCCGCCAGAAGCGCGAACCGCCGCAGGCGATCTCGATGGGTTTTTCGGCAATCGGTTTGCCGGTCGCGTCATGCAGGATGAGCATGGTCGCGCTTTTGGGATGCCATGCCGTCGAGGCCGGATAGATCAGGTGGCAGATCGTGTCCATGCCGTCCGTGCCTAAACGCAAAAAGAGGCGCGTCGTCAGTCCCGGCGGCTTGTTCGTATAGGACTGCGGCTCGTCCTTGTAGATGATCGCGGTGTTGTAGATATGCGCGCCGAAAATCGTCTCGGCGCGGTGGCCGCTCGACTTTTGCTCGAAGCGGCCAAGCGCATGCAGCCAGCCGTCGCCTTCGCCGCCGTCGCGGAAGTCATAGAGAAATTCGACATGGCCGTAGCCCGATGGCAGCGCCAGCGCGCTGTCGGCGATCCATTGCTCGACGTCGATCTCGACGCTGTCGCGGCGCTGGATGCGGCCGAGGAATTTCGAGGCGACGCGCTCGCCATTGGCGTCGATCAGTTCGGCGCGGATCGGCAATTCATGCTGGCTCGTCGCCATCGGCGTCGGCAGCATCACGCTTTTGAATTCGCCGCGCGGCAGGACGGGCAGGGGCATGATGTAGCCCTTGCCCATATATTTGCCGAGGCCCGCGATCTCCGGGTTCGGTTTCAGATCGGTGCGCTCGACATTGGCATGGGCGATGCGCCGCGCGCCGCTGGCGCGCTTCACTTCATAGCGCGGGCGCACGAAATAGCGTCCGGCGACGATCTCGATCTGGTCGGGCCATTTCGCTTGCGGCAGCAGCGCATCGACTGAAATCGCGCGGGTGGCGAAAGGCGCGATCTCGTCTTCAAACCACGAGATGTCCTGCGCGCCCATGATGTTGAGGCCCACCGTGTGCGGCGGGATCGCCATCGGGTGTGAATTCTGGATGAAGAGCGTCACGCTCTCGTCCTCTTCGCCCGCGGGCATGCCGGCATAGAAATCGGCGGGCCAGGCGTTGGCGTCATGGCTGCATGTCAGCGCCTTGCCGCCTTCGCCATACATATCGAGCGCGTATTTGACGACGTCGTGGCCCTTGATGCGGATCGCGTGGATATAAAGCGAGCCGGTGAAATCGCCGAGGCCGAAGCGGTGGCGGATTTCGGCGCTGTCGATTGCAAAGGGCGCACCCGCGCCAGGCAGCGTCTCGCGCCATTCGGCAAGCTGCGTTCCGTCTTCGCCGAAGAGGCAGAGCCAGAGTTCCGGATTTTCCGCGCCGTGCAGGCCCCAGTAATTGGCGCTGGCGACGCGCGTATGCATATCACCGCTCTCGCGCATCAGCGCGAAGTTGGTGGCGAAGTTCATCGGGTCGAGATAATTGCCGCGATTGGTCAGCATGTCGTCTGGAATGCGCATCGCGTCGAGGCTGACGATGCGCGCATCCTTCGGAAACAGGTGGCGCATCGGCGCCAGCACTTTTTCGGCGTCGAACAGCAACACGAGAACGGTCTTCGCGCCGGACTGCGCGATCTCGTTCAGCGGCTTTGCGTCATGGCCGAGAAGCGCGCTGCCGAGATCTTCGACGCGCTGCACGTAATAGCCCGCGATGGTGAGCCGCGTCAGATCGTAATAGGCGTTGAAGTTGCCGCCCGTGCCGACCGGATCGAAAATCGCGACGGGGCCCGCCTTGGCCAGTTCGTCGATCAGCGCATGGCCCTTCGGTGCCGACAGCGGATGGCCGAGCGCCTTGAACAAGGTCGCGCCGCCCGCATTGTTGCCGGGCCGCCAGCCCTGCGCGAGGTCGGCATTCTTGAAGGTTTCAATCGCGAGAGACTTGGGTGCCAGCGTCATGTATGCGCTCAGGAGGCGCGCGCGGCGACGCCGCCGAACGGATTGATGCGCTTGAGAAACATCGTGAAGCGATGGCGGCGCTGCTCATGCGCGACCACTTCGTCATCCGTCACCCAGTTGAGCTGAATGGCGCGGCGCGGACCTTCGAAAGGTTCATGCCCATGCCAGGAATGATCCGAGCGCTTGAAGACCAGCATCGTGCCGCCATTGGGCGAGACTTCTTCCGCCGCGTCGTTCAGGTCGGTGCCGGAGCGGAGAATGCGCAGGCGTCCGCCGTCCTTGTCCCATTCCTGATTCATGTAGAGCAGCACGGTGATGATCTTCGACGGCGTGTCGGTGTGGATCTTGCCGTTGTTCTTCGCGCAATTGCCGCGCACCGTGATCATGGTCGGGCGGTCCGACAGGTCGATGTCGAATTTCTCCTCGATGGCCTTGCGGAATTCCGGCCCTTCGAGCTCCTTGAGCAACCGATCGAAAGCGCCCTTGATCTCGAGTTCGCTCGGCGGGATCGAGCCGGTCGATGAGATGCGCGGAAAATCCGAAATGACGTTGCCGAATTCGGCGGCGCGAATGAAATTCGGCACCACGAAATAATCGTAGGGCTCCGTCTTCAGCGGCGTCGCGCGCAGAGCGTCTATGTCGAGCAGGGGCAGGGTCATGGCCGTCCGGTCAGCGTTGATTGAGGCGTCGTCTGATCGCTTCCGCGACCTCGTTGGTAGCATTTAATGGCTCGTACTCCCAGCTTTCAAGCACTCCGGCAAAAGGTCGCGCCGCGCCGATAGCGTAAATGCCGTCGAGAAACCGCCTGAACTTCGGGGCTTTGCCGTCGAGTTCGATCACGTAAACGGGTTTCCCGGTGAAAGCCGCTTCGCCGACCATGTTAACCGAGTCGCAAGTGACGATGACCGCATCGGCCTGACCCAGAAATCCGAAATAGGGGTTCTCGCCCGTTCCGTCCCAGACGAGGGCGGGCTTATCTTTGAGCGCCTCCGCGATGATCCGCGTCTGCTTTTCGCCCGTCCGGCGCGACGGCGTGACCATCAGCCCGGCATGGAAACGGTCGGCAAGCTTTGCGAGCTGCGCCCCGGTCCGCGCCGCCGTCGCTTCCGAAAATGTGTAGACCGCGTTGGTCCCGCCGAGCAGCACGGCGACGCGCGGGCGCGGCAGATGCGCGACCGTCGGTTCGATGCGGGCGGCTTCTTCCGCAAGACGCGCGCGCGTCAAACGATGCGGCGACACAAGCGTCGAAATGACGTTTGGCCCTTCGAGCCGGTCATGCGCGGGCGCCCAGACGAGATCGAAATTGGACGGGCTGACGCGCGGGTCCTGCAACACCACGGTGAACGTCTTGCCGCCCGACTTGCGGCGGATCATCCGCGCATAGGGGATCGACTGGCGGCCCGAGGCGATCAGCAGGTCCGGCCAGGGCGCGGCGATATCGGCGTCCGGCGCGGCGGGGCCATGCGGGGCGATCCAGCGATAAGGGGCGGGCGGCGAGACGCGCTTGACGACGGGCGTCACGCCCAGCGCCTCGGCAATGCCCAGCGCCTGCGTCTCGAAGCCCGCCATGCCGTTGGTGAGAATCCAACAGGACTTTTTCTCTAAATCGCCTCCCCCCTTGAGGGGGAGGTCGGATCGCGCATGCGATCCGGGTGGGGGGGCTTCTTCGAAAGACTCTTTGCTGGGCTTACCCCCCTCCCAACCCTCCCCCTCAAGGGGGGAGGGCTTTTGGGGATCGGCAGTGGAGGAAGGCTCTTCGGTCATATTCGTGCGCTGTTGAGCAATTTTATTGCTGAATTATGCCGGGCGGCGGAGTAAGTAAAGCCTCTCAACGTCCATGTCACCAGCGGCAATTCACGACCGGAACCCCCCATGAAGCGGGTCAAACTCGACGCGATCGACCTCCAGATTTTGACCGAATTGCAGGCCGACGGGCGGATCACCAATGTCGATCTGTCCGAGAAGGTCGGCATCTCCGCGCCGCCCTGCCTGCGCCGCGTCCGGGCGCTGGAAAAGGCCGGGCTCATTCACGGCTACCATGCCGATCTGAACGGCAAGGCGCTGGGCTTCGAGGTGACGGTCTTTGCGATGGTGGGGCTGCACAGTCAGGCGGAAGCGGACCTCAAATCCTTCGAGGCGCTGGTCGGCACATGGCCGCTCGTGCGCGAGTGCCACATGCTGAACGGTGACATCGACTTCATCCTGAAATGCGTCGCGCCCGACCTCTCGACCTTCCAGAACTTCCTCACCGGCGAACTGACGCCCGCGCCGAATGTCGCCAGCGTGAGAACATCACTGACCATCCGCCAGTCGAAGCATCTCCCCGGCGTGCCGCTCGAGGCGCTGGCGGAGGAGTAGGGGCAGCCAAACCGACGACTGTCACCCCGGCCTTGTGCCGGGGTCCAGGGGCGGCATATTCGGCGACAACCCCATCAAGTCGTCATACAAATCCCGCCATTGCGGGTTCATTTCCTCAATGGCATTGAGTTTGTATGCGCGCGGCCATTTCTTCATCGTTTTTTCGCGCTGAAGCGCCGCATTCACGTCCGGCGTTTCGCCGTACCAGACAAGCCGCGTCACGTCGTATTTTTTCGTGAAGCTTTCCGTCTCCGCGCTTTTGTGCTCGGCGATGCGCCGTACGAGATCATTCGTCACGCCGATGTAGAGCGTTCCGTTGCGATCGCTGGCGAGGATATAGACGTAGAAACTCTTCCGCATACGCAGAAGTTTACGGCCCCTGGACCCCGGCACAAGGCCGGGGTGACAACATGGGCAGGGCCGCGCCTACTTAAACGCGATCTTCAAAATCTCGTAACTCTTCCCGCCGCCGGGCGTGGTCACTTCCACGCTGTCGCCGACCGATTTGCCGATCAGCGCGCGGGCGATGGGCGACGTCACCGAGACCTTGCCCTTTTTCACGTCGCCTTCGAGTTCGCCGACGATCTGGTATTTCACTTCCTCGTCGGTGTCTTCGTCGGCCAGCGTGACGATGGCGCCGAACTTCACCGTGTCGCCCGAAAGTTTCGAGACGTCGATCACCTCGGCGCGGCTGAGCTTGTCTTCAAGCTCCAGCACGCGGCTTTCGTTCAGGCCCTGTTGTTCCTTCGCGGCGTGATATTCCGCGTTCTCCGACAGGTCGCCATGCGCGCGCGCTTCCGCAATCGCCTTGATGATGCGGGGGCGCTCGATGGCTTTGAGAAATTTGACTTCCTCTTCCAGAGCCTTGTGCCCTTCGGAGGTCATCGGAATCCGTTCCATGTCGGGTCGTCTCTTTCGATTGTTTCTGTCCCGACCATATCGCCGGGCACAGTCTCAAGCACAGTTGCCAATAAAAACCCGCCGGGGCCCCTCAGGGGCTCCGGGCGGCGGGCGATGAACCCCGATTGTGGGTAGGGGGACGCCGAAGGTCAAACCCAGAATTTGCGGTTTGGTTCCCGAAAAGACTTGCGCCGCGGTTATTCAGCCGCAGCGGCCACCTTGGCGTAGGACTGAAGCGAGGCCACTTCCAGTTGTCCCTTGCGAATGGCGTCGATGCCCAGCACGGCGGCGCGGGCGCCCGCGACCGTCGTGTAATAAGGCACCTTCATCATCAGCGCGGCGCGGCGCAGCGATTTCGAATCCTCGATGGCCTTCGCGCCTTCGGTCGTGTTGAAGACGAGCTGGATTTCGCCGTTCTTGATCGCATCGACAATATGCGGACGGCCTTCCAGCACCTTGTTGATGGTGCGGCAGGCAAGCCCCTCATCGGTCAGAAAGCGCGCCGTGCCGCCGGTGGCGACCAGATCGAATCCCATTTCGAGAAGTTTCCGCGCCGGCGCGATGATCTTGTCCTTGTCGGTATCCTTCACGGAGACGAAGACCGCGCCGCTCACCGGCACCTTCGTCCCGCCCGCAATCTGGCTTTTCGCAAAGGCGACGGCAAAGCTCTTGTCGAGACCCATGACCTCGCCGGTCGAGCGCATTTCGGGCCCGAGCAGCGTATCGACGCCGGGAAAGCGCGCGAAGGGGAAGACGGCTTCCTTCACCGCCACATGATCGTAGCGGAAGGGTTTCAGGTTGAAGCTCGAAAGCGGTTGGCCCGCCATGACCTTGGCGGCGATCTTCGCAATCGGCGCGCCGATCACCTTGGCGACGAAGGGCACGGTGCGAGACGCGCGAGGATTGACCTCAAGAACGTAAATGGTCCCGTCCTGTACCGCATACTGAACATTCATCAACCCGACGACGTTCAGCGCCAGCGCCATGGCGCGCGTCTGCGCCTCGATCTCGGCGATGGTTTCCTTGGGCAGCGAATAGGGCGGAAGCGAGCAGGCGCTGTCGCCGGAATGCACGCCCGCCTCTTCGATATGCTCCATGATGCCGCAAACGAAAACGTCCTTGCCGTCGCAAAGCGCATCGACGTCGACTTCAATCGCGTCGCGCAAGTAGAGATCGATAAGGACCGGGCTCTTGCCCGACACGACCACGGCTTCCGTGATGTAGCGTTCGAGATGGCCCGTATCGCGGACGATTTCCATGGCGCGGCCGCCCAGCACGTAAGACGGGCGGATGACGACCGGATAGCCGATGCGTTCGGCGATTTCCTTGGCCTGCGGACCGGAGCGCGCGATGCCGTTCGGCGGCTGGCGCAGCTTCAGACGGTCGAGCAGGTCCTTGAAGCGGTCGCGGTCTTCGGCCAGGTCGATCATGTCGGGCGAGGTGCCGAGGATCGGCACGCCCGCGCGTTCGAGATCGTTGGCGAGTTTCAGCGGCGTCTGTCCGCCGAACTGCACGATGACGCCGGCCAGCGTCCCCTTGCTCTGTTCGACGTCGATCAGCTCCAGAACGTCTTCCGCCGTCAGCGGCTCGAAATAAAGCCGGTCCGACGTGTCGTAATCGGTCGAGACGGTTTCCGGGTTGCAATTGACCATGATGCTTTCGACGCCAATCTCGTCGAGCGCGAAAGCGGCATGGCAGCAGCAATAATCGAATTCGATGCCCTGGCCGATGCGGTTCGGACCGCCGCCAAGGATGATCGCTTTCTTTTTCTCGCTCGGATCGCTTTCGCAATCGGCATGGCCCGCGAAATCCGTTTCGTAGGTCGAATACATGTAAGGCGTGCGGCTTTCGAATTCCGCCGCGCAGGTATCGACGCGCTTATAGACCGGGCGCACGCCGAGCTTGCGGCGCGTGGCGCGCACGTCTTCTTCTTCGCCGTCGGTCAGTTGCGCAAGCCGCGCATCGGAAAAGCCCATCGCCTTCAGGCGGCGGAATTCCTCTTTCGACGCGGGCAAGCCCTTTGCCTGAACCTCCGCTTCGGCATCGACGATGCTCTGCAGCTGTTCAAGGAACCACGGATCGTAAGCGCAGGCCGCGTGGATCTGCTCATGGCTCATGCCGAGGCGCATCGCCTGTGCGATGACGAGCAGGCGGTCCGGCGTCGGGCGGCCGAGCGCGGCGCGGATCGCGTTCTTGTCGTCGCCTTCGTCCATCCCCGCGAATTTGACTTCGTTGAGACCGGTGAGCCCAGTCTCCATCGAGCGCAGCGCCTTCTGAAGCGATTCCTGAAACGTCCGGCCGATGGCCATGGCTTCGCCGACCGACTTCATCGCCGTGCCGAGAATGGGTTCGGAACCCGGAAATTTCTCGAAGGCAAAGCGCGGGATTTTCGTCACCACATAGTCGATGCTCGGCTCGAAGGAGGCGGGCGTCACCTGCGTGATGTCGTTCTGCAATTCGTCGAGCGTGTAGCCGACGGCGAGACGCGCCGCGACTTTCGCAATCGGAAAGCCCGTGGCTTTCGACGCCAGCGCCGAAGAGCGCGAGACGCGCGGGTTCATTTCGATGACGACGAGGCGGCCGTCTTTTGGATTGACGGCGAACTGGACGTTGGAGCCGCCCGTCTCGACGCCGATCTCGCGCAGCACCGCAATCGAGGCGTTGCGCATGATCTGATATTCTTTGTCGGTCAGCGTCAGGGCAGGGGCGACGGTGATCGAGTCGCCCGTATGCACGCCCATCGGGTCGATGTTCTCGATCGAGCAGATGATGATGCAATTGTCCGCCGTGTCGCGGACGACTTCCATCTCATATTCCTTC
>DASYEM010000065.1:0-50452 GCA_036499025.1 Parvibaculum sp. | reverse complement strand
TTTTAAAGTATGAAAAGGAGAAATCCATGTTCAGAGAATGGCTCAACGCCGCGGCGAGCTCTGTCGGGTTTTTCACCGGTGTGACCTATTGGCATGAATTGCCGACCCGTCAGACAGCGGTTATCCAAAAGGCGTCAACCTCAGACAAAGCTCCGTCGGCCGAAGAGCAACTGGGATTCGCCCCCGCATTTAAAGCGGCGGCCGACTAAACACTTAGGTCGGAAATGAAGCCCCGGTTCATTTTATGAGCCGGGGTTTGTTGCATGTGCCTGCCCTTCGGGGCCTCCGCTTGACGACTCTTTGTGAACCATGGTTCATTCTACGTCTTGAATGGAGGTTCATGCATTGGCTTACCGTCGTACCGATTCCGTTTCCGCCCGCCTCGCCGACAATCGCCGCGCCATACTGAATGCCGCACGTGATCTTGTCGCTGAAGGTGGATTCGCCGCCGCGCAGATGACCGAGGTCGCGCGCAAGGCCGGCGTCGCCACCGGCACGCTTTACCGCTACTTCCCCTCCAAGGAAGAGCTTTGCCGACAGGTGTTCCGCGAAGTTTCGGCGCGTGAAATGAACGTGCTGGCCGGGATTGCAGCCGGCGAGGGACCGGCGATCGACCGCCTCCACGAAGTCTTGAGGACCTTTGCGACCCGTGCCGTGCGCGGCAGACGGCTCGCCTATGCCCTGCTCGCCGAACCGGTCGATGTGGGTCTTGCCGAAGAGCGCGCCCGGTTCCGGCGGATGCATGGCGAGATTTTCGCAGGCATTCTCGAAGACGGCGTCACGACGGGCGCTTTTCCGCCGCTAAATGTGAAAATCGCGGCGGCCTGCATCGCGGGCGCCATTCCGACGGCGCTGATCGGGCCGCTGGCGCCTGAATCCCACGAGCTTGAGGAAAAGGGCGACAGTCTGGTCGAAGAAATCGTCCGCTTTTGCCTCGCTGGCGTCGAAGGCGCCGGCGCCAGAAAAACCACAGAACAGAGGGCGAGCGCATGATCGTCGCGAGCAAACTATTGAATGCGGAACAGTTGGCGATCGTTCGCCAGCGTTCGGACATCCGCGGCGTTCTCGCTGTCGCTCATGCATGGGCGATCATTTTCGGCGCGATGGCGATTTTCGTCTGGTTTCCCAATCCGCTGACCTTCCTGCTCGCCGTCGTGGTCATCGGCGCGCGTCAGCTCGGGTTGGCGATCCTGATGCATGACGGCGCGCATGGCATTCTCTGCCACAACCCCAAACTCAACATGTTCGTCAGCCAATGGCTCTGCGCTTATCCGATGATGGCAGAGACGCAGGCCTATCGCCGTTATCATCTGACGCATCACGCCAATACGCAGCAAAAGGAAGATCCCGACCTCGTGCTGTCGGCGCCTTTTCCGATCACAAAGAAGAGTTTTCGCCGCAAGATGATCCGCGACCTCACGGGGCAGACGGGTTATCAGCAGCGCAAGGCGCAGATTCTCAACGCGCTTGGCAAATCCGAATGGCCGCTGAGCCAACGCGTTCAGAATTATTGGCGCAAGCTCGGTCGGGCCACCATTGCGCAGGCCGCCGTCTTCGCAATCCTCGCGGCTAGCGGCCACTGGTATCTCTACTTCGTGCTGTGGCTCCTGCCCTTCCTCACCTGGCATCAGGCAATCACACGCGTCCGCAACATCGCCGAACATGCAATGGTCCCGGACAATAATGACGACTTCCGCAACGCCCGCACGACCAAGGCGAACTGGCTCGAACGCGCATTGATCGCACCCTATTGGGTCAACTATCACGTGGAACATCATCTGATGATGTGGGTGCCTTGCTACAACCTGCCCAAAGCCCGCGCCTTCCTGATCGCCAACAGCTATGGTCCGCGCATGGAAACGAAGAGCGGCTATCGCGAAGTGCTGCGCATGGCGACATCGAAACCCGACGATCAGGACCAGCGCGGCGAACTCGTTCACAATGCCCGCAAAACCCGCGTTCAAGGCGTCATGAGCGAAGGCTTCAAACCTGCCGACGACGCGGCAGCCTGATCGCACCATCTGACGCAAAGGAAACCTGCCTTCGGGCGGTTCCTTTGCCTCGCTTCTCCGCGCCGTGCTAAACCTCTCCCCAACAAGAAATTCCTTTTGAGGAGAGACGTCATGGCCGAAGCAGAGCCGCAGGAAGCCGAAACCGGCGAAGTGCGCGAGGCGCATCGTTTCGATGTGAAGCGGCTTGAAGCCTATTGCCGCGATGCGGTCGAAGGCTTCAGCGGCTCGCTCGACGTGCTGCAATTCTCCGGCGGGCAGTCCAATCCGACATTCCTGTTGACCACTGAAGGCCCGCGTGGCGCCAAGCGCTATGTAATGCGCAAAAAGCCGCCGGGTGTCCTGCTCGCCAGCGCCCATCAGATCGACCGCGAATACCGCGTGATGAAGGCCTTGGCCGAGAGCGATGTGCCGGTGCCGCACATGTATGCGCTGTGCGAGGATGACAGCGTCATCGGAACGGCCTTCTACATCATGGAACATCTCGACGGCCGCGTCTTCCGCGATTCGACGATGCCTGAATCCAATGAAGCCGAGCGCCAAGCCGTCTATGCGAGCATGGCCGAAAATCTGGCGAAATTGCACAAGGTCAATTACGAAGAGGTCGGCCTTGGAGATTTCGGCAAGCCCGGCAACTATTTCGAGCGCCAGATCGGGCGCTGGATCAAACAATATCGCGGCGCACAGACAACAGACGTGCCGGCGATGGAAGAGCTGATCAAATATCTGCCGGATCATATTCCCGAGGAGCAATCCGTCACCATCGCGCATGGCGACTACCGCCTCGGCAATACGATGTTTCATGCGACCGAGCCGCGCATGATCGCGGTGCTCGATTGGGAGCTCTGCACGATCGGCCATCCGCTGGCCGATATCGCTTACAACTGCATGTACGATCTTCTGGGCGTCGCCGGCGGCGCTTCGGCAATCGACAGACAGAAGACGCCGGGCATTCCGACGGAAGCCGAACATGTCGCCAATTATTGCCGCCATGCGGGCCGCGACGGCATCGAGAACTGGAATTTCTATCTCGCGTTTTCGATGTTCCGTCTCGCCTCGATCAGTCAGGGCGTCTATAAGCGCGGGCTCGACGGCAATGCAAGTTCGGAGCGCGCCAAGACCCTTGGCGATTCCTGCGCCAACCTTGCGAACAAGGCCTGGGAAATCGTTCAGCGTCCCGACTAAAGCGGCACCTACAGATTTGTAAGTGGATTTCCTTGCTCCGTATGCTTAGCAAACGGTAAATCGGCCAATCCGCTTCAAGATATATTAAAACTCATGGGCCTAGCATTGCCTCACTCGAGACGCGCACAGGATGTGCAACCGCTCGAGGAGTAATCGGCGTAGCCGGTTTTGGGGTGGAGTGATGGCCGGTCGCAAGAATGCGAAGCCTGATGCGAGCGCAACGCCGAACTGGCGCTGCGGCAGCGCGCTTATTCGAGATGCGGGCCGGTTTTATCGCGCGCTCATCGAGAACGCGGGCGACATCGTTACATTGCTCGACGGCGACAGTGTCATTGTCTATCAGAGCCCGGCGATCCGCGAAGTGCTCGGCTATGGCGCGGAACCTTTCATCGGCAAAGCTGTTTTCGACGGCGTTCATCCAGAAGACCGCGAACGCGTCGCCAAGCGTTTTGCGGAATGCGTCCAGTCACCCGGCTGGGTGTCGATGGAGACGTTTCGCCTTCCGCATCGCGACGGCAGCTGGCGCTGGATGGAAGCGCGGACAAAAAACCTTCTCGACGACCCCGATGTCGGTGCGATCATTTGCGTATCGCGCGACGTCACCGAAGCGCGACGCCTGGAGCAACAGCTTCATGAAGCCGAACATCTGGCGCGCTTTGGTCATTGGCGCTGGGTAAAAGGCGCGCCCTCCCCGACCTGGTCGGAAGGCGTCGCAAAAATCCTCGACCGCACGACCGACACGATGCCGACAAGCGGCGACTGGTATAACCATCTGGTCCATCCCGACGACCGCAACGAGCTTTTGTCGAAGTTTCTCGACGCTTTCGAGACCAAGGAGACGGTGCTCTGCACCACGCGCTTCCTCGCCGGCGACGGGACCTATCGCTACATCAAGACCCATGCCTATGCCGAGCCGGATGCGCATAGCGAAATCGGCGCACTGGTCGGCCTTGCCGAAGACGTCAGCCAGGAAATGCTCGCCCGCGAAGCGCTTCAGCGCAGCGAGGCCAAATACCGCCTGATCGCCGAACAGGCGAGCGACATCATTCATCACCTCGCGCCCGACAGCAGTCTTCTCTATATGTCGCCGTCGGTTGAAGGCGTCCTCGGCTACACGCCGGAAGATTTCATGCTGCTCAAGGGCGCTGGCGACCGCGTCCACCCCGACGACCTGCTGCGCCTTTCGGCAGGCTATCGTGAATTTGCGCGTGAGCGCGATATGCTGCGCCTCGAATATCGTTTCCGCCACAAGGCCGGTCATTATGTCTGGCTTGAGACGACGATGCGTGCCGTGCGCGAACCCGATGGTACGTTGAAAGAAATCATCGGCATGACGCGCGACATGAGCGAGCGCAAGAAGCACGAGATCGAGCTTATGGAAGCGCGCGAGCGCGCCGAAGCCGCCAATCGCACCAAGTCGCGATTCCTCGCCAATATGAGCCATGAGTTGCGCACGCCGCTGAACGCCATTATCGGCTTCTCCGACATGCTGAAACTCGAAATGTTCGGCAAGCTCGGCAATGCGCGTTATCTCGAATATGCCCAGCTTATCAATGAAAGCGGCGGATTGCTGCTCGATCTCATTAGCGACATTCTCGACATGTCAAAGATCGAAGCGGGAAAATACGATCTTCATTGCGAGGCGGTAAACGCCGAAGAGATCATCGAACAGGCTTTGAAGCTCGTACATGGGCGGGCCGAAACCAATGGCCTGACCCTGCTCGTGCGCGTCTCGCCCGATGTAGCGGCCCTGCCTTTCATGGCGGATTCGCGTGCGCTCAAACAGATATTGCTCAACCTGCTTTCAAACGCGGTGAAGTTCACGCCTGCCGGCGGACAGATCGTCGTCGGCGCGGTCCCCGTCGATGGCGCTATCCGTTTCCGTGTCGAAGATACAGGCCGCGGCATTCCAAAGGATCATATTCCGCGCCTTGCCCACGCTTTCGAGCAGGTATCGAGCGACGCCGAACTTAGCAAACAGGGCACAGGTCTCGGTCTCGCGCTGGTGCGCTCGCTTGCCGAGTTGCATGGCGGCTCAATATTGATCGAGAGCGAGCTTGGCAAAGGCACCTGCGTCAGCGTCAACCTGCCGGTCGCCGCATCCCACGCGATGTCGGCCAGCGCTGCGGATTAGGCGGGCTTTGCGCCCATCACCTTGCGCAGCGCGGCGTCAAGTTCGACGAGCACGCGGGCGACATGGGGATCGTTTTTCAACCCGCGATAATAAGCGCCGAGCGCCGGCACGTCCTTGAAGGGATCGGCGGAGCCGAACATCGGACCGATCTGCTCATAAAAGAAAAGCATCGGCGCCAGCGTGCAGTCGGCAAAGGTCAGCTTGCCGCCGATTGCGTAGGGCGAGCCGTCGAGATAGTGAGCCAGCGCCCTAATGCCTTTGTCGAGTTCGGAAAGCTCGCGTTCGACAAGCGCCATGTCGCGGCCTTTGGGATTGATCTGGCTGAAGAGCTTTGTCATCGGCTCCATCACATAGAGATCGCCGATGCGCGAGAGCAGCCGCATACGTGCGCGCTCTTCGATACCCTCGGGGCGTAGCGGCACGCCGAGCCCCAGATCTTCCAGATATTCGCAGATGACTTCAGATTCCGGCATCAACTTGCCGTCGAGCAGCAGCAACGGCACTTTCTGCAACGGCCCCAGACTTTCAAACTCGGCTTCGAGTTCAGGCGTACTGAAAGCATCGACGATTTCGGCGTCGAGCCCCTTGGCATAGACCGCAAGGCGGACACGCGCCGAATAGGGCGAAAGCTGGGCGTTGTAGATTTTCATGCTCATCGGCGCGTCATCCTCGTTGCAGCCGCGGCCTCTCTGCGGGGCCTTCTATTAGGTAGGTATCAAAACGGCCGGTCCACAAGAGGGAACCGGCCGTTTCTGTTTCATATCGCGCGAGGATTACTCGGCTGCGGCACGCACCTTGTTCGAGTATTTCTTCAGCTCGAGCTTGGCGATGGTGCGGTTGTGCACTTCATCCGGGCCGTCGGCCAGACGCAGCGTGCGAATGCCCGCATACATCCGGGCGAGACCGAAGTCAGTCGTCACGCCGCCGCCGCCATGCGCCTGGATGGCGTCATCGATGATCTTCAGCGCCAGGTTCGGAGCCGCAACCTTGATCATGGCGATCTCGCTGCGGGCGACCTTATTGCCGACCGTGTCCATCATATAAGCGGCCTTCAAGGTGAGAAGGCGCGTCATTTCGATGTTGGTGCGGGCTTCGCCGATGCGCTGTTCCCAGACCGAGTGATCGGCAATCGTCTTGCCGAAAGCATGGCGCGAGAGCAGGCGCTTGCACATCATTTCAAGTGCGCGCTCGGCGACGCCGATGGTGCGCATGCAATGATGAATGCGGCCAGGCCCCAACCGACCCTGGCTGATTTCAAAACCACGGCCTTCGCCAAGAAGCAGGTTTTCGGCGGGGACGCGGACGTTTTCGAGCAGGACTTCGGCGTGACCATGCGGCGCATCGTCGTAACCGAAGACGGGCAGCATGCGCACAACCTTGATGCCCTTGGTGTCCATCGGCACGAGGATCTGCGACTGCTGGCGATAGGTATCGGCCTTCGGATCGGTCTTACCCATCAGGATCGCGATTTTGCAACGCGGATCGCCGACGCCCGAGGACCACCACTTGCGGCCGTTGATGACATATTCATTGCCATCGCGTTCGATGCGGGTGGCGATGTTGGTCGCGTCCGACGAAGCGACGTCGGGTTCCGTCATCAAGAACGCCGAACGCATCTTGCCCTCGAGCAACGGCTCGAGATATTCGCGCTTCTGGCGCTCATTGCCGTAACGCTCGATCACTTCCATGTTGCCTGTGTCGGGCGCCGAGCAGTTGAACACTTCCGACGACCAGCCCACGCGGCCCATGATCTCGCAGAGCGAGGCATATTCGAGGTTGGACAGTCCGCCGCCGCGTTCCGATTCCGGCAGGAACAGGTTCCAGAGGCCCTCTTCCTTCGCCTTCGGCTTCAGGTCTTCGAGGATCTGCGGCACCTGCCAGGGATTGCCGGCCTTGCGGAAGGCTTCCATCTGGTCGGCATAGGTCTTTTCATTGGGGTAGATGTGTTTGTCCATGAACCGCTCTAGGCGGGCCTGGAGTTCTTTCGTTTTGTCGTTGAATTCGAAATCCATGAGTGCTCCCTCTTTTATTTTGTGAGATGGGAAGCGCCAAAACGCTCCCCTCAATGGCGAATGGCCGGACTTTAGCCGGTTGTTTCCGGCAAATCACGACTCAAATGAGGGAAAATGGCCGCTCTGCCGCTTGACGCATGCGTCAGCTTCGCCGGGCCGCGAAAAATTCCCTGAGCATGTCCGCGGCCCTGCATTCGCTCAGTCCACCATAGATTTCCGGCGCATGATGGCAGGTCGATTGCGCGAAGATGCGCGGTCCATGCTCGACGCCGCCGCCCTTTTCATCTGCCGCACCGAAATAAAGCCGCCTCACCCGCGCGAATGAAATCGCTGTGGCGCACATAGGGCAAGGCTCCAGCGTCACATAAAGATCGCAGCCGGGAAGGCGTTCGGAACCAAGGCTCGCGCAAGCGGCGCGGATCGCCAGCATTTCGGCATGGGCCGTCGGGTCTTTCAGCTCCAGCGTCCGGTTACCCGCCGCCGCGATGACCCTCCCTTGCCCATCGACAATGACCGCGCCAATGGGCACTTCGCCGCGCGCGACCGCGGCTTCGGCCTCGGCGAAGGCGAGGTCCATGGGCTTCAAAGTCGGGGCTCTTTCAAGGCTCATGGAGCGGACCGTGCCCGGCGGGGCCGGGCGGCGTCAAGCACGGCTTGGGTTGGGCCGGGGCACCTGCTAAAGAGAGGCCATGAACGCCCGCCCCGGATCAACGCCCCGCAACGCCACCCCTTCGCCCGCCAGCGCCAAGGACGGTGAACGCATCGCCAAAGTCATCGCCCGTGCGGGCATCTGCTCGCGCCGCGACGCCGAACGGCTGATCGAGGAGGGCAAGGTCACCGTCAATGGCGACAAGATTTCGAGCCCGGCCCTCAATGTGAAGCCGACCGACACGATCACGGTCGAGGGCAAGGCCCTGCCGCGCATGGAGCCGACGAGGCTTTGGCGCTATCACAAGCCCGCGGGCCTTGTCACAACGGCAAAAGATCCGGAAGGCCGGACCACGGTCTTCGAACGGCTCCCCGACAATATGCCGCGCGTCGTCACCGTCGGCCGGCTCGACATCAATACGGAAGGCTTGTTGCTGCTTACCAATGACGGCGAGCTGGCGCGGCTTCTCGAATTGCCGGCGACCGGCTGGACGCGGCGTTATCGCGTGCGGGCCTGGGGCGCCATCACGCAGGCGCAACTCGACAAACTGAAAGACGGCATCGAGGTCGAGGGCGTTCGTTACGGACCTATCGAAGCTTCGCTCGACAAGGTGCAGGGTTCGAATGTCTGGCTGACCGTCGGCCTCAAGGAAGGCAAGAACCGCGAGGTGAAACGCGTGCTCGCGGCGCTCGGGCTCACCGTCAACCGGCTTATCCGCCTGTCCTATGGACCTTTTCAGGTCGGCGATCTGGCCGAAGGCGAAGTGGCGCAAGTGCCGAACCGCGTGTTGATGGATCAGCTCGGCGCACAGGCCGAGCATTTCAACAAGAGCGGTGACGGTGCGGAACCCGTGCGCCATCAGGATCGCGCCAGAAGCGTGGCCACATCAAAGCCCCCAGCCGCCGACGCAAAGCCCGCTTCAGGCAAGAAGCCGCGCGCACGGAATTCGGGCGGCGAAAGTTTCATCAGCCATAAGCGGGCCGACACCCATAAGAAGCCCGAGGCAGAGAAGCGCGCCAAGACCGAAGCCTTTTCGGGCAAGCCCCGCAGCGCCGACAAGCCACGCCCGGCCAGAACCGGAGCCGCACCGCGCAAGCCCGAGGGCGAAAAAGCCTATTCCGCCAAGAACCCGGACCGCAGTCGCCATGCCGACGGCAGCAAGAAGTTCGACAAGAACCATGTCCGCGTCATAAAAGGCGGCGCACCCAAGGGCAAAGGCGGCGCGCAGAAGACCCGCGCCGATCTCGCCAAATCCCGCAAGCCCAATGCAGGCAAGAAACCCAGATGAGAATTGTCGGCGGAGCTCATAAGGGCCGCATCATAGCAGCGCCTCCGGGCGATCTTATTCGTCCCACGGGCGACCGCGTGCGCGAGTCTCTGTTCAACATTCTCGCCCATCACGATTTTTCCGACGAAATTGGCGGCGACTTCGACCTTGAAGGCGTACGCGTGCTCGATCTTTTCGCAGGCACCGGCGCGCTTGGCCTCGAAGCCTTGTCGCGCGGCGCGAGCTTTACGCTTTTCGTCGACGATCATGCGGATGCCCGCGCGGCGGTACGTGAGAACATGGAAGTGCTGGGCCTCACCGGCAACGCCAAGCTCTACAAGCGCGATGCGACGAAGCTCGGGCCGCGTCCCGGCAGCGTCGGGCCGCAATTTTCGCTCCTCTTTGCCGATCCGCCCTATCGCAAGGGGCTTGCCGAACTCGCCCTCGTCTCGGCGCTCGCGGGCGACTGGCTCAAGCCGCATGCGCTCTGCGTCGTCGAGGAAAATGTGGAGGCGAAATTTGTTGCGCCCGAGGGCTTCAGGGAATTCGACCGGCGAAAATACGGCTATACGGAAATCATCTTTCTCGCTTTAGCCGCAGAGCCCGTTGCCTGATGTCCGCCCCTCTCATCAAAGGTCTTTCCGTGATCGCGGATCGCTACGACGCGCTGCTTTGCGACGTCTGGGGCGTCTTGCATAACGGGCAGATGGCTTATGCGGGCGTCGCCGCGGCGCTCGAAAAATTCCGCACCAAGGGCGGCACGGTGCTGCTGCTCTCCAATGCGCCGCGTCCTTCGACGCAATTGCCGATCATGTTCGAGCGCATGGGCATTCCATCGTCGGCTTATGACGGCATTCTCACCTCTGGCGACGCGACCGCGACACATATCGCCCGGCACGAGCTTGGCCGCGCCTGTTACTACATCGGTCCTGAACGCGACCTCAATCTCTTCAATGGCACGGGCGTCAACGTCGTTGCCGAAACCGATGCTGAGTTCATTCTCGTCACCGGCCCCTTCAACGACGAGGTCGAAGGACCGGAAGATTATCGCGAGCAATTCACGCGGTTGATACCGCGCGGGCTGACTTTTGTCTGCGCCAATCCCGACATTGTGGTCGAGCGCGGCAGCCGTCATATCTATTGCGCGGGTGCGCTGGCGCGGCTCTATGAAGAACTTGGCGGCAAGGTTGTTTATTTCGGCAAGCCGCATCTGCCGATCTATGAGGTCGCGCGCATGCGGCTCGCGGAGCTGGCCGGTCACGAGATTCCCGATGCGCGGATTCTTGCCGTTGGCGACGGCATCGCCACCGATATGAAGGGCGCCGATGCGGCGGGTATCGATGCGCTGTTCATCACCGGCGGCATCGCTTCGGCAGATTGCGGCGATCATCCCGAAAATCCCGATCCGGCGCGGGTCGCCGAGGTTTGCACCAATGCGGGCATCCATCCGGTTGCCGCAACGGCCCGGCTGGTCTGGTAGGGCCAAAGCTGAACGCTGCTTCATCTCTTGTGATTTCGCGGGCGCACGCGATACAGTGCGCCCGCTCAACCCCCTCGCCCCACGAGCTTCCATGACCGAGTTCAACGGCTACAGCATCGAAGATCTTTCCGAAGGCATGGAAGCCACATTCGGCAAGACCATCACCGATGCCGACATCACGATGTTTGCGGGCGTCTCGGGCGATACCAATCCGATGCATCTCGATGCCGATTATGCGGGCGCGACACGTTTCGGCGGACGCATAGCGCATGGAATGCTGAGCGCCAGCCTGATCTCCGCCGTCATCGGCACCAAGCTGCCGGGGCCGGGCTGCATCTACATGTCGCAAAGCCTGAAGTTTCGCGCGCCGGTGAAACCGGGGGATACGGTGAAGGCTCGCGTGAAGATCACGGCCATCGACGCCACAAAAAAGAGAGTGACGCTCGCCTGCACGTGCCATGTCGGCGAGACGCTGGTCATCGACGGCGAAGCTCTCGTCATGGCGCCGTCGAAGGGCGATAAGTCCTGATGCATATTCTCCGTCACTATTCGCCGGTGCCGCGGCCGCTTCAGGGCGGCGTCTATGCGCTCGGCAATTTCGACGGCGTGCATCGCGGCCACCAGATCGTCATCGGCGAAGCGGCCCGCGTGGCGCGCGAATTGGACGTGCCGCTCGGCGTGCTCGTCTTCGAGCCGCACCCCCGACAATTCTTTTTCCCCAATGAACCCTTCTTCCGCCTGACGCCGTTCCGCGCCAAAGCGCGGCTGCTTGAAAAGCTCGGCGTCGAAATCCTTGCGGCGCTGCCTTTCGATGCGTCGATGGCGAAGAAACTGGCGCCTGAATTCGTGCTCGACGTTCTGGTGAACGGTCTCCATGCGACCCATGTCGTTGCCGGTTACGATTTCCGCTTCGGCAAGGCGCGGGCGGGCGACGCCTCGGTGCTTTCCTATATGGGTGGCGAAGAAGGCTTCGGCGTCTCGATCGTCGAAGAAGTCGCGCATGACGGCGAGGCTTATTCCTCGACGCGCATCCGCGAAAAGCTCGCCAATGGCGACCCTCGCGGCGCGGCAGAATTGCTCGGCCATTGGTGGACCGTCGAAACGCATGTGATGACGGGCGACCAGCGCGGCCGCACCATCGGCTTTCCGACGGCGAACCTCGCGCTGGGCGAGCATGTGCAACCGGCGCTCGGTGTCTATGCGGTGCGTGTCGAAATCGAGGAAGGTCCGCATAAGGGCTTCTACGACGGCGTCGCCAATTTCGGGAAGCGACCGACCTTCGACAAGAAGGACGTCATTCTCGAAGTGCATCTCTTCAATTTCGAAGGCGATATCTACGGCCACACATTGCTGTTTCCTTCATCGACTACCTGCGTCCCGAACAGAAGTTCGACGGGCTCGATTCCCTGAAGGCGCAGATCGCAAAAGACGGCGACAAGGCGCGCGCCCTTCTAGCCGCCCTGCCCCGCGACGCCTTCGCGCTGCCGACGCCATGAGCGCGTCCGATCCTGCCGCTTTCATCCGCGCCAACACCCTCCTCCACGAACCGCCCCTGATCCCGGAAATCAAACTCCACCTTGCCAGCGAGATCGTACCGATCTGGCAGATGACCGAGGAAGAGTTGGAGCGGTCTGGCTTGCCGCCGCCGTTCTGGGCTTTTGCCTGGGCGGGCGGACAAGCCTTGTCGCGCTATATCCTCGACCACCCGGAGGTCGTGCAGGGAAAGCGGGTTCTGGATTTTGGTTCAGGATCTGGGCTTATCGCCATCGCGGCGATGAAAGCGGGGGCAAGTTCAGTTCTTGCCGCCGATATCGATCAGTTCGCCGCCGCCTCAATTGCTCTGAATGCCGAAGTGAATTCTGTTTCAGTTGTTGTGACGAGCGACAATCTGGTGGGCGCGCCGAATGGCGGCTGGGACATTATCCTCATCGGGGATATGTGCTACGAGCGCCCTTTGGCGGAAAGCATCGAAATATGGGTTCGCGGCTTGGTCGCGGATGGCGCGACGGCTTTCATTGGCGATCCGGGAAGAACTTATCTGCCCAAGACCGGGCTGGAAAAAATTATCTCCTATGCGGTCAAGACAACCCGCGAGCTCGAGGACACGGATGTCCGCAATACGAGCGTGTGGAAAGTCGTGTGAATTCTATGTGTTTCTCACGATTTCGAGCTCGGTACTTTTTTGGAACCCGGCTTTGCGAAAATGAACTTTACCTGGCAGCCCCGCCTTCGGCAAAACTCTGAACCGAAATTCACAAAGGCTGAAGGATATCCCCGATGACCGACCATGTGATCGTTACCGTCGAAGACGGCGTTCAGACCCTGACGCTCAACCGGCCCGACAAGAAAAACGCCCTGACGCCGGAGATGTATGCGGCTCTGGCCGACGGGATCGAGCGGGCCGAAAGCGATCCGAAAATCCGGGTGACGCTGTTTCAGGCCAATGGCGATGCCTTCACCGCCGGCAACGATCTCGGCGATTTCGCCAAGGCGGGCGCCACGCCCGCGACCCAGAGCAACGAGAAGACCCCGGTCGCGCGGTTTCTTGAAAATCTGGCGACGGCGGAAAAGCCGTTGATCGCATCGGTCAACGGTCTCGCGGTCGGGGTCGGCGTGACGATGCTGCTCCATTGCGATCTCGTTTACGCGGGTGCGTCGTCGACCTATCAGATGCCATTCGTCAATCTGGGCCTCGTGCCGGAAGCGGGATCGACGCTGCTGCTGCCGCGCCTTGTCGGATTGCAGAAGGCCGCCGACCTCTTCCTGACCGGCAAGAAGATCGGCGCGGAGAAAGCCGAAGCCATGGGCATCGTTGCGGAAGTCTTCGCCGATGCCGATTTGCGCGCCGAAGTTCTCACGCGGGCGAAGACGCTCGCTTCGAAAGCGCCCAACTCGGTCAAGATCACCAAAGCGCTTCTCAAGGGCGACGACCGGTCCGCCGTTCTCGCTCAACAGAAAAAGGAAGGCGAACATTTCGGCGCGCAGCTTCGTTCCGCCGAAGTCAAGGAAGCGATCAGCGCTTTCTTTGAAAAACGGCCCGCCGATTTCTCGAAGCTCTCTTGATCCGCAGCGGCACGCGCATGACATAGGCTTCACCTACACTCATACAAAACCAATAAGGGAGAATACTGTGCCGCTATCCATGCATCAGTCGTCGGTGCCGCTCATGCTGCAAATGTTCGCCAGCCTGTCGGCGGTTCTCGACAAGGCGGAAGCCTATTGCGCCGAACGCAAGATCGAGCCCTCCGTCATGTTGAGCTACCGGCTTGCGCCGGACATGCATCCGCTGACGCGTCAGGTGCAGATGGTGACCGATCAGGCCAAGGGCGCAATGTCGCGTCTCGCCGGCGTCGAGATTCCGTCTTTCCCCGACACGGAGACGACGTTTGCCGAGCTCAAGGCGCGGATCGCCAAGACCGTCGATTACGTCAAAAGCTTCAAGCCTGAACAGATCAACGGTGCAGAAGACCGGGATGTGGTGCTGAAGCTCGGTTCGACAGAAATGACGCTGAAGGGCAGCCAGTATTTCTTCCACTTCTTTCTGGCGAACTTCTATTTCCACACGTCGACAGCCTACGACATCATCCGTCATGCGGGCGTGCCGGTCGGCAAGCGCGACTTCATCGGTTCGATCTGATCGAAACCGCCAAGAACAGAAAAGCCCGCTGGCATTTCCAGCGGGCTTTTTCTTTGTCGCGGCGGCCGATCAATAAGCCGGAGGGCGCGTGCCGTTGCCGAGGCGTTGCGGCCAGAGGCGCGGGCGGCCGGTGACGCCAAAGGTCATGGGCCGACGGGCCGAGAGCGGATTTGCGCCTGCATGAGGCTGCGGCGTGTCGATGCGCAGCGAGCCAAGACGACGTTCGGCCTGCTGCAATTCGCCTTCACGGTCTTCGAGCAGCAAAGGCAGCGCCAGCGTGCGGCCCCAGGAGCGCCAGCGCGCGGCGACATCGGCCCCGTCGAATGACGCGTGAAGCGCAATCGAGCGGCGCTCGTCGGTTGCATGCACGAGTTGCACCAGAATGACAGGCTTATCGCCTTTGGAATCGCGCCAGGCGACGCGCAGCGCGATGCCGCGATAGGCCGACATCGGCTCATCCCATATGAAGGGCCCGAGGAGGGGCGAGGAATCCGTCGCCTTCACCGCATCGCTGTGAATGACCGCGTAGCGGATGAAGCCGAAGAGACGGTTCATCGTTTCATTGGCCTGAATGGTGATGCGCTGGGGCAAAGAGAAGGGATCGCTGTCGATCTCGCCGCCTGACCAGCGCTGGCGCGACTGTAGTGGCTTTACTGCCTGACCCATGATCCATCCCTGAAAACGCGATGCGATAGTGGATCAAAATTAAGCTCTTAAGGTTTGCATCGGATTAACGGCGCGGATCGATCATGGTTCACAAAGTGTAAATTCCGTCCGATTTGGCTTCGTTAACGCTTTCCGGCATTCTCGCCCCCAATGTCAGCCCGCCTGCCCCGAGAGGCCCATGTCCTATTCCTCGATGCGCGATTTCCTCCACAAGCTCGAAGCCGAAGGCGAACTCGTGCGCGTGAAGGCGCCCGTCTCCAGCGTTCTCGAAATGACCGAAATCCAGACGCGGCTGCTCGCCGAAAAGGGCCCGGCGGTGATATTCGAGAATGTGCTGAAGGCCGACGGCACGGCGTCCTCCATGCCGGTGCTGGTCAATCTCTTCGGCACGGTCGAGCGCGTGGCGCTGGGCGTAACCATGGGAGGGATCGAGCGGCGTTCCGCCAAAGACATGCGCGAAGTCGGCGAGATGCTGGCTTTCCTGCGCCAGCCCGAACCGCCGGGCGGTTTCCGCGAAGCCTTTTCGATGCTGCCGCTTCTGAAAACCGTGATGACGATGAAACCGAAGACGGTTTCCTCCGCGCCCTGTCAAGAAGTGGTGCTGACCGGCGGCGACATCGATCTGAATGCTCTGCCGATCCAGACCTGCTGGCCGGATGAGCCCGCGCCGCTCATCACCTGGCCGCTGGTCGTCACCAAAGGCCCCGGCGACAAGCGTGAAGACGATTACAATCTCGGCATCTACCGGATGCAGGTGCTGAGCCGGAACAAGACGATCATGCGTTGGCTCGCGCATCGCGGCGGCGCGCAGCATCATGCGCGCTGGAAGGGCGAGAAATCCGAACCGCTGCCGGTCGCCTGCGTCATCGGCGCCGATCCGGGCACCATCCTCGCCGCCGTCACGCCCGTGCCCGACACGCTTTCGGAATATCAATTCGCCGGATTGCTGCGCGGGCAGAAGGTCGAGCTTGTCGATTGCAAGACCGTGCCGCTGAAAGTGCCCGCTGAAGCCGAGATCGTCATCGAGGGGCATGTTTCGCTCGACGATTATGCCGATGAAGGCCCTTACGGGGATCACACCGGCTATTACAACTCCGTCGAGAAATTTCCGGTCTTCACCGTCTCGGCGATTACCATGCGGCGCAATCCCATTTATCTCTCAACCTTCACCGGACGTCCGCCGGACGAGCCCTCCATTCTCGGCGAAGCGCTCAATGAAGTCTTCATTCCGCTGCTTCAACAGCAGTTCCCCGAGATCATCGATTTCTGGTTGCCACCCGAAGGCTGCTCCTATCGCATCGCCGTAATCTCGATGAAGAAGGCTTATCCAGGCCATGCCAAGCGCGTGATGATGGGAGCGTGGTCCTATCTGCGCCAGTTCATGTACACGAAATGGGTCATCGTCGTGGACGACGACATCGACGCGCGCGACTGGAAGGAAGTGATGTGGGCGATCTCGACGCGGATGGATCCCGTGCGCGACGTGACGCTGATCGAAGGCACGCCCATCGACTATCTCGACTTCGCCTCGCCAGAGTCCGGCCTCGGCGGAAAGATCGGCCTCGACGCCACCAACAAATGGCCGCCGGAAACGAAACGCGAATGGGGCCGCGAAATCCGCATGGACCAAAACGTCATCGACGAGGTGACGCGAAAGTGGTCCGCTCTCGGGCTTCCGGGCACGGGAAAGCCGATCTGGAAGTGACCCAGCGTCATTTTTGCGTGACCAAAGTTAACGGGTGTGAGCCGCATACAGAGTAGTTACGCTCCGTTTGCTCCATATCGCATGGAGTTTTCGCGGTTGTTAAGATTTCGGAAAGGTTAACGGCAGAGGTTGGATATCCCGGGGGTTCGCATGAGCGAGGTGAGCCGTGAAATCTTTTCTGGCGTTTCGTTTTCTGTCTGCCGTGGCCACCGTCGCGCTGCTGTCCGCCTGCGTTGAAACGAACGCGGATGCGACCGGAGCACTGGCGACCGGATCATTGATGACCGATGCGCAGCCTGCAACGGTTGCAAATCCCGAAGCGCCCATGCCGACGGCGCAGGAAGTCACGCCGCCTTTCGGCTTCATCGATTTCTGCCTCCGCAACAGACAGGCTTGCGAAGGTGGCACCGACAAGCCGGCGACGCCCGCGCTGACAGCAGTGCGCTGGTCCGAACTCAACGCCGTCAACGATTATGTCAATAAGCTGCCGCAGGTCTCCGACGAGACGCGCTACGGCACCAAGGAACATTGGGACTATGCCGATGAGCGTGGCGGCGACTGCGAAGATTTCGCGCTCGAAAAACGCCGTTTGCTGATCGCCAAGGGCTGGCCCGCAGATGCGCTGCTGTTGACGACGGTCAGGGAATGGGATGGCGCGGGCCATGCCGTGCTCACCGTCGTGACGGACCGCGGCGAATATGTTCTCGACAACAAGAACTGGGCGATCGTGGAATGGCAATACGCGCCCTATAGCTGGGACAAGCGCCAGTCGCGTCAACGGCCTTATATCTGGGTCGATCTCGATCCGCGCACCTTCAAGACGGCGGATGCCTTGAAGCTGCCGCCGCTCGGCGCGCCTGTTCCTTTCCTGCCGCAGGAAACCGCGTCCATTCGCTAGGCTTTCGGGTTAAACCGGGCGCGTGCGGGTCTTCAGCATCGAGACGAGAACGCCAGCCGCCAGCAATCCGAACGTGACGCCCAGCGACAGAAGCGCCGGAACCTTTTCGACCAGTTCGGCATAGAAAATCTTTCCGCCGATAAAGATGAGCACCGCCGCCAGCGCATATTTCAGATAGGCGAAGCGGTGGATGACGGCGGCGAGCGCGAAGTAGAGCGCGCGGAGCCCCAGGATCGCGAAGATATTGCTCGTATAGACGATGAACGGGTCCTGCGTGATCGCGAAGACGGCGGGCACGCTATCGACGGCAAACATCACATCCGCGCATTCGACGAGGACCAGCGCCAGCAGCAGCGGCGTCGCGTGCCAGACCACGCGGCCCGTTTTCGTGTCGGCCAGGCGGACGGCGAAGTCATGGCCGTGGAGATTTTCCGTGACGCGCACATGGCGCTGGAGAAACTTCACGAAGGGGTGGCTTTCGAGCGTCTTGTCATGCTCTTTCTCGCAGAGCATGCGGATGCCGGTGATGACCAGGAAGCCGCCAAAGACATAGAGAATCCAGTGGAATTCCGCGATCAGCGCCGCGCCGATGCCGATCATCAATCCGCGCAGCACAATGACGCCCATGATGCCCCAGAAAAGCACCCGATGCTGATAGAGGCGCGGAATGGAAAAGGCCGTGAAGATCAGCGAGATCACGAAGACGTTGTCGAGCGACAGCGATTTCTCGATGAAATAGCCGGTAAAGAATTCAAGGCTTTGTTCGTGTCCGAGCGTCTGGCCGATGCCAAGGCCGAAGGTACAGGCGACGGCGATATAGCCGGCCGAAAGCCAGAGGCTTTCGCGGACGCCGATTTCCCTGTCACGCTTGTGAAGTATGCCGAGATCGAAGGCGAGCAACGCAGCGACGATTGAGAAGAACGCCCCCCATGCCCAAACGGGGGTGCCGAGCAGTTCCATGATGAACCTTTGTCATATGTGCGCCGCGGCAGCGCAATGCGACTTCAGGTCCGACATCGCGATGGACGCCTCCATCGCCAGAGGGGCCCGGACCTCCTCCCTTTGCATAAAAACATGGAGAATGATGCGCCGAAGTTCAATCGGCGATTTGGCGCACCCTGCCCTCCCTTATGTTGCGGCTGCTCAATCAACGGCCAGCGCGGTGTGGGCCGTCAGGATTTTTTCCTGATGAATTCCGCCTGAATGGCGACGTGGACGTCATTGCCGACAGCGGGCCACCAGGAAGACAAGCCCCATTGCGAGCGGTCGAAATTTCCGGTGGCGGAGAAGCCGAGCGTGTCGTCGCCCGTCAGCGGATCGGGCGCGCTTCCGTTGAAGGTAACGGCCAATGTGACGGGATGGGTTTGTCCGTGCAGCGTCAGGTTACCGATCATGTCGCCGGTCTTCGAACCGGTGCGTTTGACGGAGGTTGTGACGAAAGCGATGTCGGGAAATTTCGCGGCGTCGAACATATCCGGCCCGGTCAGCATCTTGTCGAGTTCGGGATCGTTGGTGTCGACGCTCGCCGCCTTGATCGTCACCTTGACGCGGCTTTTCTCCGGCGCGCCGGGCACCGCGTCGAGCGCGGCCTCGACCTTATCGAAGCGGGTCACGAAACGCGAATAGCCGAAGTGATCGACGTCGAAGAGGACACTCCAGTGATGCGGGTCGAGTTGATATGTACCCGCCGGCGCCTTCACCGGATCGTCGCTTACCGAATGCGTCACGACGTCGATGGCCGTGCAGGAGGCCAGCGCGAGACCAAGAAGAGCGGGTGCGAATTTTTTCAGCATCGGTTTCACTTCTTCGTCGCGTGAAGATCGACCTTCACCTTGACGTCGAGACCCGCGACATCGGCGGACGACAATTGCGAGCCGTCGCCGACGCCGAAGGCGAGACGCTGCAAGGTCGTCACGCCGACGACATGCGCCTTGTCGCCGTCGATCTTCAGCGTGAAGAGGAGCGCGACCTGTTTGGTGACGCCCTTCAGCGTCAGCGTACCGTCCGCCGCATACCGGTCGCCGCCGTCATGACGGAATCTTTTGGCTTCGAAGACCGCGTTCGGAAAGGCCGTGACATTGAACCAGCCTGCCTGCGGCAGATATTCGTCCTTCTGCGCTTCCCCCGTTTTGCAGGAGCCGGTGTCGATGGTGACCTTGACGGCGGAATTCGCCAGCGCCGCCGGATCGAAGGCGATATCAGCCGTGAATTTTTCGCAATGACCGGCGAGCTTGTTACCGCCTTGCGTGCCTTCCCATGAGATCGTCTTGGGATCGGGCTGCGCCACCCATTGAGTGACGGCGAGCGCCGGCGTAGCGGCGATCATGGCGGCGGCGAAAGCGAGAACACGGATCATCGTGGTGACCTTTTTTCAAAATGCGCGCGCGAGGGGAGCATGCGCGTGAGCACATCGTCGTTCAAAATGAAATGATGCTTCAGAGCGGCGGCGATATGAAGCGCGACGAGCGCGATGGCGGTCCAGGCCAATCCCCAATGCGTCCACGAGGCGGCCATTTCGATCGCCGCCTTATGGGCGTTCGCGACGACAAAACCGAGGTGGGGGAGCTTCACATAGCCGTAGAGGATCGTCGGGATGCCATAGGGCGAAGCGGAGACCGTGATCCAGCCGGTGAGCGGCATGGCGAGCAGCACCGCATAGAGGCCGTAATGGGTGAGATAAGCGGCGGCGCGCTCCCATGGCTTCAGGGTCACGGGTAGCGGCGGCACCTGCCCCGCGACCCGCCATGCGAGGCGCAGCACGACGAGGGCGAAGATCGTGACGCCGATCGACTTGTGCAGCTGGTAGAGCGGGAAGGTCCATGGATGGACAAGCGGCAGGCTCGTCATGGTGAGGCCGATGGCGATCATCGCCAGAAACAGCAGCGCGATCAGCCAATGCAGGGCGACGGCGACGAGGCCGAAGCGGAGGGCGGTGTTTGCAAGCTGCATCGCGGCTTTCATACTCGGGGGGGGGCCGGGCCGGATCAGACCAGATCGGGCATTCCAGATCGGGACGCCATCATGCTCGATATATCGGTGGCGTACAAAGTCACGTCTTCTTGAAGCGTTCCGTCGGGTGCCATAATCCGGGCCGCCATGATAGCTTTCTGCGGCAGAACAACGAATCACGCCACGGCACAAGAAAAAGCCGGCGCGACCACCATCGGAGGGTCTCATGCTGAGCTATTCGCTCGAAATCATCGGCGTCTATATCGGTATCAATCTGCTCATCAATCTGTTCCTCGCCTATCGCGTCTCGGCGAACCGGGTGCGCTCGAATGTGATGACCGGCACGGGTGAGGATAGCGCGCTTTACAACGCCAATCGCGCCCATATCACCAACGTCGAATATACGCCGATCATCCTGATCGGCCTTGTCGCGCTGCATTTACTGTCCGGCTCGATCTATGTGATCCATGTCGTCGGCCTGCTGCTGACGGTGGGTCGCATCCTGCATGCCATCGGGCTCACAAGCGCCGCCGGCAAATCGACGCCGCCGCGCCTCATCGGCACCGTGCTGACCTGGCTCGCCCAGCTCATCGCGGGCGTCGCCTGCCTCTATTACGCGCTTCTCTGAGGCTCTGGCCTCTAGTATCCGGCAGGGGCCCCGACCTATATAAAGGCGGGGCCCTTTCCTTTGGGCTTCTTCATTCCTCAACGAGAGCCCGCTCGCCCATGTCCAGGCCGCAAAACGCGCCGTCTTCCCAAACCAGCGTTCTCGACGACGCCTCGATGCTCGTCTCCCGCGCCCTGAAAGCGGGCGCCGAGGCTGCCGAAGCGATCGTGCTCGAAGGCCAATCGCTCGGCGTTTCGTGGCGGCTCGGCAAACTCGAAGACGTCGAACGCTCGGAAGGGCGCGATGTCGGTTTGCGCGTTTTCATCGGCCAGCGTCAGGCGACCGTCTCGACCACCGATCTTTCCGAGCGCTCGCTCGGGCCGCTGATCGAGCGCGTCGTCGCCATGGCGCGCATCGCGCCGGAAGATCCTTATGCCGGGCTCGCCGACAAGGCGCTGCTGTCGCGCAGCACCGCCGATCTCGACATTGACGACGCGGCGCATGTGCCGACAGCCGAAGAACTTGCGGCATTCGCCGCCGAAGCTGAAGAAGCCGCGCTCGCCGTTGCGGGCGTGACGAATTCCGGCGGCGCGGGCGCCAGCTGGGGACGCTCGGGCGTTGCACTCGTCACCAGCGAAGGCTTCTCGGGCTCCTATTCCGGCACGTCGTTTTCGGTTTCGGCTTCCGTACTCGCGGGCGAAGGCACGGGGATGGAGCGCGACTACGATTACTCCGCCGTGCGGCATCTTTCCGATCTCGGCTCGCCTGCCGTCATCGGCAAGTCGGCGGGCGACCGCGCGGTGCGCCGTCTCAGCCCCCGCAAGGTCAAATCGCAGGCCGTGCCCATCGTTTACGACCCGCGCGTCTCGGCGGGTCTCGTCGGGCATTTCGCGGGTTCGATTTCCGGCACGGGCATTGCGCGCAAGACCAGCTTTCTGCAGCAGTCGATGGGCAAGCGCGTTTTCGCCGAAGGCATCGAGATCGTTGACGATCCGCACAGGAAGCGCGGAATGCGCTCCAAACCCTTCGACGGCGAAGGCGTTCAGAACCGTTTGACGCGGCTCATCGAAGACGGCGTGCTGACGACGTGGCTGCTCGATACATCGTCGGCGCGGCAGCTGGGTCTGACGACGACAGGCCATGCGGCGCGCGGCACGGGCGGACCGCCCTCGCCTTCGACGACCAATCTCTACATGGCGGCAGGCAAACTCCCGCCGGAAGAATTGATTGCCGACATCAAGGAAGGCTTTTACGTCACCGAGATGATCGGCATGGGCATCAACGGCGTCACCGGTGACTATAGCCGCGGCGCGTCGGGCTTCTGGATCGAGAACGGCAAGCTCACATTCCCCGTCAGCGAAATCACCGTGGCGGGCAATCTGAAGGACATGTTCCTCAATCTCACGCCCGCCAGCGACCTCGTTTTCCGCGACGGCACCAATGCCCCCACCATTCGCGTGGAGGGCATGACCGTTGCCGGCACCTGAGTTCACGCGCGACGAAGACCGCAAGCTGCTCGTCACGGCCGTGCGCGAGGCGGGGCGCATCGCGCTCGGCTATTATCAGACCAAGCTCAAAACCTGGATGAAGACCGGCGACAGCATCGTCACCGAAGCCGACATCGCGGTGAACGACCAGTTGTACAAAGACCTCGCGCTGGCGCGGCCCGATTACGGCTGGCTTTCGGAAGAAACCGAAGACGATCCGGCGCGGCTGACGAGACGCCGCGTCTGGGTCGTCGATCCGATCGACGGCACGCGGGCCTTTGCCAAGGGCAAGCCGCATTTCGCCGTCTCCGTGGCGCTGGTCGAAGACGGGCGGCCTGTGCTGGCGGCGCTGTTCAACCCGGCGACCGATGAATTCTTCGAGGCCGAAACCGGCAAGGGCGCGACGCTGAACGGCGTGCCGATCCGCGTCGGCACGCGCGGCGATATAGCAGGCGCGCGCATGGCGGCGCATGGGCCGATGTTCAAACATCCGGCCTGGCCCGAAGCCTGGCCCGACATGGAGATCATCGAGCGCAATTCCGTCGCTTACCGGATCGCGCTCGTCGCTTGCGACGCTGCCGACGCCGCGATCGCGCTCAACACCAAGAACGATTGGGACCTTGCCGCCGCCGAACTCATATTGCTTGAGGCGGGCGGACGCTTCACCAGCCATGAAGGCAAGCCCCTGACCTACAATCGCGAATTGCCGCGTCATCGCAGTTTCATCGCCGCAGGGCCAACGCTTTACGAACCGCTATTCGCCCGCGTCGGCGCGCTGACGCTTCCAGCCTGATCTTCCAGCGCGGAGGCTTGCAGCAAATCCAGCGCCTGCATGACAGTGCCGCGCCGCAGGACGTCATGCGGCTTTTTGCCGAAATCGCGCCGCAGAGTTTTCGGTTCTCCGTTTCTGCGGCAGGTTGCGAAGAAGATGAGGCCGACGGGATTTCCGTCTTCATCGGTATCCGGGCCCAGGACGCCGCTGACCGCAATCGCCATATCGGCGGGAGACCGGTCGAGCGCGCCGCAAGCAAGTTGCCGGACCACCTCCGCATTGACGCTGCCCCTCTCCTTGAGAAGATCCTCATCCACACCCAGCGCCATTCTCTTATTGGCCTTCGTATAGGTGACGAAGCTGCCATGCAGCACATCGCCCGCGCCCTCCGCCTGAGAAAGAACGGCGGAAATCAGACCTGCCGTGCAGGACTCGGCCGTGACGACGCTCAAATTCTTTTTCTTCAACAACCGCACGACTTCCCGGGCGCGCTCCACCAAAGAACTCTCGATGCACGCTTCAGCCATTTTCAATATCCGCCGATGACGGGCAGGATTTCGCCCGTGATGTAGCTTGAGCAATGCGACGAGGCGAGAAAGACGAAGGCGGGTGCGAGTTCTTCGGGCTGGGCCGGGCGTTTCATCTTCGCCTGCGCGCCGAATTTCGACACGTCCGATTTGTCCGCCGGGTTGAGCGGCGTCCAGACCGGGCCGGGCGCCACGGCGTTGACGCGAATGCCGCGCGCCATCAGCAACCCCGAGAGCGAGCGCGTGAAAGCGTGAATGCCACCCTTGGTCATAGAATAATCGATCAGTTCCTTGCTGCCCTGAAGCGCGGTGACGGAGCCGTTATTTACAATCGCGCCGCCATTCTTCATATGCGGCACGCAGATTTGCGCCATGTGGAAATAGCCATAAAGGTTCGTCTTTAGCGTCTTGTCGAAATGCTCCTCGGTGAGGTCTTCAAATTCCGAGACGTGAAGCTGGAAGGCGGCATTGTTCACGAGCACATCGAGCTGGCCGAATTCCGAGATAACCTGCGCGACGGCCTTTTCGCAGAATTTGCGTTTCGAGACGTCGCCTGCAATCAGCAGGCAGCGTCTGCCTTCCGCCTCGACGGCCTGTTTGGTGATTTCGGCATCTTCATGTTCATCGAGATAGATGACGGCGACGTCCGCTCCTTCGCGCGCGAAGAGCGTGGCGACGGATCGACCGATGCCGGAATCCGCCCCGGTGATGATCGCCACCTTGTCCTTGAGTTTTTCGGAGCCCTTGTAGTAAGGCGCCTCATACATGGGCGGCGGTGTCAGCACGGCCTCGTGGCCGGGCTTGGGAAGATGTTGCTTGGGGAATGGCGGCTCGGGATATTTGCGCGCGCCTGCCTGCATCGCGCCTTTTTTCTCTTCCTTGGGCTTCTTCTTGTCGGCCTTATCGACCTGCTTTTGAAGCTTGCGGTGTTTTTCCGCCGTCGCGGAGGTGTTCTTCAAAGGTTGCAGGCGCGCCATCTTGCTCTCCATTTCGAAAGGCATCGGGAGAGAAACGGCTGGCGCGCGATGGCGTTCCGCACGCTTATCGTGCCCGCGCTTATCGTGTGAGAGATTTCACATCGATCTCCAATGCGTTGAGCGCCGATTGCTTAAGGCCCTGACGGGTCTTTGCATAAGCTTTCCAGCTCACCTCGCCTTTTTCGAGCCGGGCCCTCGCCTCCTCCATATGGACTTCGTTCGAAGCCGAAACGCCATCGAGTTCATCCCAGTCTATCGGCCATGCGATCGGCGCATTTTCGCGGGCGCGAGGCGAATAGGGGGCGATCGCGGTCGAGGTCCGGTCGTTGCGCAGATAGTCGATGAAGATAAGCCCCTTGCGTTTGGCCTTGCTCATATTGGCGATGAAGCGCTTCGGCTCGCTTTCAGCGAATTTCTCGGCCAGCGCCCGGGTGAATTGTTTTATCACCGGCCAGGGATATTTCGGGCGGATCGGCACGACAACGTGAATGCCCTTGCCGCCCGAGAGAAGCGGAAAACTTTTCAGGCCCAGCGCGTCGAGCGCATCGCGCATCAGCACCGCCGCCTCGCTCACCGTGCCGAAATTCACATCGGGCGCGGGGTCGAGATCGAAGACCATGCGGTCGGGCAAATCGATCTTGTCGATCTTCGAGCCCCAGATATGAAATTCCAGCACACCCATCTGCGCCGCCGTGATTAACGCCTTTTCGTCATGCAGGTAGATGTAATCTTCATGGGCATTTTTCAGCTCGACATTCATCGTTTTGAACTGGCTTTGCAGCCCGGCGCCGATATGACGCTGGAAGAAACATTTTCCGCCGCTGCCATCGGGGCAGCGCACAAGGCTCAGCAGACGATCCTGCATGAAAGGTTTCATATGCGGCCAGGCGAGATCGAGATAAGCGGCGAGGTCGCGCTTCGTCGTGCCCTGATCCTCATAGAGGATCTTGTCGGGATGGGTCAGCGTCACGCCGTGAATGACGTTCGACTTCGCGTCTTTCTTCTGCATGGCCGGAGCGACCTTTGTGAGAAGCGTCGGTTTTTCCGCCTTCACTTCAGCCGCCTTCTTGTCGCCGCGCAAGCCGAGATAGCGCGCATGGCGGACGATGCCGTCGCCGGTGAATTCGGCGATGCCGATCTGGGCGACGAGTTTCGGCTTCAACCAGACGGCTTCGCGGACGACTTCGCGCGGCACCTCGCCATCGAAAGGCGAGGTCTTTGACGCAAGCGTGCGAAAGCGTTTTGTGAGCTCGTCGAAATCGGCTTCATCGAAGCCGGTGCCGACACGGCCCGCATAGCGCAGCGTGCCGCGTTCATGGACGCCGAGAAGCAGCGATGAGAAAGGCCGCCCGCGCGTCGAGGGACGATAGCCGCCGATCACCATTTCCTGATCGTTGGCGCATTTGATCTTCAGCCAGCTTTTGCCGCGACCGCCGCGATATGTGTCGTCGGCGCGTTTGGCGATGATGCCTTCAAAGCCCTTCTCGCAGAGGGTCGCAAGCATCGCCGCGCCGTCCTCCTCGACATGATCTGAATAGAAAATCGGACCCTTGCGCGCCGGGCCGAGCAACGCCTTCAGCTTTTCCTTGCGTTCGAGCAGCGGCAGTTTGCGCAAATCCCTGCCGCCGAGAGACAAAAGATCGAAAGCGAAGAAAGCGAGCTTGCCCGCGCCATCGCGCAGCGTCTCCTGCAAGCGGCTGAAATTGCTGCGGCCATCCTTGTCGAGGGCGACGATTTCACCGTCGATCAGCGCGCCGTCGAGGTCGAGCGCCTGCGCGGCCGGGACGAGGCCCCGAAACCTTTCGGTCCAGTCGAGGCCCGTGCGGGTGAAGAAGCGCGTCTTCTCGCCGGAGGCCGAGAGCAACGCGCGGTAGCCGTCGAACTTCACCTCGAAGACCCAACCCTCTTGCGTCGGCGGTTCATCGACAAGGGTTGCGAGTTGCGGCGTCTGGAATTTCGGCGCGGCGGCCAGCTTCTTCGAGGAGGTTTTCTTTTTTGCTGTTGGCTTTTTGGCGGCGGGCTTTTCCTTGCTCTTGCTCGAGGTCCAGCTTTTCGATTTCGGATTTTTCTCGATTTCGGCGAGGTTGCGTTTCGATTCCACGCTGGTGGTGAAGGCTTCGGTCAGCGCGCGGCCTTCCTTGGCGAACTTGTCCTTCTCCTTGATGAGAAGCCAGTTCTCTCGCTTCTCCTTTTCCTTGCCGCGCATGCGCACCAGCACCCAGTTGCCTTTCATGCGCTCGCCCGAAAGCGAGAATTCGAGTTTGCCGCGCTTCAACCCATCTTCCGCGTCGCCGATGGGCGTCCATGTGCCGCGATCCCAGAGCAGGACCGTGCCCGCGCCATAGTTCTTCGCCGGAATGATGCCTTCGAAACCGGCATAATTCATCGGATGATCTTCAGTGCGCACGGCGAGGCGTTTGTCCGCCGGGTCGAGGCTCGGGCCGCGCGTCACCGCCCAGCTTTTCAGCACGCCGCCGAGCTCGAGGCGGAAGTCGTAATGGAGCCGCGTCGCATCGTGCTTCTGGACGACGAAGATGTTGCGGCCCTTCGACGCCTCGCCGCCGGAAGGTTCGGGCGTATCGGCGAAGCGCCGCATCTTGCGGTAAACCGAGAGCGCGTCTTTCCGCGCGCGCGCCATCTCAACCGGCCTTTCGGTGCGGTTTCGCCTTGGCAGGCTTCGTCTTGGCGGCGCTCGACCTGGCGGGTGTCTTTGCCCGTTTGTTGCCGCGCACGCTGCGCTTCAGCGCCTCGACCAGATCGATCACCTGCGCGCCTTCCGACGGCAATTCGTCGTCTTCGACCTCGACGGGTTTCGTCTTCTTCGCCCGCGCCTCGATCAGCGTGCGCAACGCGTCGGTATATTTGTCCTTGAAGTCTTCGGGATCGAAGGCCGAGCTTTTGCGCTTGATGAGTTCTTTCGCCAGATTGAGCAGCTCTGTGTCGGATTTCGCGTTGCCGATATCGGCAAAAAGCGGTGCGGCTTCGCGCACCTCGTCGGCAAAGCGCAGGGTTTCGATCAGCATGCCGTCGCCGCAAGGTTTCAGCGCCGCGATATATTCGCGACCCCGCATGACGAACTGGCCGATGCCCATTTTTTGCGTCGAGCGCAAGGCATCGCGGAAGACACGATAGGCGTCTTCAGCAAGATCGCCATCGGGCACGACGTAATAAGGTTTGTCGAAGTAGATCGGGTCGATCTCGCAATAATCGACGAATTGGACAAGGTCGAAGGTCTTGCGCGCCTCGATCTTCACCTGATCGAAGTCCTTGTCGCTCAGCACGACGTAATGGCCTTTCGAGATTTCATAGCCCTTGAATATCTCGTCGGTATCGACCGCGCCGATGCCCGGCACCGTCTTTTCGTAGCGGATGCGTTTGCCGGACGGCTTGTGGACCTGATGGAAGGCGAGCCGCGCCCCGCTCTTCGTGGCGGAGTAGAGCAGCACCGGCACGGAGACGAGGGCAAGGCGGAGCTGGCCCGTCCAGAGGGGGCGCCCGGCGCTGCCCGAAACAGGGTGGCGCTTTTTTGCGGGCGTCCGGTTTTTGGTTGCGCGTCGGGCCACGTCGAGCCTCCGTCTTCAGATGGGCGGTTTTGCCATTAAACCGAAACGGTTCGGGCGCGCTTCTGGTTCCCGGTCCCCGGCGACGGTCGTTCAAACGCATGGTACAGTGGCCACGAATCCTGGCGCATTCCAAACGGGCAAACGATGTCAAAACAGCTTCTGCACCTCGTCATCGGCGGTGAGCTCAAGGAGCTGGGTGGGACCGAATTCCGCGACACCGAGGCCGTCGACGTGGTCGGCGTTTTTCCCGACTATGCCAGCGCCCACCGGGCCTGGAAGTCGGCGGCGCTGAAGACGGTCGATAACGCGCATATGCGCTATTTCATCGTCCATCTGCATCGCCTGATGGACCCAGAGGAAGATGAGGGAACACACGCCGAATGAGCAATCTTCGCGGCATCGGCTCCGGGGCCTCTTTTCCCGAACCCAACAAGACGCCGGGCGTCGCTCTGTCGATCCTGATGCTGTTCGTTTTTCTCGGCGTGGTTTTCGGCTGCGCGGCGGCGGGCGGCGCGGTGACGACGGCCAATATCGACACATGGTATGCGGGCATCGCCAAACCGGAGCTTACGCCCGCCAACTGGGTCTTTCCGATCGTCTGGAATTTCCTGTTCTTCCTCATCGGCATCGCCGGATGGCTTGCCTGGCGGGCGGCGGGCAGCCTCAACGCGGCGGGCGCGGCGCTGGCACTCTTTGCCGCCCAGCTGATGCTGAATTTCGCCTGGAGCGTGCTTTTCTTCGGCCTACATAGTCCCGGTCTCGCGGTTTTCGAGATTTTCGCGCTCGACGCGACGGTCGCCGCCACCGCTTTCGTTTTCTGGCCGTTGAGCCGGCTCGCTGCGCTGCTCCTCCTTCCCTATCTTGCCTGGAGCCTGTTTGCGACCTATCTGACCATCGCCGTCTGGCTTCTCAATCGTTAAGGCCCGGCGCTCTATCCAGGCCGAAAAGCCCAATGGGCGTGGGCGTTTACCTTTAAATCGTCAGGCCGCTCAAGGTGGCGCATGCAAGACCGGCGTGATATGGTCCGCTCGCATCGCAACATGAGGCCACAGTTGAACGAAACGACCTTACCGGGGCAAGAAACCGGCGGGGCCACGGACCAGCGCCGGGCGCCCACGCGGAGCAAAGTTGCGCCGCCTGCCGAATATCTCAAGACGCTGGATGTGCTGCGACGGACGACGCGCGACTATCTGCTGCCCAACTGGAAGCTCGTCCTCACCTCGCTGATCGCGAGTTCCGTGGTTGCCGCCTCGACGGGCGTGCTGCCGATCCTCATCAAATATGTCTTCGACGATGTGCTGACCGAGAAAAACCAGACGATGCTGGTGCTGATTTCCCTGGCCACCATTGGCGCCAGCGCCTTCAAGGGCGCGGCGGCTTATGCCTCGAACCTGACCAAAATGGCCATCGGCCAGAGGATTATCTCGGCGATCCAGTCGCGCATGTTCGCACGCATCGTCAAAGCGGATCTCGCCTGGGTTTCGGGCACGCATTCGGGGCGCTTCATTTCAAGCTTCATGAACGACACGGCGCGCGTCCGCGACGCGGTCACCATGTCGGTCATCGACTTCACGCAGAACCTGCTCACCGTCGTCGCGCTGATGGGCGCGATTTTCTTCATGAACTGGAAGCTGGCGCTGCTTGCCTGCTCGGTCATCCCTTTCGGCATTCTCTACATGCGCAAGCTTGGCAAGAAGACGCGCAAGGCGAGCCGCCAGAGCCTTGAGGGTGCGGGCGATCTTTCGGCGCTGATCTCCGAAGCGCTGGGCGGCATTCGCGTCGTCAAGGCTTATGGCCAGGAAGACCGCGAGATCGGACGTGTCGACCAGACGGTGCGCACCGTGTTGCGCCACATGATGCGCGGCTTCCGCGCCAAGGCGGCGGCGAGCCCGCTCACCGAAGCGCTGTCAGGCGTCGGCATCGCGGGCGTGATTTATTTCGGCGGCCTCAGTGTCATTCACGGACCGCTGACATCGGGCGAACTCGTCGCCTTCATCTCGGCGCTGATGCTCGCTTATCAGCCGTTGAAGACGGTCGCCAATACGCAGACGACGATGCAGGAAGGCGTCGCCGCCGCGACGCGCGTTTTCCCGATCCTCGATATCGAGCCGGAGATTTTCTCGGCGCCCGATGCGAAGCCGTTGCACATCACCGATGGCGCGGTGCGCTTCGAGCGCGTGAGCTTTGCCTATGGCGACGGGACGCGAGCGCTCAGCGATATCAGCATCGACATTCCCAAAGGTCATACGGTGGCGCTGGTCGGCCCGTCGGGCGGCGGCAAGAGCACGACGCTCAATCTGGTGCCGCGCTTCTACGATCCGACGCAGGGCCGCATCGCCATTGACGGACAGGATATCCGCGACGTGACCGTCGCCTCGCTGCGGCAGGCAAGTTCGCTCGTCACGCAAGACCCCTTCCTCTTCGACGACACGGTACGGGCCAATATCGCCTATGGGCGTCCTGAGGCGAGCGACGACGAGATCGTCGCGGCGGCGCGCAACGCGGCGGCGCATGACTTCATCATGACGCTGCCGAACGGCTACGACACATCGGTCGGCGAAGCGGGCTTCCGGCTCTCGGGCGGGCAGCGCCAGCGCATCGCCATCGCGCGCGCCATGCTGAAGAACGCGCCGATCCTGCTACTCGATGAGGCGACCTCGGCGCTCGACACGACGTCGGAGCTTCAGGTGCAGACAGCTCTGTCAAAGCTGATGGAAGGCCGCACGACGCTTGTCATCGCGCACCGGCTGTCGACCATCAAACATGCCAACAATATCTACGTGATCGAGGGCGGACGCGTTCTGGAGCAGGGCACGCATGGCGAGCTTGTCGCCAAAGGCGGGCTTTATGCCGAACTCTCCCGCTCGCAATTCGCGCGCGACGAAGAAGAGGCGGACGACACGCCGCTCGCCGCGCCCAAAGCATTTGTCGCCGGAGAGTGAAGTTCACGATGGCCGGCAAACGCATTGTGCAAAGCGAAGCATTTAAAACAGCGGTCGGATTCACCGCCGCCATGCTCATCAAATTCGTGCGCCGCACGAGCCGCTTTGAAGTGCGGCGCGGCGACATCGCCCAGCGCTTCTGGACCAGCGACGAGCCCTTCATCGGCGCAACCTGGCACGGGCAGAATCTCATCCTGCCGACCTTCTGGCACAATTGGCGCGAGATGCGCATTCTCGTCTCGCGGCACGGCGACGGCGAGATCGTGTCGAAGATCATGCATTATCTCGGCGTCGGCACGATCCGCGGCTCGGGTGTGCCCAAGGGCGAAGAGCGGCGGCACAAATATAAAGGCAAGGGCGGCGCGGGCGCCTTGCGCGCCATGGTACGGGCGCTTGGCGAGAATATTTCCGTCGGCATGACCGCCGATCTACCCCCCGGCCCGGCGCGGCGCGCCGGCGACGGCATCGTGATGCTGGCGCGGCTCTCCGGCCGTCCCATCGTGCCTGTCGCGGCGACGACGCGGGCGCGCATTCAGCTGAACAATTGGGACAAGTTCACGATCAATCTTCCCTTCACCAAGGGTGCGATCGTCTGGGGCGATCCCATCTATGTGCCGCGTGACGCCGATCCCGAGATGCTCGAAGCCGCGCGGCTCAGCGTCGAGAACGGCTTGAACGCGGTGGCCGAAGAAGCGGATCGCATCGTCGGTCGGCTTCCGGCGCTGCCCGACGCGGGAGCCCGCGAGCCGTGAACGCCGCGGCGTCGCATGCGCCCGCGCGGCGTCCGGGTCTCGGCCTTCTCGCCTACCGGCTGGCGACACGCGCGGTCGGCCCCGCCGTTCCCTATCTGCTGTCGCGGCGGCTCAATCGCGGCAAGGAAGATTCAGCGCGGCTTGAAGAGCGGCGCGGCGTCGCCTCCGTCGCACGGCCCGGCGGCGTTCTCGTCTGGATCCATGCGGCAAGCGTCGGTGAATCGCTTTCGGTGTTGCCGCTGATCGAAGGGCTGCTGGCGGCGCGCACCGGGCTTCATGTGCTCATCACCACCGGCACGGTGACATCGGCGCGGCTGATGCAAGAGCGTCTGCCGCAAGGCGCGATCCATCAATATGTGCCGCTCGATCATCCAGATTATTGCGCACGGTTTCTCGCGCATTGGCGGCCCGATCTCGGCGTCTGGGTCGAATCCGAATTCTGGCCGAACCTCATCACCGCCACGCATGAAAGCGGCACGCCGCTCGCTCTCATCAATGCGCGCATCACCGAACGCAGCTTTCAGGGCTGGCAGCGTTTTCCGGCGACGATCCGCGATCTTCTGACGCGGTTTTCCGTGGTGATGGCGCAAGATCAGGCGAGCGCGGCGCGTCTCGCGGCGCTTGGCGCATCGCCCGTCGAGACGCCGGGCAATATCAAACATGACGCCGCGCCGCTGACGGCCGACGAGACGGAACTTCGCGCTCTCCGCGCCGCCATCGGTGTGCGCCCTGTCTGGCTCGCCACCAATACGCATGAGGGCGAGGAAGCCGTCGCCACCGAAGTTCACGGGCTTCTCGCGGTCGCGCATCCGGGCCTTCTGACGCTGATCGTGCCGCGTCATCCGGCGCGGGGCGAGGCCATCGCCGCCGGACTTCGCAAGCGCGGCCTCAGCATCGCCCAGCGCGCCACAGGCGACGCCATCGAGCCGGAGACGGATATCTATCTTGCCGACACGTTGGGCGAGCTCGGGCTTTTTTATCGGCTCGCCGACATTGTTTTCATCGGCGGAACGCTCGTACCGACCGGCGGGCACAATCCTTTCGAGCCGGCGCGGCTTCGTTCGGCGCTGATCGCGGGGCCGAGCGATTTCAATTTCGCCGAAGCCTTCGCCCAATTTGCCGAAGGCGATGCGCTGATCCGCATTGCCGATGCGTCTCAGCTTGCCGAAGCCGTCGCCGCGCTGCTTGACGATACGGTGACGCGCGACAGGCGCGCAGCCGATGCCGAGCGCATCGTCAGCGCGTCGAACGATGCCACGCGTGTAACGCTTGCCGCGCTCACCGCTCTGTTGCCGCCGCCGCCCGCTGCGGAGAAAGACGCGGCCGCTCATGCGTGAACCGCGCTTCTGGCAACATCCCCGCGCCGGCGAGGTTTCGATCCTGCCGAGCCTGCTCGCCCCCGCCGCCTATCTCTGGGGCGCGGCCGGGCGCATCCGCCGCCATTACGCGACGCCGGAGCGCGCCGCCGTGCCGATCATCTGCGTCGGCAATCTGTCGGCGGGCGGCACGGGCAAGACACCGCTGGCGCTGACGCTCGCCGAACGTCTCATCGAATCGGGTGAAGCGGTGCATTTCCTGACACGCGGCTATGGCGGGCGCGAGCATGGCCCGCTGCGCGTCGATCTCGCGCGCGACACTGCCGTCGATGTCGGTGACGAACCGCTGTTGCTCGCCGCCGTCGCGCCGACATGGGTTTCGGCCGACCGCACCGAAGGCGCGGCCGCAGCCGCCCGTGCCGGTGCGCAGCTCATCATCATGGATGACGGCTTCCAGAATCCGTCGCTCGAAAAAGACGTGTCGCTGCTCGTCGTCGATGCGCATTTCGGCCTCGGCAATGGAAGGCTCATTCCGGCGGGCCCTTTGCGCGAGCGCGCCGCCGATGCTTTGGCGCGAACCAGCGCCGTCGTCATTGTCGGGCGCGGCCATGCGGCGGACGATCTGGCGGCCCGGGCCCGCAATCGCGCCTTGCCGGTTTTCCGCGCCATCCTGCGGGCACGTCCCGCACCGGAGCTTGACGGATTGCCAGTGTTGGCCTTCGCGGGCATCGGACGGCCCGAGAAATTCTACGCGACCTTGCGCGAGCTTCATGCCGATGTCCTGGCCACCGAGAGTTTTCCCGATCACCATATGTTCAGCGAGGCCGATGCGCAGGCGCTTCTCGTTCGCGCGCGCGATCTCAATGCGACGCTGGCGACGACGGAGAAGGATCGCGTCCGTCTGCTTCATGCGCCTGAAGGCAGCGCGCGGGCGCGCTTGCGCGATACGGTCAAGACCGTCGGCATCCGCGCGCTGATCGACGACTTCGCCGCTTTTGAAACGCTGATCCGGGACGCCGTCGCCGCCGCCCGGCGCGGCTATAAGCCCTGATGACGATGACACGCAAAAATCTTCGACACCGCCTTGAAGCGTGGTTGCTTAAAACTCTGCTGGCGCTGCTGCGCCTGCCCGGCCTCGACGCCGCTTCGGCGATGGGCGGCTGGATAGGGCGCAGCATCGGGCCGCGCCTCGGCATCACCCGGCGCGCTCGTCGGCGCATCGCGCGCGCCATGCCGGAGCTTTCGGAAGCGGATGTCGAGCGCATCGTCACCGCCATGTGGGACAATCTTGGACGCGTCGCGTTTGAATATGCGCATCTCGATAAATTTCATCGGCCTAAGGAACGCCATCGCATCGAGGTCGTCGGCGTCGAGGGTTTGCGCGCCCATAAGCAATCCGGTCAGGGCGGCCTGTTGCTCTCGGGGCATTTTGGCAATTTCGAGCTCCTGCCGGTTGCGATGTATCTCGAAGGGTTTACCGGCGGCGAGCTTTATCGCCCCGCCAATAATCCTTACGTCAATCAGTGGATGCTCGACATGCGCAGCGCAATCAGCGGCTCGGTGCAGATTCCGAAGGGCCGCAAGGGCGCGCGCGATCTGCTGAACATCCTGCGCCGCAACGGTTTCGTCGCCATGCTCTTCGACCAGAAGATGAATGACGGCGTCGAGGCGAAACTCTTCGGTATTCCGTCGATGACGACATCGGCGCCGGGCGGGCTCGCCGTGCGCAACGGCACGGCGCTTTTTCCCGCCTGCATCGAACGGCTGAAGGGCGCGCATTTCCGCGTCACCGTTTATCCGCGGATCGACGTCGACAAGGATGCGGAGCCCGTGAGCGAAGTGCTGCGCATCACGCAGGTGCTCAATGATTTTCTGGAGGCGCGCATCCGCGAGAAGCCGGAGAACTGGTTCTGGCTGCATAACCGCTGGGCGGAGTGAGGCTATTTCGCCTGCATGCCGGGCTGCGCGCCCTTTGCATCGACGCCCGCGATCAGCAGCGAGGGATCGACATGCTCGCCGCGCCAGAGCATGCCCCAATGCATATGCGGGCCCGTCGCACGGCCCGATTTTCCGACCGCACCCAGCGTGTCGCCCTGCCTGACGCGCTGACCCGCCTTCACGTCAATGCGCGACATATGCATTATCATGCTGACGACGCCCTGCCCGTGATCGATGAAAATCAACCCGCCTTCAAAGAACATGTCGGGCTCTGCAAGGCGGACGATGCCGTCGGCGGGCGCGACGACCTTCGCGCCCATCGGCGCTGCGACATCGACGCCGTAATGCGGATTGCGCTTCTCGCCGTTGAAAATGCGCTGGCTGCCGAAGACGCCGCTGATCGGACCTTTGGCTGGCCAGATGAATTTTCCGGCGAACCAGTCCTCGTCGGTGTCGCGCGGGCGCGCGGCGAGCTTAAGCGCCTGTTCGCGCTTGATGCGCGCGATCTGTTCGTCGGGCGGCGTCACATATTTGGGGGCGATACCTGAAATCTTCTGCACGTTCCAGGCGCGCGGCGCGACGGCGAGATTTTTCGTTTCGGTTTTCCCGCCCGGCGATGTGACGGTGAGCTTCGCCCTGGGTCCGTGATCGCGATCGAAGCCGATGGCGAAATAGCCGCGCCTGGAAACCATGACGGCAGCGCCGTCGAGCGTCACGCGCGCGCCGGGTTCCGTCTTGCCGACGACAAGCGCGCCCTGCTCGACGAACCCTTTCAAGGCCACGTCCGCGCGCGCGGGCATGGCGGCAAGGCTCGCCATCATGGCCAGCGCGAAGACGAGACGCCGCTTCATTTCACGAGATGCTTTTCCTGATGGCGCTTCAGCGAGGCTTCAGGGCTTGCATAGGCTTCCTGAAGATCGACGCTCCAATAGCGCAGATCGTCGAGCGAGATATGTGCAGCCGTGACGGCGCATATGACATAGGCCCCCGGCCGCACGACGTGAAATTCGCCGTCGCCATATACAATTTCGGCCTGCCCGCCGCCGCTCGTCTTGTCGATTCTGTTCATGCGCGCATCCTAGCGTGGAGACGTTCGAGATTCAAAGCAGGCTGCCCTGCGGCCCCGCATCGTCCGCCTTTTTCCGGGACCGAGACGGCGCGGCGATGGGCGCATCGCCGTTCACCATGACACCGAGGCGGTCTTCGCGTGCGAATTCGACGCTCAGCGCCTCGCCTGCCTTGCGGCCCGCGGAGCCGCGCACCGGCTTGCCGTCGGCGGCGCGGACGACCGCATAACCGCGTTCCAGCACGCCTTGATAGGAATAGGACTGCAAGAGCTTGCCCATGCCGTCGAGACGCCGCGTCAGATCGGAGAGATGACGCCGCTCCGCCGCCTTGCCCCGCGCATCGAGCTGGCCGAGGCGCTTGTTGCCGTCGGCAATGCGGAAGCGGATCAGCTGCGTCGAAAGCTTGCCTTCGACGCGATGGAGGCGGGCGCGTTTCACTTCGGCGGCGCGTTTCAGCGCCAGGCCGAGGCGCTCGCTCGCATGGTCGAAGCGCTGGCGCGGCAATGCGATCAGATCGGTGAGGCGCGGCAGAGCGCGGATGAGACCGCGCAATTGCGTGCGGCCATTTTCGAGCATTCGCGTTTGGGCGCGCAGCATCCGGCGTTCGAGGTCCATCACGGCGGCAAGGCAATCGACGCGAACCGGCACGGCCATCTCAGCCGCTGCCGTCGGCGTCGGCGCGCGGCGATCCGAGGCGAAGTCGATCAGCGTCGTGTCGGTTTCGTGGCCCACCGCCGAGATTAGCGGGATCGCGCTCGCTGCTGCCGCGCGCACCACGACTTCTTCATTGAAGGCCCAGAGATCTTCGATGGAGCCGCCGCCGCGCGCGACGATGATAAGATCGGGGCGCGGAATCTTGCCGCCCTTCGTCATGGCGTTGAAGCCGTCGATCGCGGCGGCCACCTCGCCCGCCGCCGTTTCACCTTGCACACGCACGGGCCAGACGAGAACGTGGCGCGGGAAGCGATCGCCAAGCCTGTGCAGGATGTCGCGGATCACCGCGCCGGTCGGGCTCGTGATGACGCCGATAACCTCCGGCAAATAAGGCAGCGGTTTCTTGCGCTCGGGCGCGAAGAGGCCCTCGGCGGCGAGCTTCTTCTTGCGTTCCTCGAGCAGCGCCATCAGCGCGCCGATGCCGGCGGGCTCCAGCTGCTCGATGACGATCTGATATTTCGAACTGCCCGGATAGGTTGTGAGCTTGCCCGTGGCGATGACCTCGAGGCCCTCGGCGGGTTTAAAACGCAGCTTGCTGTAGACGCCCTTCCAGATCACGGCTTCCAGCCGCGCGCTTTCGTCCTTCAGCGCGAAGTAGCTGTGGCCCGAGGAATGGACGCCACGGAAGCCCGTGATTTCCCCGCGCACGCGGACATGGCCAAAAGTCTCCTCGACCGTGCGTTTCAGCGCGAAGGACAGCTCGCTGACCGAGAATTCATGGGCGTTTCCGGCGGCGGCGGCGGCGCCTTTAATGGGCTCAGACATAAATAACGGACCGGTTTTGAACGTGTCGGCAGGCTTGCCTCCATCGTCTCGCATGTTACAAGTTTTTGTGACAAAGCCGAAGGCGGCTCTCCATCCGGTCTACACAATATCTACCCAATCCGAGAGGATTTTCCGACGATATGAATGTTCTGGTCATCGGCTCGGGCGGCCGCGAGCATGCGCTTTCCTGGAAAATCGCAGCGAGCCCGCTCCTCACGAAGCTCTATTGCGCGCCGGGCAATGGCGGCATCGCCAAGGTGGCCGAATGCGTGCCGCTGAGCCCGCTGGATTTCGACGCCATCGTGAAATTCTGCCGCGACAAGGATATCGGCTTCGTCGTCGTCGGGCCGGAGGATCCGCTGGTTGCGGGGCTTGTCGATCGCCTCGACGCCGAGGGCATCAAATCATTCGGGCCGAGCGCGGCGGCAGCGCAACTTGAAGGCTCGAAGGGGTTCACGAAAGACCTCTGCGCCGAGTTCAATATCCCGACCGCCGCCTATGGCCGCTTTGCGCTGGCCGCGCCGGCAAAGGCTTTCGCGCATAAGATGGGCGCGCCCATCGTGGTCAAGGCCGACGGGCTCGCGGCAGGCAAAGGCGTCATCATCGCCCTGACGCTCGATGAAGCCGACGCCGCCATCGACGAGATTTTCAGCGGACGCTTCGGCAAGGCAGGCGCCGAAGTCGTGGTCGAGGAATTCATGGAAGGCGAGGAAGCAAGCTTCTTCGCGCTCTGCGACGGAACGAACGTGCTGGCGCTCGCCACCGCGCAGGATCACAAGCGCGTCTTCGACGGCGATCGAGGCCCGAACACCGGCGGCATGGGCGCTTACTCGCCCGCCCCGGTTCTGACGCCCGCGCTCGTTGCGCGCGTGATGAGCGAAATCATCGAGCCGACCGCCGCCGCGATGGCCTCGCGCGGCACGCCGTTCAAGGGCGTGCTGTTTGCCGGGCTGATGCTGACCGAAGACGGGCCGAAGCTCATCGAATATAATGCGCGCTTCGGCGATCCTGAAACTCAGGTTTTAATGACGCGGCTCGCGTCTGATATTTTGCCGGCGCTGATCGCCACGCATGACGGCACGCTCGATAAAACGTCCCTGCGCTGGAAGGACGACGCCGCGCTCACCGTTGTCATGGCGGCCAACGGCTATCCGGGCGACTACGCGAAAGACACTGAGATACATGGACTTGACGCTGCCGGGGGCTTGCCGGACGTGCAGGTTTTCCATGCCGGCACGCGCGCCGAAGGCCAGCACATTCTCGCCAATGGCGGGCGCGTGCTCAACGTCACCGCGACGGGCAAGAGCGTCGGCGCGGCGCAGGCGCAAGCTTACAAGGCCGTCATGTTGATCGATTGGCCGGAAGGTTTCTGCCGCAAGGATATCGGCTGGCGCGCGGTCGAGCGCGAAAAGCAGGCCGTCTGACCTCGCCGGTCACATCAACGCTTGAACACATGTCCGTACACAAATAAAAGAGTAACGGGGGAGATCAGTTATGAGTAACGGGACCACAGGCGAGGCCGCGCAGCCGAGCCGGCAGGACCAGTTTTCCGGGACAAAGGAAGTCGCCGACAGCCACCGTTTCGATGAGAAGCGGCTCGAAGCCTATATGCAGGCGCATGTCGAAGGCTTCAAAGGCCCGCTCACCGTTCAGCAGTTCAAGGGCGGCCAGTCGAATCCGACCTATCAGCTCATCACGCCGGGCCGCAAATACGTGCTGCGCCGCAAACCGCCGGGGAAGCTGCTTCCTTCCGCCCATGCCGTCGACCGCGAATACAAGGTCATCACCGCGCTTCACAATGTCGGTTTCGCCGCTCCGCGCACCTACGCGCTGTGCGAAGACGACAGCGTCATCGGCACGGCTTTCTACATCATGGACATGGTCGATGGCCGCGTGCTCTGGGAGCCGCTGCTGCCGGGCCAGGAGCCCGCGACGCGCGCGAAGATTTACGATTCGCTGAATGCGACGATGGCTCACCTTCATTCCATCGACTACGAAAAAGCCGGCCTCGCCGATTTCGGCAAGCCGGGCAATTATTTCGCGCGTCAGGTTTCGCGCTGGTCGAAGCAATATGTCGCCTCGGAAACCGAGACCATCACGGAAATGAACCGGCTGATGGAATGGTTGCCGGAAAACATTCCGGTGGAGGATTCCGTCAGCGTTGTGCATGGCGACTATCGCCTCGACAACACGGTGCTGCATCCGACCGAGCCCAAAGTCATCGCGGTTCTCGATTGGGAGCTTTCGACGCTCGGCCATCCGCTCGGCGATTTCACCTATAGCTGCATGCAATGGGTGATGCCGGGTCAGGGCACCGGCGGCGGCACGGGCTCGATCCAGACGGCCGATCTAAAGAGCCTCGGCATTCCGACGCTGGACGATTACATCAAGATGTATTGCGAGCGGACCAACCGCTCCGGCATCGACAACCTCGATTTCTACTTCGCCTACAATTTCTTCCGCCTCGCCGGCATTCTGCAAGGCATTGCAGGCCGCGTGCGCGACGGCACGGCGTCGAGCGAACATGCCAAAGTCATGTCGCAGAACGTCAGGCCGCTGGCTTTGGAAGCATGGAAATACGCCCAGCGCGCGGGCGCGAAATAACAAACGTCAAGTAACAACAAGAACCATCAACAAGTGGGCCAGTAAAATGAGTTGGTTGCGTCACGGCTTTGAGATCAACACGGACAAGACGAAGCTCGACCGGGAGTCGATCCTGCGCATGTTGCGGGCGACCTACTGGGCGAGCGAAGTGCCGCCGGAAGATCTCTGGGAAAGCATTCTGAATTCGCGCGCCTATGGCATGTATTCACCCGACGGCGAGCAGGCGGGTTTTGCCCGCGTCGTCACCGACGTCACGCGCTTTGCCTGGTTCAGCGACGTCTATGTTCTGCCCGTGCATCGTGACCGCGGCCTCGGCAAATGGCTCATCGAAACCGTCGTCAACGATCCCGCCCTCGTCAAGGTGCACCGTTTCCTTCTGAGCACCAACGACGCCCATGCGCTTTATAAAGAGCATGGCTTCACGACGGTTGAAGGCGAAGAAGCGACGAAGATGATGATGCTGATGCGGTGATGAAGGCCCTCACCCTCCCGCTTCGCGGGTCCCTCCCTCTCCCAGAGGGAGAGGGGATTAAGGCGGCCTCGACGCTATCTTTCTAGCCCTCTCCCTCTGGGAGAGGGTTGGGTGAGGGCCTTTCCCTAATTCAAGAACATCGGCTTGCCGCGCACATGGGCGATGCGCGGGCGATATGTCTCCGCGTCGTAAAACGCCGCCACATCGACGCGCTTCTTGCCGGTGACGCAGGTATCCGCCGGGACCGTCGTGTAATTGCCGTCGCGCACCGCCGTCATCACACCGGTTTCGCCGTCAGCGATCATCTGCACCGCCAGCGTGCCGTAGCTTTTCGCCACCATCTGATCGAGCGCGTCGGGCGCGCCCGCGCGCATCAGATAGCCGAGCGTCTGGCTGATCGTATCGACGCCGCCAATGCGCGTGATTTCCTGGCCGAGCAACTGCCCGATGCCGCCGAGGCGACGGCGGCCGTGATCGTCGGCCTCGCCATGTTCGATCAGCGAGCCGCCCTCCATCTTCGCGCCTTCTGAAATCACCACCATCGCGTAATTGGCCGGGTTGCGTTTACGGTCGGCGGTAATCATCTCCGTCAGCTTGTTGACGTCGAAAGGCACTTCGGCGATCAGCGCCCGGTCAACGTCGGCGAGATAGCTCGAGATCAGCGCCGTCTCGCCGGAGTTTCGACCGAAGAGTTCGACGACCGCGATGCGCTCATGGCTGCCGGTCGAGGTGCGCAGCGAATTGATGTGTTCGACCGAGCGCGTCACCGCCGTCGAAAAGCCGATGCAGTAATCCGTGCCGAAGACGTCATTGTCCATGGTCTTCGGGATCGACACGATCTTCATGCCTTGCCGGTGCAGATGGGCGCTGAAGGTCAGGGTGCCGTCGCCGCCGATCGTCACCATCACGTCGATGCCGAGATGCTCCATGACGCGCAGGATATGCGGCGTGCAATCGACCATGCCGTTGGCGTCGGGCTTGAATTTGCCTTTCAGGAAATCGGGAAGCGTGTCCTCTTTCATAAAACGCGGATTGGTGCGCGAGGTGTGGAGTACGGTGCCGCCCGTGCGATCGATGGAGCGGACGCTTTCATGGGTGAGGCGCATCAGCTGCTTTTCGCTGCCTTGCGGATCGTCGGGATTGAAATGCAGCGGGCCCTGCCAGCCGCGGCGAAAACCGATGACGTCCCAGCCCCGTTCGCCCGCGCGCCATGTCACCGCCTTGATGCAGGGATTGAGGCCCGGCACATCGCCGCCGCCGGTCAGGATTCCAATCCGCATGCCCTACTCCCTTTGCACGTCCGGTTGAGCTAATCTTTTATAACAAACAACACCGGCTGAAGTTCATCATGACATCTCGAGGCGAATTGACCATCGCGGTCGCGGGGCTCGGCCAGCGCATCTCGGTCGTGATCCGCCATCTTCTCGCCGCCGCGCCGGGCGCGCGGCTCGTGGGTTATGTCGATCCCGAGCCCTATGGCCTCGCCTCGCTGACAAAGCGCGGCATCGATCCGGGGCCTGTCTTTGCCGATGTCGAGACGATGCTCGCTCAAACAAAGCCCGATCTGCTGATGATCGGCTCGCCCAATCATTTGCATCTCGCTCACATCAAGGCCGGGCTCGATGCGGGCGTCCGCATCTTCACCGAAAAGCCCATCGTGCGCACGGAGGAAGAGACATGGGAGCTTGCGCGGCTTTTGCGCCAGCATGGCGAGACGTCGGTGCTTGTCGGCCTCGTCATGCGGTCCTCGCCGCTGACGCGCGCGGTCGCGGAGCTTCTCGCGCAAGGCCGCGTCGGCCAGCTCATCAGCATGGAGGGGAACGAGCATCTTCATCCCGAGCATGGTGCATTCCTGATGCGCGACTGGCGTCGGCGCGAGGAATTCGGCGGCTCATTCCTGCTGGATAAATGCTGCCACGACTTCGACATCTATCGCATGTTCATCGGCGCGCTGCCGTCGCGCATCGCAAGCTTTGGCGGACGGACGATCTTCACGGCGGAGAATGAGGCCAAGCTCGCGGGACAACGGTATGAGGACGGGACGCAAGCCTATTCCGTCTGGCGTCCCGGCTGGAACACATCGAACAAAACCTTCGGCTCCGACGCCGACGTCAACGACCATCAGGTCGCCATCGTCGAATATCAAAACGGCGTGCGGCTTTCGTTTCACGCCAACACCCATGCGGGATTGCCGCAACGCCGCTGGCTCTTTGCAGGCACCGGCGGCGCGATCGAGGCCGACCTCGTCAGCGACCGCATCGTCACGCGCGACGCGCTGGGATTGAAACCCGCCGAAGCCGTGCCGGTCGAGACCGGCGCAGGCGCGCATGAAGGCATGGACCCGGCGATGGGCCGCGACCTCGCCGCGCATCTCCTCGACGGCGCGGATTTTCCGGTGAATGCTTATGACGCGATGGTGGCGGGGCTCACCGTGATGGCGGTCGACCGCGCGATGCGCGAGGGAACGGTGGTGGATTGCGCGCCGCTATGGGCAAGGTTGGATGCGGAGTTGGGGCGGTAATCCCACTTTTTCCACCCTCCCCTTGAGGGAGGGTCGAACGACCGTGTCGTTCGGGGAGGGGGCGCAGCAAACAATCCGGCGATGGCCTGCATGTAACGCGAATGGCGATGACCCCTCCCCAAATGGCGTGCCGCCATTTGACCCTCCCTCAAGGGGAGGCTGGAAAGAATTCAGATAAAGAGTGAGGGCCTCAAGCGCTCTTCCCCCGCGCCTCGATCGGCCAGATGGCGACCAGCGTGTCACCGCGCACCACATGATAGGCGTCGTAGAGGTTCACCGTCGGGTCGCAATGCGGCGTGACGGCGGTCAGCGTCGCGCCGAGGGCCAAGCTCGCGCCCTGCGGCAGAGCGATGCCGCCCTGCTCGTCGCCGAAGAAGAAATAGGCCGAACCTTCCGGTGCGCCGGAATGCAGCACCGGCGGTGCGGCATCCGTCGAGAAAGCCTTGAAGCCCGCATCGGTCGTCGCAAGGTTGCGGGTGTTGTTCGACACCACACTCATCTGAACGAAAAGCGACGTCTCGAAAGGCATCGACGCGCCGTTTCCTCCGTGGACGTCATTATATTGCTTGTCCATAAAAATATAGGAACCGCCCTGAAGCTCCGTCAGCACACGGACTTCGGGGTCGATGTCGAAGCTGCCGGTGCCGCCACCCGAAACGATGTCGCAAGGCAGTCCCGCCGCCTTCAGCGCGTCGCGGGTTTCGCCGAGCAGCTTCATCGCCACCAGCGACTTCTCGCGGCGGTCGGCGAAGTCCTCGATATGCATGACGTGACCGGCATAGCATTGCAACCCGCGCAAGGTCAGCGAGCCCGAAGCGTGCACCTGTTTCGCCAACGCCAGCACAGGCTCTCCGGCTGCGATGCCCGTGCGATGAAGGCCCGGATCGAGATCGACGAGAACCTTCAGCGACTTGCCCGCCGCCTTCGCGGCTTCGGCAAGCGCCGTGGCGTTCGCCGGATTGTCCACCGTCAGCATCAAGTCGGAAATCTTCGCGTTCAGCGCCAGGGCGCGGGCGATGCCGCGCGGGCTGACGACCGGCGAGGTGATGACGATGCTCTGCACCCCGCCCTCTCCCATCGCTTCGGCTTCGCCCAGTTTGGCGCAGCACTGGCCGATGGCGCCGGCCGCGATCTGCGCCTTGGCGATGGCGACCGATTTGTGCGTCTTGGCATGCGGGCGCAGGTTCAGGCCGTTGCGGCGGCAATGTTCGGCCATGGTCTTCACGTTGCGCTCAAAGGCGTCGAGGTCGAGCACCAGAGCGGGCGTTGCGAGCGCCGCACGCGATCCGGGCTTTCCAATGAGCTCTTCGTTGATGAAACCGCCGGCCATGCGCGCACCTTTTTTGCTGAACAAAACGGCCGTCATCCTACTTGCCGTCAGGGAAACCGCAACTGCGTCCACTCATGACTTTGGTCCGCGTCTGGTGTATTCGATGGAAGAGGATATGAGAGGTTCAGAGTGGAAGGTCGGCGAAACGGGGAACCCCGCGACGCCCGCAAGGTCATGGCGGCACGTTCAAACGCAGCAACGGTTACCAAAGCTCGAGGCAGAGCCCTTGCGCCCGACAAGCACAGCCTGATCCTCGACGCCGCCCTCTCCCTCTTCCGCCAATACGGCTATCGCCGCACCTCGATGGAAGACATCGCGCAAAGCGCCAATGTCGCCAAGGGCACGCTCTACATCTACTTCAAGAGCAAGGACGAGCTGTTCGAGGCGCTGGCCCGCCGTCTCGCCGGGCAGATCGACGCCGACACCCAGGCCGTGATGGCCCGCGACCTGCCCTTCGAGCACAAGGTGCTGGCGCTGCTCGATGCCAAGCTCGGCTTTGTCTACCGCTGGGTATTGTCGAGCCCGCATGCCGCCGAACTCACCGATCCGACGAGCCGCTTGCCGGACGACGTCTTCGGCCCGGTCGACCGGAATTTCCGCGCCGCCTTCGCCCGGCTCTTCAAGGAGAGCGCCAGGGCGGGCGAGATCGACCTCAAAGGCGCCGGGCTCACGCCCGAAACGGCGGTCGATACGCTGATCGCCGCCGCCCACGGGGCCGAAAAAGGCGCGCGGGACGAAGCCGATTTTCACGAACGGCTGACCCGGATCGGCCGTTTGGCCTTGCGCGGCCTTCGTCCTTAAAAAGCCGCCGCCGGTCTTCGTTTCGTCACAAAAAACTGAAAGATTCCAAAGGTCGGCAGGCCAAAAACCGCCGCTTCGCCCCTTGGCATTTTGATGTGCGCACCTTGACAGTCCGGGGCCGGAAGCCTATTTCTGCGCCGAGCTGTTAGCACTCCTGCTTAACGAGTGCCAAGGCTCCCAATCCACACGTTTCCCGCGGATCAACGCGGTTCCGAAACAGGAGACCTCAAGATGAAATTCCGTCCTCTGCATGACCGCGTCGTCGTGCGCCGCCTCGAGGAAGAGACCAAGACCGCTGGCGGCATCATCATTCCCGAGACCGCCCAGGAAAAGCCCTCGCAGGGCGAAATCCTCGCCGTTGGCCCCGGCGCCCGTGGCGATGACGGCAAGATCGTCGCCCTCGACGTCAAGGTCGGCGACCGCGTGATTTTCGGCAAATGGTCCGGCACTGAAGTCAAGATCGACGGTCAGGACCTGCTGATCATGAAAGAATCCGACATCATGGGCGTCGTCGAAGGCGTCAAGAAGAAGGCCGCCGCCGAATAAGGCTCGAGAACCCTTGCGGGTTTCGCGGGCCTTTTCTTTTGGCCCCCGCCTTTTCAGACAGCCCATTCGAATTCATAAGGAACGAAACACATGGCTAAAGAAGTCAAATTCGGTCGCAGCGCGCGCGAGAAGATGCTGCGCGGCGTCGACATCCTCGCCGATGCGGTGAAGGTGACGCTCGGCCCGAAAGGCCGCAACGTCGTTATCGAAAAGTCTTTCGGCGCGCCGCGCACCACGAAAGACGGCGTGACGGTCGCCAAGGAAATCGAACTTGAAGACAAGTTCGAGAACATGGGCGCCCAGATGGTGAAGGAAGTCGCTTCGAAGACGAACGACACGGCCGGCGACGGCACCACCACGGCGACGGTTCTGACGCAGGCGATCGTTCGCGAAGGCGCGAAGGCGGTTGCCGCCGGTCTGAACCCGATGGATCTGAAGCGCGGCGTCGACATGGCCGTCAAAGCCGCCATCGACGATCTGACGAAGCGCTCCAAGAAGGTGAAGTCGAACGAAGAGATCGCCCAGGTCGGCACGATCTCGGCGAACGGCGAACAGGAAATCGGCAAGATGATCGCCGAAGCCATGGCCAAAGTCGGCAATGAAGGCGTCATCACGGTTGAAGAAGCAAAGTCGCTCGACAGCGAACTCGAAGTCGTCGAAGGCATGCAGTTCGATCGCGGCTATCTCTCGCCCTATTTCATCACCAATGCCGACAAGATGGTGACGGAACTCGAAGAGCCGCTCATCCTTCTCCACGAGAAGAAGCTCACGAACCTTCAGCCGCTGCTCCCGATCCTGGAAGCCGTCGTGCAGTCGGGCCGTCCGCTCCTCATCATCGCGGAAGACATCGAAGGCGAAGCGCTGGCAACCCTCGTCGTCAACAAGCTGCGCGGCGGCCTCAAGGTTGCCGCCGTCAAGGCGCCGGGCTTCGGCGATCGCCGCAAGGCCATGCTCGAGGACATCGCGATCCTCACGGGTGGCCAGGTGATTTCTGAAGAAATCGGCATCAAGCTCGAAAACGTGACCGTCGAAATGCTCGGCAAGGCCAAGCGCGTTCGCATCACGAAGGACGACACGACGATCATCGACGGCGCCGGCAAAAAGAAAGACATCGAAGGCCGCGTCGCCCAGATCAAACGTCAGATCGAAGACACGACGTCTGATTACGACAAGGAGAAGCTGCAGGAACGTCTGGCCAAGCTCGCCGGCGGCGTTGCGGTCATCAAGGTCGGCGGCGCGACGGAAGTCGAAGTGAAGGAACGCAAGGACCGCGTCGACGACGCGCTCAATGCGACCCGCGCGGCTGTCGAAGAGGGCATCGTCCCCGGCGGCGGCTGGGCGCTTCTGATGGCCACCAAGGCCGTCTCGAAGCTCACGAGCGACAACACCGACATCCAGGCGGGTATCAACCTCATCCGCAAGGCGCTCGAAGCCCCGATCCGTCAGGTCGTCGAGAATGCCGGCATTGAAGGTTCGATCGTCGTCCAGAAGGTTCTGGAATCGAAAGTCGCCAATTACGGCTTCGACGCCCAGAACGAAGAATATGTCGATCTCGTCGCTTCCGGCATCATCGACCCGACCAAGGTCGTTCGCACCGCACTTCAGAACGCAGCCTCGATCGCCGGCCTCCTCATCACGACGGAAGCCATGATCGCGGAAGCGCCGAAGAAAGACGGCGGCGGCATGGGCGGCGGTATGCCCGGCGGAATGGGCGGCATGGGCGGCATGGGCGGCATGGACTTCTAAAGTCCTGCTCCTACGCTCCGAGTACAGAGGGCCGGTGGAAACACCGGCCCTTTTTTTCTTATTTTTCTTTTCATCGTCATGGCCCGGCTCGTTTTTTCTTCGACATGGCCCGACTTGATCGGGCCATCCACCTTCCCTCTTAGAAAAGATGGATGGCCCGCTTAAAGCGGACCATGACGAATGGGTGTGGGAAGTGGCACTTGACCGAATCGCCCGTCTTGTTTGAGCTTTTGTCCATGAAAGGCGGATGGGTCTACATCGTCACCAACAAACCGCGCGGAACGCTGTACATCGGCGTCACCTCCGACATCGCGCGCCGCGCATGGGAACATCGCGAGGGCATCGTTGACGGCTTCACCAAACGCTATGGGCTGAAGCAGCTCGTCTATGTCGAACGGCATGACAGCATCGAAGACGCCATCCAACGCGAAACCCGATTGAAGCATTGGCCACGGGTATGGAAGATCGATCTGATCCGCTCGACCAATCCTGAGTGGGATGATCTCTACGAGACGGTCATGCTGTAAAGCTGGATGGCCCGGTCAAGCCGCCATGACGGTTTGTTTTTAGGTTTCCCTATTCGTCATGGCCCACTTTAAACGGGCCATCCATCTCGCCTGATTTTCACTTCTTCTTTTCTTGAAACTCCGCAGGCAGATCACGCGCGCACGTTGTGCTTGCTCCTGAGCTGCCGCCGCATTCCCATCCAGACCCTAAACCGTGAGACCTCCAGACGTTATCGGTAACGTCCGCCCGGTTTAGAGACCACCAAAGAACGATTGCGCCAAAGACGGCAAATACGCAGACCAAAGCAAGGGCGGCGATGAATCTCGGCTCTGTGAGGCTGATCGACAAATTTATCGCTGTCCGGCGAAAGTACTTCAACATTTGCCAGCCTCCGTCGTTCATCCGCCCGTAACATTCTTCAACCGGCTCACCCCTTGTCGTGCATCTGCCGTCCGCCGATGAAATGCATGTGGAGGTGGTAGACCGTCTGCGCGCCTTGCGGGTTCGTATTCACGACAATGCGGAAGCCCGAATCCGCGACGCCGCGTTCGCGCACCAGCTTCAACCCAAGCTGTACCATCTCGCTGACGACCTCAGGCGGCGTTTCGAGGATGTTGATGTAGCGCTTTTTCGGGATCACCAGAAAATGCACCGGCGCGACGGGGTTGATGTCGTTGACCGCGAAGGCGTCGGCGGTTTCGCCGATCCATTTGTCATGCGGGATGCCCTCGAACGGCGACGGCTTCGACAGGCCTTCGGCTTTTATCTGCGGCAGTTTCCATTCGGCGATCTTCCAATAGACCGCACCCAGCGGATTCAATTCGCCGATTATGAAGGCGGCGAGCACCAGCGCGGCGATTTTCCAGTGTTTCAACATTCGTCTCTCCCGACTCGTTTGCCAGACTCTATTTGACCGCGGCATTGCAACGGCATAATTTCTGCGCACTACCGGTCGTTACATATCCTCCGCGCGACTGGCGATATGAGATGGGCAACCATCGGGGAGCGTGGAGACTGATCTGAAAGCCGATCGCCTGGGCAGCATCTAAAGCTGGCCGGGCGTTGTCATTTTTGGCTTTCAGGAGACTGGTCACATGAACATTTCCACTGACAGAGCGCGGCTTGCCGCGTCCGATCCCGATATTCTTCTGGCGCTTGAGGGCGAGGAAGCGCGGCAGCGCGCCGGGCTCGAACTCATCCCGTCGGAGAATTACGCCTTTCCCGAAGTGCTGACGCTGCTCGGCTCGGCCTTCACAAACAAATATTCCGAAGGCTATCCGGGGCGGCGCTATTACGGCGGACAGGAATTCACCGACGAGATCGAGAATCTCGCCCGCTCGCGCGCCAAATCTCTCTTCCGCGCCGAACACGCCAATGTGCAACCGCTTTCCGGCTCGCCGATGAATCAGGCCGTTTATCTCGGTCTGCTTGAACCCGGCGACACCATTCTCGCGATGGACCTGTCTCACGGCGGGCATCTCACGCATGGCGCGCCCGTTTCTCACATGGGCCGCATCTTCAATTTCGTCCGCTACAAGACTGATCCCACGAACGGCGCCATCGACTTCGAGGCATTGCGCAAGGTCGCCCGCGAGACGAGGCCGAAGATGGTCGTTTGCGGCTATTCCTCCTATCCGCGCGATTACGATTACGCCGATTTCAAACGCGTCGCCGATGAAGTCGGCGCGCTGACGATGGCCGATGTCAGCCACATCGGCGGGCTGATCGCCGCCGACGTCATGCGCAATCCGCTCGACGCAGGCTTCGACGTGATGACGACGACGACGCACAAGTCGCTGCGCGGCCCACGCGGCGGGCTCATTCTCTGCAAGGAGAAGTTCGCCAAGAAGATCGACGCCTCGGTCTTTCCCGGCTTGCAGGGCGGACCGCATATGAACCAGGTCGCC
>DASYEM010000064.1:0-48756 GCA_036499025.1 Parvibaculum sp. | reverse complement strand
CAGCGGCGTCAAGAGCGCGACGCGCGGCGTCAATTACGGCTCGAATTCCATTCGCTTCACGCAGATGGTGCCGGTCGGTTCCAAGGTGCGCGCCCGCGTCAAACTGAAAGATGCGCAGCCCAAGGCCGGGGGCTATCAGATCACCAATGAAGTGACGATGGAGATCGAAGGCCAGGAGCGCCCCGCCATGGTCGCCGAGACGCTGACACTGATTTTCGAATAAACGCCGCTCGATAAATTCAGGCCGCGCCGCCTCGCTTCATTGCGGACGGCGCGGTTTTTTTGTGTCCGGCACATTCGCCGGAACCTTCTGGCCGCCCAAGCGCTTTATTTGCATGCATGTTTCGGCGCAATCGAAACGGGTATCGCAGTCAACATCTCATCACGTATTCCGTTTTGCCGACGGCTGCCTTCGCGCGGCCCGCTGAACGGCGACGTGTGGCCAAAAGGAAACCGCACACCATGACCACGGACATCAAACACGACATCAAGGTTTTGAACGGCCTTATCGAGACGACGCTCGACAGCGCGCATGGCTATCAGGACGCGGCGAAGGAAGCCAAGAACGCGACCTACAAGTCGCTGTTCGAACGCCGCGGAATGCAGCGCAAACAGTTGACCGCCGAATTGCAGACCGAAGTGCGCAAGCTCGGCGGCGAGCCGGAAGACGACGGCACCGTTCTGGCTTCGGCGCATCGCGTTTTTCTCAACTTGAAGAACAGCGTGACTGGCGACGATCAGAGCGTCATCAACGAGGTCGAGCGCGGCGAAGACCATATCAAGGCGAAATATGAAGACGCGCTGAAGGACAGCTCGCTTTCGGCGACGGTGAAAGAAACGATCGCCCGCGCCTATGTGTCGGTGAAGGCCGATCACGATCAGGTCAGCGAGTTGAAGCACGCCCTGAAAAAGGCGTCGTGAGTCTCACGCTTTCCAGCATGGCGGGCCCGGTATAAAAACCGGGCCCGCATTGTTTTCAGACGGGGCCAGGGCTATCTTTTCAACCATCATCATTTCGCCGGAGTTCTTCGATGACCGACAGGCTGCGTCCCAAAATCGTCAAAACCGACGCGGAGTGGCGCGAGGAATTGAGCGCCGAGCAATATGCCGTGACGCGCGGCGCGGGCACGGAGCAGGCTTTTTCGGGCCCGTGGGTCGATGAACACAGGCCCGGCACCTATTTTTGCATCTGCTGCGGCACGCCGCTATTTCGCGGCGAGACGAAGTTCGAGAGCGGATCGGGCTGGCCGAGTTTCTTTGCGCCGATCGAGAAAGAATCCATCGAAGGCATCGAGGACAATTCGCACGGGATGCGGCGGATCGAAGCGCGCTGCGCGACCTGCGAGGCGCATCTCGGCCATGTGTTCCCCGATGGGCCCAAGCCGACGGGCCTGCGCTTCTGCATGAACGGCATCGCGCTCGACTTCAAGCCGGATGAACAAGACAATCCCTGAGCTTTAGCCGTAAAGTCCACCCATGAAAATCAAAACGCCGGCGGTTGCGCCGAAGGCCGAGGTGCGGCCGCAAAGCGATACGCATCACGGGATCACGCGCGTCGACAATTACGCGTGGCTGCGCGACCCGGACTGGCGCGAGGTGATGCGCGACCCGCAGGCGCTTTCCGCCGACATCCGCGCCTATCTGGAAGCGGAGAACGCTTACACGGAGGAAGCGCTGGCGCCGCTGGCGGATTTGCGCGAGACGCTGTTTGCCGAGATGAAGGGCCGCATCAAGGAGGACGACGCCTCCGTACCCTCGCCCGATGGCGACTGGTCCTATTTCACGCGCTATGCGCAAGGCTCGCAGCATCCGATCTTTTGCCGCAACGGCGCCAAGGACGGCGACCAGACGCTGCTCGATTGCAACAAGGAAGCCGAAGGCGAGGCCTATTTCCATATCGGCGATGTCGATCACTCGCCGGATCACCGTTTGCTCGCCTGGACGGCGGATATCAAGGGGTCTGAATATTTCACGGCGCGGGTGCGCGATCTCGGCACCGGCAAGGACCTTGCCGATGAAGTACCGGACACGTCGGGCGGCGTCGCCTGGGATGCGGCGGGAAAGAGCTTTCTTTATGTGCGCGTCGATGAGGAACATCGCCCGCTCAAGGTCTATCGCCATGTGATCGGCACGGCTGTCGCGGACGATGCGCTCATCTATGAAGAGAAGGATACCGGCTTTTATGTCGGCGTCGGCAAGACGCAGAGCGGGCATTATCTGCTTGTCGAAGCGCATGACCACCAGACGAGCGAGATTTATATCGTGCCCGCCGCGACGCCCGACGCGCCGCTACGGCTCATCGCGCCGCGCGAGCATGGCGTCGAGTACGATCTCGACCACGACGAGGGACGCGGGCGGTTTCTGATCCTGACCAATGCGGACGGCGCGGAAGATTTCAAGATCATGGAAGCGCCCGTCCAGACGCCGGAGCGCGCGCAATGGCGCGATCTGGTGGCGCATAAGGCCGGGACGCTAGTGCTCGCCCATGTCGCCTATCGCGATCACCATGCGCGCATGGAACGGCGCGACGGGCTGTCGCGCATCGTCATCCGGCGTCATGCGGATGGCGTGGAGCACGATATTGCGTTCGACGAAGAGGCTTACGATCTCAATCTTTCGCCGGGCTATGAGTACGACACTGTCGGCACGCGGTTTTCATACAATTCGATGACGACGCCGGGCGAAGTTTACGATTACGACATGGAGACGCGCGGGCGGACGCTTCGAAAACGGCAGGAAGTGCCCTCGGGGCACAATCCCGACGACTATGTGACGCGGCGGATTTTCGCCACCGCCAGCGACGGCGAGCGCGTACCGGTGTCGCTGCTTTACCGCAAGACGACGAAGCTCGACGGGTCGGCGCCTTGCCTCCTTTATGGTTATGGCTCTTACGGCATCAGCATTCCGGCATCGTTCTCCGTGACAGGCCTGTCGCTGGTCGATCGCGGTTTCGTCTATGCCATCGCGCATATTCGCGGCGGCAAGGAGAAAGGCTATCGCTGGTATTCGGACGGGAAGCTGCTGAAGAAGCGCAACACGTTTACCGACTTCATCGCGGCGGGCGAGCATCTGGCGAAGGAGAAGTTCACCTCGCGCGGAGCCATTGTCGCGCAAGGCGGCAGCGCGGGCGGGATGCTGATGGGAGCCGTGTCGAACATGGCGCCCGATTTGTTCAAAGGCATCATTGCCGAAGTGCCGTTTGTCGATGTGATGGCGACGATGCTCGATGCGTCGCTGCCGCTGACGCCGCCGGAATGGTTTGAATGGGGCAATCCTCTCGAAAGCGAAGAGGCCTATCGCTACATGGCGTCCTATTCGCCTTACGACAATGTGAAGGCGCAGAGCTATCCGCATATCTTCGCGCTGGGCGGGCTCACCGATCCGCGCGTCACTTACTGGGAGCCGGCGAAATGGGCGGCGAAGTTGCGCGCGCTCAGAACCGACAAAAATCTGACGCTGCTGCGCATCAATATGGGTGCGGGGCATGGCGGTGCGTCGGGGCGCTTCGAGCGGCTGAAGGAAGTGGCGCTGGTTTATGCCTTTGCGCTGGGGGTGAGCGAGAAGGCTTGATTGTTCCCCTCATCGTCATTGCGAGCGTCAGCGAAGCAATCCATCTTTGCTGCATGAAGACTGGATTGCCACGGCCCTTTGGGCCTCGCAATGACGGTCGATGGGCAGCGAGGTGGCGATGAGTGCGTGGATCTGGGGTTATTCCGACAAGTTGAGCGCGAAGCCGGGCGAGGCGGTGGCGCTGCTTATTTCCGCGACGGGCGGCGCTTGCGATATTGAAATCGCGCGGCTCGGGTGCGAGCGCGCCGTCGTCTGGAAACAGGCAGGCATCGCGGTTGGCGAACATGCCGCGCCGGTCAATACGCATCGGCATGGCTGCGGATGGCCGGTCGCTTTCACGCTGACGGTCGGCGACTGGGCATCGGGCTATTACGAAATCCTGATGACCGGGGCGGACGGTGCGGTCGGGCGGCATATGCTTTGCGTGAAGGTTGCAAAGCGCAAAGCCGACGCGGTCATCGTTCTCGCGACCAATACGTATCAGGCTTACAACTGGTGGGGCGGCGCGAACACCTATGTCTGGATCGGCGGGCCGCACCCTGCCCCGATGCCGGTCGAGGCCGAACGCGTCGTCGCGGCGCGGTTGTCGTCCGAGCGCCCCTTTCCGGCGGGCATGATGAAACCCGTGGCGGAGAAGCATCGCATCGTCAGCGAGACGCGGCGCGGTTTTCGAGAACGCGCGGCGCCGGGCGAAGTGGTGCATGAAGTCCGCGCAGGCGGACAAGGCTGGGATTGCCCGGCGGGGTTCACCGACAAATGGGAACACGCATTCGTCGCCTGGGCGGAGGAGGCGGGCTATGCGCTCGACTACCTCACCGACCGCGATCTCGAAACAGACGCTCTCGCGCTTGACGGCTACAAGGCGGCGCTCTTTGTGGGCCACAGCGAATATTGGAGCATGGGGCAGCGGCTTGAGGTCGAGCGCTATGTCGATGCGGGCGGAGATGCGGTGATCCTGTCCGGCAACACGTGCTACTGGCAATGCCGCTGGGAGGACGAAGGACGCAGCTTCGTCGCCTATAAGGGCCGCGCGGAGGACGACGATCCTTTTGCCGCCGATCCTGCCAAGCGTCACCTCACATCCGGACTCTGGTCGAGCCCGTGGGTCGGCAGGCCGGAGGCGGCGCTCACCGGATTGTCGTTTCTCTTCGGCGGTTATCATCGCTTCGGGCTTTGCGTGTCGCGCGGGATCGGCGGCTATACGGTCTGGCGCGAGGACCATTGGGCGCTGAAGGATGCCGATCTCCATTGGGGCGACGTCTTCGGCGACGATTGCAGGCTGGTCGGCTACGAGAATGACGGCTGCCCACTGACTTTCGGCGAGGATGGATTGCCCGCGCCCGTCGCGCGGCTCGGCGTGCCGGACAATCTCGAGATCATCGCCACCGCGCCCTGCACGCTGGGCGAACCTGTGTCGGAATACGGCGGACTGGTGCCGCCCGAACCTTTCGCGGTGCTGACGCGGGCGGCGCTGGGCTTCGACTCGCCGGACAATCGCGCAAGGCTGATGCGCGGCCATGCGGTGCTGGCGACGTTCAAACGCGGCAAGGGCGAGGTTTTCAACTCGGGGACGACGGAATGGGCTTACGGCCTCAAGGCGCGCAATCCCTTCGTCATGCAGATCACGCGCAATGTGATCGAGCGGGCGCTCGGGAAAAGCTGAACGAGGCATGAGGCCGCACTTCCCCCTCGAAGCGCGGCCTCTCAGCGCTCAGCCTTTGAAGGGAGCGCAGATGGACTTCGCCCTGATCGGATCGATGGCCGTATAGGCCGCGGCGCTTTCGGCGGCGCGGCGGACGAGGACGAGGCTTTTTGCCGTCGGCGCTTCGACAATCTCGGCGCCCGCCGGCGCGCCGGCAGGCTTCGACGCGCCCCGCGCAAGCACAATCAGGTCGAGGTCCTTGCCGCCGGTGTCGCGATCGTTGCGAACGAAGTAGTTGTCGGTCTTCGTCGTATAGAGGGAGACGGAGGTGTAAGGCGCGGTGAGCGGCACCTGAATGCGGATCGGGCCTTTCGACACATCGATGATGCACATCGAATAAGCGAGATCGGGACTTGGGCGGACGATGCCGCGCGCCTTGTCGGTCGGCAGCGGCATATGGGCGAAGGTATTGGCGGGATGGTTGCCGCCGATTTTCTTCATCGCCACCGACATGACGACGCGCGGATAGGCCCAGACGGAGGCGACATGGACGATGGCGGCGAGCAGAAAGGTCGCGACGACGAATGTGACGAGGCGCTTCATTTGCAGCTCTCCTTGACGATGGTAGGCAACACGGCGGACTGTGGCGCGGCGGAGACCGAGGCATCGGGATTGTAGAAACGCGCCGTCATGTCGAAGCGCTCGCCCGCTTTCACCGGAAGCCAGTTGCCCTCCTGCCTGTCGGGACTGACGCGCACGATGTAGCTGCCGTCGGCTTCGTGTTTCAGGGTCGTCTTGGCGAAGGAGAAGATGTTCGCTTCGTTTGCGATCAGATAGCTGTCCGGGCCATAGGCCGTGACGCTCCACCAACGGGCGGCGAGATCATTGCCCTTGACGATATAGGTGCAGCTTCCCGAAAGCGGCGCGCCGGCGCTGTCCGTGGCGGCCGTGTAGTAGAGCGTTTCCTTTTTGTCGAGCGCGAGCAGACCATAGCGCGCGATGCGGGCGCGCGTGTACATGTCGGCATCGACGCTGCCCGCCGAAAGGCTGGCGCCCCACGGACCGACCTTGACCCCGCCGCCAAGGCCACCGATGCGAAGCGCATAGGAGGCGGAGGCGAGACCGAGCGCCACCCCGAGGACGGCGACGCCGCCCCAGTAGATTATCTTGTTCATTTTCTTCCCCCGCGTACCGGCTCAGTAAGGCCGATCGCCGATGATTGTGACGCGCTCCATGCGGCGCACCGCAGGCCAGTAATCAGAGACCGCGTAATGCTGGCAGGCGCGGTTGTCCCAGAAGGCGAGCGAATTCGGCTTCCATGAAAAGCGGCACTGATATTCCGGGATCGCGGCCTGGGCATAGAGATGCTTCAGCAGCGCATCGGAGGCCGCGCGCTCCATGCCGACAATGTATTGGGTGAAGGCGGCGTTGACATAGAGGCCCTTGCGGCCGGTCTCGGGATGCGTGCGCACCACGGGATGTTCGACCATCGGATATTTCTTGTTCATTTCCTCTATCTCGGCTTCCGACTTGCCGCGCTTGCGCATGGCGGTGCGGAAATGCGCGAAGTCGTGGATCGCCACCTTGCCGTCGATCTGCGCCTTCACGTCGTCGGACAGATTGTCATAGGCCGCATACATGTCGGAAAAGAGCGTGTCGCCGCCGACGTCGGGCGTTTCGATGGCGCGCAGGATCGAACCGAGCGAGGGGGCCTCGCGCCACGTCACGTCGCTGTGCCAGACGTTCTCCTTGCCCTTGTTGTCCTTGTCATGGGTGAGGGCGAGGATTTCGGGAAAACCGGGCTTATGCGGTGCGAAGGGGTGGACTTCGAGATCGCCGAAAAGCCGCGCGAACGCGATGTGCTGCTCGGTGGTGATGTTCTGATCACGGAAGAAAATGACTTTCCAGTCGAGAAGCGTCTGGCGAAGGGCAGCGAGCGTTGCGGCGTCCACCGGCTTTGCAAGGTCGATGTTGTGGACCTCGACGCCGATGGTCGGTGTGAGCGGCTTCAGCGAAAAAGGTGCGGATGCGGCCTCGACGGATTTCAGGTGCTGGTTCATGGGTTCCTCCTCCTCATGTTGGGACAAGGATAAGCACAGGTGACGCGCGACGCCTCGGCCTAAGTTTACAAATTCCGTATTGCGGAACTAGAATGAGACATGAGCGAGAAAGCCGCCGAAATACAGCCGATTCTGAGGGCGCTTCAGGTGCTGGAAGCACTCAATCAGCAGGCGCAAATGCCACTCGGCCTGTTGCATGAGACGACGCAATTGCCGAAGCCGACGCTGGTGCGGCTGCTCGATACGCTGATCGCGGGCGGCTATGTGCGGCGCGTCTCGCGGCGGGCGGGGTACAGCCTCGGCGAGCGGGTGTTGCGGCTCTCGGGCGGATTTCGCCATGCCGACAAGGCGGTGGAAGCGGCGCGACCCTTCATCTATGCGCTGACCGCGCAGCATAAATGGCCGGTGGGCGTCGCTACGCTCGACGGCGATGCCATGATCGTGCGGCTCAGCACCAGAGCCGAAAGCCCCTTCACCGCCGATCAGGATTATCTGGGCCAGCGCCTGCCGATGCTTGTCTCGGCGCTTGGCCGCGCCTATCTCGCTTTTTGCCCCGACGTGGAACGCGAGGCGATCCTCCGTATGCTGCGGGCATCGAAGGCGCGGAGCAATGCGCTGGCGAGAGACGGGCGCGCGGTGGAGCAATTGGTCGCCGGCATTCGCAAGCGCGGCTATGCGACGACGGCGCATCTTCGCGGCGAGCCGCTGACGGGACTGGCCGTGCCGGTGATGGAGGGCAAGCAAGTCGTCGTGGCGATCACGATGCGCTATTTCGGCTCGGCGATGACGGAGGACGAAGCGGCGCGACGGTATCTGACGTCGATGCAGGACGCGGCGAAGGCCATTGCGGTGGGGCTGGGGTGAGGATGGCTCAGAGAATTTTATTCGTCATTGCGAGACCGAAGGCCGTGGCAATCCACTCTTTGCGGCAAGGTGGATTGCTTCGCTACGCGCGCAATGACGAAGAAAAGAAAGATGGATCCCGGCACAAGGCCGGAATGACAGCGGAATTTTGAAGTCAGCCTACTACGTCACAGCCTTGTTATCTCGACACCCACCTTGCCCGGCAGGTCGGCTTTGACGCGGAGCGACTGGTTTTTGTCGTCGCGGGTGGCTTTACCGCCTTCGACTTCGACGGTGAAGCCGTTGGGATATTGCAGGGCGGGAACGAAGATTTCGGTTTCGCCGTCGCCCAGCGCTTCATAGACAAAGCGGAAGTGGCCGGTTTCGCGTTTGAATTTTACTTTTAGCGGGCGACCTGCGGTGCTGCGCGGATAGGGGCGGACGAAGCCTTCCAGCGCGCGGCCACCGCTGTTGATATCGTTGCGGTTCGCGCGCTGATCGACGCTGTAGATCGAGAGGTCTTCCTGATTCCAGCCGTCGCCGACCGCCTGATCGTTGCGGTTGGAGGCCGTGTAGTTCCATTGGGTCGAGGAGATCAGCAGCTTGTCGAGCGCGTTATAGGTGAGGTCGAGCGCGACGACGTGTTTTTCCCAGGGGCCGTCGCTCCTGTCGCCTTTTTCCCATGCCTTGTAGGCGGCGGCGTCGTGGAGATCGTAGGGAATGCCGAATTCGCCGATCAGTGTCGGCGCGCCCTGCCCGTCATTCAATCCCTTCGAGTGTTCCTTGATGAAGCCGAGCTGCTTTGTGTAATGCTCCTCGATGGCGTCGGCGCCTTCGAGCGTGCGTCCGTTATAGGGATTGAGCCATGTCGGGAAGCCGAAGGTCTTGGTGCCCAAGGTGACGATGTCGTACCAGTGGCTTGCATTGACGGTGCCGCGCGGTGTGTCTTGCGGGAAGCCGTGGGCGAAGCCTTCGCCGGGGTCGAGTTCGGCAAAGAGCAGCCAGTCGGGCTCGATGTCGCGCATGGCGCGGGCGACCCGCTGGAAGAAGGGGCCCATGAAATCGCTTTCCATGGTCAGCGGCTTGCCATTGCGCTTACGGAAGAAATCTTCGTCCAGTATTTCGATCTTGCCGTCCTTGAGGCGATAGGCGCCGGCTTGCTCGAAAGGACATTTGGCTCCTTCAAGCCAGATCGACACGCCGTTGGGATTGACGCGCTCGACACCGCTCGGCACGACGCGCTTCACGTCCCAGTCGAGTTTCAGCAGCTGAATGTCGCGCGAAAGGCCGCGCGCCACGGCGAGGCCGTCTACTGCCGTCCAGTCGAGACCGGGGCGAGGATGTTTCTGGCCTGACAGGTTTTTCCCGGCATCGCCGGTCGCGAGCGACTGGCCGACATAGCCAGAGCCCGGTTCGTTGAGGCTGTCGAAGCCGATGACGTTGGGCAGATCCTTGATGCGATGAGCGATGGCTTCCATCGCGCCGATGTAATGATCCTGCAGATAATCCTGCACGTTGCGGCCTTCGATCATGAAATCGGGGCAGAAGGTCTTGCCGGCGAAGAAGAGCGTCCACATGAAGGCGTTGGCGGGATAGCGGTAATTCTGCGACCAGGTCATGGTGCCGTAAGCATCCTGACGGCCCCCGCGCGCAAAGTCGTATTTGTACTGCATGACGTGGGCCGCGCCCGCTTCATGGAATTTCGTGAAGTCGAGGCCGACCGCTTCGAAGGTCCAGCCCGGCGCGCCGTCGCCGCCGGTCATGCGGCTCCAGACGTCCTGATGGAAATCGACGAAGACATACATGCCGTAGTCGCCCGCCATGCGGCAAAGCTGGGCGAAATAATCGAGATAGGCTTCATCATATTTGCCGGGGCCTTCATGCTCGACGGCTTCCCATGTCGTCAGCAGACGCAGGCAGTTGAAGCCCCATGCCTTGAGGCGGCCGAAATGTTCGGTGGCTTCGGATAGCGGGAACGGGCGACCGATGAAGGAGACGGTGCGATGGTCGGAGAAGTCGGTCGGCAGATTGGTGTGGCCGTTCGGCGTGAAGGGCATCTTGCAGTCGCCGCCCAGATTGACGCCGCGCAGGATATGCGCGTGACCGCCCTCGTCCGTGAACCATTCGCCCTCGATCTGCAACCGCTGCAACGCCATGCCGTCCTCCTGCCTTTTTTCGTTGGATCAAGCTTAGCGCGATGGCGCGGAAGGGCAATGGAGGATGAACGGGCGGAAGGAAGAAAGGATGTTTGCGATTCAGGGCGCGGCGAGGCACCATCGCGGCAAATGGGGGAGTTCTATACGCTATGAAAAAATTCGAGGCGACGCTTGGTTCGCTCAATCAACACCAGGTGCCGGAATGGTATGAGGACGCCAAGTTCGGCATTTTCATTCATTGGGGGCTTTTCTCGATTCCGGGATTTGCCTCGTCGCATGGCAGCATCGGCGAAACATTCGCGCAGCATTACGACATTGCCGTCGCCGAGACGCCTTATACGGAATGGTATGCCAACGCGATCAAGGTGCCCGAGAGCGAGAGCGCCAGGCATCATGCAAAAGAGTGGAAGGGCGCGCCTTACGAGGATTTCCGAGCGCCGTTCAACAAGGGGCTCGAACAATGGGACCCGAAGGCCTGGGCGAAGCTTTTCAAACAGGCAGGCGCGAAATATGTGGTGCTGGTGACCAAGCATCATGACGGCTACAGCCTGTGGCCGAGCGACGTGAAGCACCCGAATAAGGCCGGCTGGCATTCCGAACGCGACATTGTCGGCGAGCTCGGCGAGGCCGTGCGCGCCGAGGGGATGCGCTACGGACTTTATTATTCGGGTGGCATCGACTGGTCGTTCAACCGGCGTCCACTGAGGACGCTTGGCGATTTTATCGGCTCGGTGCCGGGCGGAAAATATCCGAAATATGCCGTGGCGCAGATGCGGGAGCTTATCGACAAATACAAACCGTCGGTACTCTGGAACGATATTTCCTGGCCGACGCCGCTCAACAAGATGACCGAGACTTTCGCCTATTATTACAACACGGTGGAAGACGGCGTGATCAATGACCGGAATATGCCGGTGACATGGCAGGCCTGGCTGCTGCGATTCCCGTTTCTCAGCAAACGGCTCGATGCCAAGCTGAAGCCGTTGATGGCCAAGGCGAAGAACAAGGGGATCATTCCGGCCGAGCCGCCGCATTATGATTTTCGCACGCCGGAATATGCGAGCTTTCCCGATGTGCAGAAACGCAAATGGGAGGCGACGCGCGGCATGTCGCATTCCTTCGGTTTCAACCGGCGCGACACGGATGCCGATTATCTGTCGGTGGACGAGATCGTGCGCGATTTCGTCGATGCCGTGTCGAAGAACGGAAACCTTCTGCTCAATATCGGACCGCGCGGCGAGGATGCGCAAATTCCCGTCGAGCAAATGACGCGGCTTCAGAGCTTCGGCGCATGGCTCGCGAAGAATGGCGAGGCGATTTACGGGACGCGTCCGTGGGTGCGCGCCGAAGGCAAGGCCAGCGGCGACCTGCCGGTGCGCTTTACGAAGAAGGGCGATGTGCTTTATGCGATTGTGATCGGCAAGGTGGCGGGCGCGGAGATCACGCTCAACGAGCTGCCCGCGAGCGAGGGTGCGACCGTGACGCTACTCGGGCACGGGCCCGTGACGTGGCGCAAGGCGGGCGGCGATGTCGTGATTGCGCTGCCGATGCCACTCGGCGATGAGCCCGCAATTTCGTTTTCCATTTCGAAAGTCGATGCATGAGCAAGTTCGTCCTTCCTCCCCTGCCCCGACAACCGGCGGGAACGCCCTGGCCGACGAAAGAATGGCCGGTCGGCGAAATTCCGAAAAGCGCAGACGGCGTAAAGTTACAAGCCTTGCTCGATCATGCTTTCGCCAAGGCCGCGCCCGCCGATCTCGGCGAGACGCATGCGGCGGTGATCGTGCAAGGCGGAAAGCTCGTCCATGAGCGCTACTGGACGGGCTTCGGGCCGGAAGTCACCTGCCCGTCATGGTCGAAGGCGAAAAGCATCACGCAGGCGCTGGTCGGCATTCTCGTCGGCGAGGGGAAACTCGACATTCAGGCGCGGGCCGACGTGCCGGAATGGAAGGGCGCGGGCGACAAGCGGGCCGCGATCACGCTCGACCAATTGCTGCGCATGTCGAGTGGCCTGGCCTTCCGCGAGGATTACGTGGAAGCGGGCGTGTCCGACGTGATCGAAATGTTGTTCGGCAAGGGCAAGGACGATGTCGGACATTTCGCCGCGTCGTTTCCGCTGGAACATCAGCCGGACGGCTTCTGGTCCTATTCCAGCGGGACGACCAACATCATCTCGCGTATCGTCAAAGAGGCGGCGGGCGTTTCAGGCGAGAGCTATGAAGCCTTCATGCGCGCGCGGCTGCTCGACATCATCGGCATGAGGAGTGCACAACCGAAGTTCGACGAAGCAGGGACGTTCATCGGGTCGTCCTTCTGTTATGCGACGCCGCGCGACTTTGCGCGTTTTGGGTTGCTCTATCTGCGCGACGGCGTGTGGGAGGGAAAACGCATTCTGCCCGAGGGCTGGGTCGATTACGCCCGGACGCCGACATGGCAGCAGCCGACGGATAGCGGACCTTACGGTGCACAATGGTGGATCGGCACGGGTGGGCCGGGATCGTTTTCGGCCAATGGCTATGAGGGGCAATTCACCGTCATATGCCCCGACATCGACATGGTGATCGTGCGCCATGGCAAGACGGCGGCTGAGCAAGGCAACAATGTGAAAGCCTGGCTGAAGGACATCGCCGACTGTTTCAGGGGTTGATGACAGTCGGGGTCACCCGGCGTTAGACTGCCCCGACATTTCGGGGAGTCCCCCTTGGGCAGCATCGTCCGGTTTCCATCCGACCTCGTGACCGAGCACGACCGCCGCAGGCTGAAAGTCGCGGCGGAGGGCTCCGTTTTCGAAATCGAGTTCCGCAAGAACAAACAGGAAGTGCTGGCCCCCTACCTTGTGCGCTGCGGGCATATGCGGCCAAGCTATCGGTTGCGAAAGACGGGTGACGGATGGGAGGCGATCGAACTCGGACCCGAGAGGCCGGGCATCGTCATCGCCAAGGCGCGGCGGGCCGAGGATTTGCTGGGCGAACTCGGGCAGCGCAAGCCGTCGTAAGACATAACGGGAGAGAATAATGAACGTCGCTGCCAAAATCGTCCGTGCCGAAGATGTGGGTCTCATCTCATCGCGGCTCGCGGAGATTCCGAATTTCATGCGCTCCTATCTCGATCTGGGGAAACTCTCAGGCGTTTCGACGCTGATCGCGCGGCGCGGACAAATCGCACATTTCGAGACGATCGGGCATCGCGACCGCGAGGCACAGACGCCGATGCAGAACGACACGATTTTTCGTATCTATTCGATGACGAAGCCGATCACCAGCATCGCGCTCATGATGCTGTTCGAGGAAGGGCGTTTTCAGCTCAACCATCCGGTGTCGCGCTATATCCCGGAATTCAAGAAGCTCAAGGTCTGGGCAGGCGGGACGCAAGAGAAATACGAGACGAAGCCCTGCGAGCGCGACATGACGATCCGCGATCTGCTGACGCATACGTCCGGTCTCACTTACGGTTTCATGCAGGCGCATCCCGTCGATGCGATCTACCGCGCCCGCGGCATCGAGGGCGCGATGACGCAGGGTTTGTCGCTGCAGGAGATGGTGTCGCGGCTTTCCGACATTCCCCTCCTCTTTTCGCCGGGCGAGCAGTGGAGCTATTCGGTTGCAACGGATGTGTGCGGGCGTCTCGTCGAAATCCTGTCGGGCATGGCGCTCGACGAATTCTTCGAGTCGCGGATATTCAAGCCGCTGGGCATGGTCGATACGGGGTTTTTCGTGCCGAAGGAAAAGCTCGGACGCTTCGCGACCAATTATTTCAAGAATCCGCAGACAGGCAAAAGCGGCGTCATGGACAAGGGCGACGAGACCAGTAGCTATGCCAAGGCGCCGATATTCCTGTCGGGCGGCGGCGGGCTCGTCTCGACGATGATGGACTATTGGCGCTTCTGCCAGATGCTGCTCAATGGCGGCGAGTTCGACGGCAAGCGCTTTGTATCGCGCAAGACCATCGAATTCATGCGCATGAACCATCTGCCGGGCGACCGGACGATGAAGGAGATGTCTTCCTCGGCCTTCAGCGAGCTGGCGGCGGAAGGCACGGGCTTCGGCCTCGGCTTCTCGGTACTGCTCGATCCGGCGGAGGCGCAGACAGTCGGCTCGGTCGGAAATTATTCATGGGGCGGCGCGGCATCGACTTATTTCTGGATCGATCCCGAAGAAGACATGATCGCGATTTTGATGACGCAGCTTTATCCTTCCAGCACCTATCCGCTCAGGCCGCAGTTGCAGCAGCTTGTATATGCGGCGATTGGGGACTGAGGGTTCCCGGTAACGCCCCACTAAAATTGTCACCCCGGACTTGTCCCGGGGTCCAGGACCACATACTCAGCACTCGCCGCCCCTGGATCCCGGCACAAGGCCGGGATGACATTTGAAATCAAATCATGCCTCTCTGGATTCCCATCACCATCGCCGCGGCGTTTTTACAGAACCTGCGGTCGACGTGGCAGAAACAGCTGACCGGCGACCTCAGCGCCATCGCGGCGACCTATGTGCGCTTTGCATTCGGGCTGCCGATTGCGGCCGCCTATCTCTGGGGGCTCTGGGCGCTTGGCGGCATTTCGATCCCGACGCCCAACGGCACGTTTCTTTTCTATGCCGTCATGGGCGGGATCGCGCAGATCCTCGGCACGGTGCTGCTGGTGGCGATTTTCGCCTATCGGAATTTCGCGGTCGGGACAACCTATTCCAAAACCGAAACCGTGCAGGCCGCGATTTTTGGTTTCGTCGTACTGGGCGACCATCCGAGCACCGGCGCGGTCGCAGCCATTCTCGTCAGCTTTGCCGGCGTCGTCGCGATCTCTATGGCGAAGTCGAAGCTGACGGCGATGAACTTCCTGCGCTCGTTCAGCGAAAAATCGACGCTGATGGGCATCGGCTCCGGCACTTCTTATGGCATAGCGGCGGTTTCCTATCGCGCGGCGTCGCTGTCGCTCGGACGCGACGACTTCATGATGCCTGCCGCCTATACGCTGCTGGTCGTGCTGGTCATCCAGACGATAGCAATGACGATCTGGCTTGCGATCCGCGAACCGGATCAGCTCGGCGGAACGATGCGGGCGTGGCGGATCAGTTCGCTGGTCGGCATCGCGGGCTCGCTTGCCTCGATGGGCTGGTTCACGGCGATGACGATGGAGAATGCGGCCTATGTGCGCGCGCTCGGGCAGATCGAACTCGTCTTCACCTTCGCCTCTTCGCAATTCCTGTTCAAGGAGAAGACGGAGCGGCTGGAGCTAGTGGGGATCGGGCTGGTGATCGGCGGATTGTTGCTGCTTTTGTTTTTGCGGTGAAGGCGCCGGCCCCTCCATATATTCGTTGTCACCCCGGCCTTGTGCCGGGGCCCAGTAGCCGCCTGCTCGGAGAATGGCGCCCTGGATCCCGGGACAAGCCCGGATGACAGCATTGTTTGAGGTTGGACTTTGCCTCTAACGCGGCCTGTCGCCCGCGACCGTCGTGCGGTGCATGAGGCGGAGGTGGCCGTCATAGCCGCCGTCGGCGTAGTGAAGCGTGCAGCGGTTGTCCCACATGGTCAGCATGTTCTCGCGCCATTTGTGACGGTAGACGAATTCATCTTTCGTCATATGCGCGTAGAGAAAGCCCAGGATGGCGGCGGATTCCGCGTTCGTCATGCCTTCGATGCCAAGCGTATAGACGGGGCTCACGTAGAGAGCCTTGCGGCTCGTGATCGGATGGGTGCGGACCAGAGGATGCGGGTATGTCTTGTCGGCTTCTTCGCTGACGATGATCTTCATCGTGCGGTCACCCTGGCTCGCCTGCTCCTGCGCGAAGAGGCCCTTGGAGCCATAAGGCAGCGCCGCCGTATGGATGGCGGTGAGGCCAACAAGCATCTTCTTCATTGCATCCGACAACGCGTCGTAGGCGCGGACGCCGTCGGCATAAAGCGTGTCGCCGCCGATGGGCGGCGTGACCTTGGAATGGAGAATGGTCGCGGCGGGCGGCTCCTCCTGAAAGCTCCAGTCGGAATGCCAGCCCGCGCCGAAATTGCGCGCTTTCTCATCGGGCTCGCGGCGCAGTTCGAGAATATGCGGGCGGCCTTCCATCGGGGCGATGAAAGGATCATGGCCGAAGGGGCCGATCTGCAGCGTGAAGGCTTCGAGCTCATCATGCGTCAGAGGCTGGTCGGGAAACCAGACGACGCCGTGATCGGCCCATGCCTGTTTGACGGCGGCGAGCGCCGCGGGCGGCAGAGGTTTCGACAAGTCGAGGCCGGTGATTTCCGCGCCAAAGCCTGAAGGGTTTGGTCTCACGGCGATCGCGTCCGTTTGCAGAACCGCCTGAGACATTTTTCCCTCCATTTTTAGCCCAGAGGACCACCCGCGATGGTGATGCGATGCATCAGCCGCTGGTGTCCGTGATAGTCGTTGGCCGCATAATGCCACGTCGCGCGATTATCCCAAAAGGCGACCGAGCCCGGCGACCAGCGAAAGCGGCAGGTGAATTCGGGCCGCACAGCGTGAGCGAAGAGATAATCGAGGAGCGGCCGGCTTTCCTGCAAGCTCCAGCCTTCGAAATGAATGGTAAAGCCGGGATTCACATAAAGAGCTTTCCGGCCGCTCATCGGATGGGTGATGACGACGGGATGGACGGCGTCGCTAATCATGTTCTCGTTGCGGAACTTCACGTCAGTGCTCTTGTACGCGCTGGCCGCGCCGAAAACATGCGCGTTTGAATGCACGGCGCGCATAGTTTCCAATGTCTTCTTGAGGCCGGGCGAAAGTGCTTCATAGGCTGCATACATGTTGGCGAAAAGCGTGTCACCACCCTCCTCCGGCAGATTGCGCGCGACAAGCACGGAGCCGATGGCGGGTTCGACATCATAAGAATGATCGGTGTGCCAGCCGCCGCCAATATTGGTCGTCTGCTCTTTCTCCTTGCGCACCTCGGCTATCAGCGGATTTTCGCTCGGCGTGAAGAATTTGTTGACGACGATCTCGCCCCAGCGCCGCGCGAAGGCAATGTGATCCTCCGGCGTCAACGACTGATCGCGGAAGAAGATCACGCCGTGATCGCTGAAAGCCTGGCGCACCGTTTCCATCTGGCTGTTGGTCAATTGCCGCAGATCGACGCCGAGAATTTCGGCACCGCAGCCGCCGCTCATCTTGCGCAGTTCGAGCATCGAGCCGTCCATGATGTTCCTCCATTCGCGCCGGGCCTTCCCGGTTCCGTCATATCCGCTTGAGGATAGGAGGAGGCAAGGGATAGATTGTTACTTAAGTAACAATTGAGACGGATTATGACCGACCCTCGCAAGACCGATATTGCCGCTGCGCTCGACCGCAGCCTCTGGTTCCGGCGGCAGAAACCGCAACTCAAACGCGCGCTCGTCGGCGAGGCTCAGACGGTGCGCGCCGAGGCAGGGCACTGGCTTTATGACGCCGGCGAGGAAGCGCGCGGCCTTTATGGGATGCTCTCGGGATCGGTGCGCATTCTCGTGCGGATGGGCGATGGCGACTATGCCCTCGCCAACATCGTCCGGCGCGGCACGATCTTCGGCTATGCGGCGCGACTTGTCGGCAAGAAGCGCCTTGTTACCGCGCAGGTACGCGAACGCTCGACGCTGATTTATGTGCCTGAATCGAGCCTTGAAGCCATTGCACGGAGGGAGCCCGATCTCTGGCTCCATTTCGCGGAACTGGCTTCAGAACATCTGCTCGCCGCGACACAGGCCATGGTCGCCAATGCGCGGTCGACGCCCGCCGCGCGGATCGCCATGCATCTAACCGTGTTGGTGGGAGACGCCGGGATGCCGGCCGACCTCGCCATCACGCAGGACGAACTCGCCGAACTTTCAGGATTGTCGCGGAAGACGGTCAATCAGGTGCTGAAGGCATTCGAGCGGCTGGGCGCGGTGGAAACGGGGTATCGGCGGTTGCGTGTGCTCGATACGAGCCGGTTCAGCCGATGAGGCCCATCCTCCGCCTACAGAGCGCGTTGCACCCACAATATGCCAGAAAAACCCGCGGTTTCCTGATATTCGCCGCTCCGCTGCGTCGGGACTTCATCATGCATTAAGCCGGGATGGTCTAAATTTCCCCAACGGAATGTTCTACGGCGCCACAGGATGTGCGCGTAGCGGGGGACGTGGGGATGGCTAAAACGCCGATCAATGCGGATGAAATGGCGAGCATCGTTCAGGAGGCGATCGATCGCTTGCCCGGCGGCTTCGTCATCTATGGGCCCGATCACGAAATCCTGCTGAACAACGAACAGAACGAGCGCGACTTTCCGATCAACAAGGCGCTGCGCGAAGGCATCCCCTATCGCGAAGCCACGCGCTGGGCCGTTGACGCCATCGTGCCCGGACTTTCGCACGACGAATCCCAAGCGGCGGCGGACCGCCTCATTTCCGCGCTGGAACGCGGCGAGGCGGTCGAGGTGAAGACGCCGCACGGAACGATCATGCAGGTCGTGGAAATGCCGCTGAGCTTCGGCGGATCGGTTGCCGTGGGCGCGGACATCACGGCGTTGCGCGAGCGCGAACGTGAATTGAAAAAGGCCCGCAAGGCGGCGGAAGCGGCCAACGACGCGAAGTCGGCTTTTCTCGCCAATATCAGCCATGAAATCCGTACGCCGCTCAACGGCATTCTCGGCATGACGCAATTGCTGGCGTCGGGCGATCTCAACGCCGAGCAGCGCGATCAGATCGAGACCATTCTCGACAGCGGCAAAACGCTGATGGCCATTCTCAACGATGTGCTGGACCTGTCGAAGATCGAGGCCGGGCGTTTCGACATCTCGCCCATCGACAATGATTTCGATCACCTGCTGCGCCGGGTCTACAAGCTCTGGGCGCCGCGCGCGCAGGAAAAGGGCCTGACGCTGGCGCTTGAGGTCGAAGCGGACATGATGAGCTTTCTGCGTTTCGATCCGGTGCGCGTGCGCCAGTGCATCTCCAATCTCGTCTCCAATGCAATCAAGTTCACCGAGCGCGGCACGATCACCATTTCGGCGTCGGTAGCGCCCTTGGATGACGACGCCTTCGAGGCGCGCATCACCATCGAGGATACGGGTGCGGGGATGAGCGAAGAGACGCTCGAGAAGCTTTTCGCTCCTTTCACGCAGGCCGACGCCTCGACCTCGCGCCGTTTCGGCGGAACGGGGCTTGGACTTTCGATCAGCCGCAAGCTGGCGCGGCTGATGGAGGGCGACATCACTGTGACCAGCGCCGAAGGCCAGGGTTCGGCCTTCACGCTGACCTTCCGCACTGTGCGCGGTTCGCGTGTCAGCGAGGCGCCGGCCAATAGCGATGTCGACCAGACGGGCGGCGCGGGCTGGGCCCACGGGCTCCGGGTGCTGCTCGTCGACGATCATCCGCTCAACCGCAAAGTGGCGCGGCTCTTCCTCGAGCCGCTCGGCATCGAGATCGTCGAGGCGGAAAACGGCGAGATCGCCCTACTGCAATTGCAGACGCGCGCCTTCGATCTGGTGCTGCTCGACATGCATATGCCGGTGATGGATGGGCCGGAAACGCTGCGCCATATTCGCGCCCACCGCGAGGCGTTCCGCGACGTGCCGGTGATTGCGTTGACGGCGGATTCGCTCGGGCCGAGAAATACGCGCTACGGCGAGATGGGCGCGGATGGCTATGTCGGCAAGCCCATCGATCATCGCGAGCTGATTTTGGAAATCGGGCGCGTGCTGGAGAAGAAGCACGGGCGCTCGCCGATGCCTCAGGATGCGATGCCGGAACTGCGCTCGGCATGAGATGAAGGCGAGAATGGACCTGACAAAAAGCCCGCGCCGTTTCCGGCGCGGGCTTTGTCGTCAGATCGAGGCGGTTACTCGGCGGCGCGAGCGGCTGTGAGGCCGGCCATGCGGTCGAGGCGGGATTTGATGATGGCTTCGGCTTCGGCGACGATGCGCGTCACCAGTTCCTTGCAGGTCGGGATGTCGTGAATGAGGCCCTGAACCATGCCTGCCGACCAGATGCCGTGATCCGGGTCGCCCGCTTCGTAGACGACCTTGCCGCGCGCGCCGGCGACCAGATGACGGACGTCGTCGATGGTGGCGCCACCCTTCTTTTCGATGGCGACGACTTCCTGCGAAACGGCGTTGCGCGCGACGCGGGCCGTGTTGTGCAGGGTGCGGAAGATGAGGTCGGTGGCGCGCTCGTCATTGGCGACGATTTGTTCCTTCACCTTCTGATGGATCGGGCTTTCGACCGTGCACATGAAACGCGTGCCCATGTTGATGCCTTCCGCGCCGAGCGCCAGCGCCGCGACGAGGCCGCGGGCATCGCCGAAGCCGCCCGAAGCAATCATCGGGATCTTGATCTTGTCGGCGGCGGCCGGAATGAGGATCAGGCCCGGAATGTCGTCTTCGCCGGGATGGCCCGCGCATTCAAAGCCGTCGATCGAAATCGCATCGACGCCCATGCGTTCGGCCGAGGCCGCATGACGGACGGCGGTGCATTTGTGGATGACCTTGACGCCATGCTTCTTGAAGTCGTCGACATGTTCTTGCGGCTTGTAGCCTGCGGTCTCGACGATCTTGACGCCGCTTTCGATGATGGCCTGACGATATTCCGCATAGGGCGGCGGCGTCAGCGCGGGCAGGATCGTCAAGTTGACGCCGAAGGGCTTGTCCGTCATCTCGCGGCAACGCTTGATTTCCTTCGCCAGATCTTCCGGCGTCGGCTGCGTCAGCGCGGTGATGAAGCCCAGCGCGCCTGCATTGGCGACGGCGGCAACAAGCTCCGCGCGGCCCACCCACTGCATGCCGCCCTGAACGATCGGATGCTCGACGCCGAACATTTCCGTGAATCTGGTTTTAATCACTCTGGTGTCTCCCCTGATGTGGGTCTGAAGCCCAATAGCTGTTGGCAGCATTTCTAGCAGAAAACAGGGGCTTTTTGCACATCGGATTGAGGGGCCGCAGTTCCGTTGCGTCATTTGCCGGGTGAATGCCGAAGCGCTTGAAATCATCGGCCAATGGGACCATCTTCCCGTCAGAAACAAGCGGGGGCATGTTCAATGCTGAACAGACAGAACGCGACGAGCAGCGAGGCGGGAACCGGCGGTTCCGGCTGGGATGCCTATCGCATCTTCCTTGCGGTGGCCGAGACGCAGAGCCTGTCGGGCGCGGGCCGGAAACTGAAGCTCAGCCATGCCACCGTCGGGCGGCATATCGCGGCGTTGGAAAAAGAGCTCGGCGCCAAACTCTTCATCCGCGAGCCGGTCGGTTATGCGCTCACCGCAGCAGGCGAACGCTTGCGCGCCGAAGTCGAGCCGATGGCGACGGCGGCGGAACGCGCGGCGCGCGCGGCCATTGCCGAAGATGGCGAGCCGCGCGGCACGGTGCGCATTTCGGTGGCGACCGGCATTGCCGGGCAATGGCTGGTGCCGCATCTCACGGAATTTCATGCGCAATATCCAAGCCTCGAACTTGAATTCGTGACCGAGGCCTGGCCCGCCAGCGTGCGCCGCCGCGAGGCCGACATCGTGATCCGGCTCTACGGCCCCGGCGAAGAAAACCTTGTGGGCCGCAAGATCGGGCGGCTCGGCGTCGCTTTTTATGCGTCCAAGGATTATGCGGCAAAGCACGGCCTGCCGACCAAGCGCGAGGAATGGGCCGAACACATGATCCTCGGCTTTGCGGGTTCGGCCTCGCAGGCGGAATTTTCGCGCTGGAGCGCGCATGTGACGCGCGATGCGCCGACGCATTTCCGTTTCTCGTCGCAGATCGACACGGTTCATGCGGTGCTCGCGGGCGCGGGCATCGCGGCGTTGACGTGCCTGACGGGCGACGCCTATCCGCAGTTGATGCGGATTTCGCCCGACAAGATTTTCAGCACGACCGATATGTGGCTGCTCGCGCATCCCGATCTGAAGGATACGCCGCCCGTCCGCGCCGTGATGGATTTCATTATGGCCAAGGCCAAGACCGACAGGGCCAAGCTGACGGGGCGTTAACGGGCCACTGAACAGAGATGAACAGTTCAAAGCACGCCAGCGTACAGGCGCGCGCCGATGATCCGGGCCATAGTTTGCGAAATTCTACTCAAGTGGAGAAAACCTATGTCGCTGCCGAAGTGCCTCCAGAACAGCCTTGAGCTTCCAGTGATCGGCTCGCCGCTTTTCATCGTGTCGGGGCCGGAACTTGTCATCGCGCAATGCAAGGCCGGTATCGTCGGTTCTTTCCCGGCGTTGAATGCGCGTCCGGCGCATGTGCTGGAAGAGTGGATCGTCCGCATCAAGACGGAACTCGCCGAATATCAGGCGGCGAACCCGCACAAGAAGGTCGCACCCTTCGCGGTCAACCAGATCTGCCACGCCTCGAACGACCGGCTGGCCCATGACATCGAAATTTGCACGAAGCTCGAAGTGCCGATCATCATCACGTCCTTGCGCCCGCCGCAGGAAGTCGTGACCGCCGCGCATTCCTATGGCGGCGTGGTGTTCCATGACGTCATCAACGTCAAGCATGCCAAGAAAGCAGCCGAGCAAGGCGTCGATGGCCTCATCCTCGTTTGCGCGGGCGCGGGCGGACATGCGGGTACGCTGTCGCCCTTCGCTCTCGTGCGCGAAGTGAAGCAGTGGTTCGACGGAACGGTGATCCTGTCCGGCGCGCTCTCGGACGGTTACGGCATTGCGTCCACACTCGCGCTGGGCGCGGACCTTGCCTATATGGGCACGCGCTTCGTGGCGACGGCGGAAGCCAATGCCGAACAGGGCTACAAGCAACACCTGATCGACTATGCCGCCGACGACATCGTCTACACGAACCTTTTCACCGGCGTTCACGGCAACTATCTCGCGCCATCCGTCGCCGCCGCCGGGCTCGATCCGGCGAACCTTCCCGAAGCGGACAAGTCGAAGATGAATTTCGGCTCGGGCGGCAACATGAAGCAGAAGGCGTGGAAAGACATTTGGGGCTCGGGCCAGGGCATCGGCCAAATCAGCGACGCGCCGCCGGTGGGAGAACTGGTCGACCGGCTGAAGCGCGAATACCGGCAGGCCTGCGACGAGTTCGCGGCGCGGATGCCTGTGCGGGCTTGAAAGCAAGTCAGGTTGGAAATCTTGAATGGCGGCGAGTATCTCTCGCCGCCATTTTTGTTTGCGCCTCGCGATCCGCTCACGCCACGTAGCGCGTGGCGCCGAGGGCGAAGATGGCGATGTAACCGATGAAGGTGCAGAGAACGAGGCGGACGACGATATCTTCGGCGCGGGTTTTGATTTCGGTGGGCCAGCTCATGATTACGCTCTCCCTTCCAGGGCAAATTGTGCGCGCGGCGCGGGTGAAGATTTGAGGCAGCCAAGACCGGTGAGCGTGACGTGGAGCGCGCGGTCGAGCGGCGTATGGGGCTCTTGCCCGAGAAAAGCGACGAGCTTGCGGTTGTCGAGCTGGAGGGGCTTTTTCCAGAGGTAACGCATCTCCAGCATCTCGCGGAAGGTCTCGACGAAAGGCGCGGCGAGGATGATGGCGACCCAGGGCAGGCGTTTGATGCGCGCCTTCGGGACGCCTGCGACGCGGGCTGTGGCCTGGGCCATCTCGACGCCCTCGTTGAACCAGTGACCGCCGAAGTGGAACGTGTCGAAGGCGGCGAGGTCGGCTTCGCGATCAACGAGGCGCGCGATGGTTTCGCCAAGATCCGGCAGGAAGGCCCAGGCATGGCCGACCTTGTGGCTGCCCGGATAGGTGACCGAGCGGACAGGCTTGCCGGGCTTCACGATCCCCTGACCGAACCAGTTGTTTTGCGCATAGGGACCGAAGAAATCGCCGGCGCGGACGATGAGGACCGGTACGCCCTGTTCCGAGGCCTGCTTCAGGCGCTGTTCCATCGCGACGCGGATGGCGCCCTTGCGGGTGCGGGGCTGCTGGGGCGCGGTTTCGGCGACGAGGGGGAAAGTCTCGGGGCCATAGTTATAGACCGTGCCGGGAAAGACGAGGCGGACGCCTGCGGCCTTGGCCGCCGCGATGGAGTTTTCGAGCATCGGGAGCGCCGTGCCCTTCCAGTTCTTGTAGCCGGGCGGGTTGGCGGCGTGGACGACGAGGCCGATGCCCTTTGAAGCGTTGAGGACATCGGCGGCATTCATGGCATCGCCCTTCACCCATTCGACATTTCCAAGATGAGCCGTGTCGCGGGCGGCGCGGGCCGGGTTGCGGTTGAGCGCCCGGATCCGCCAGCCGCGCGCCCCGAGGGCCAAAGCCGTTTCGCTGCCGATGCCGCCGGTGGCGCCGATGATGAGAGCTGTGCGGGTCATGGGATCGATCTCCTCTGTCGCGTCTTCGTTGGACAGAAGGTGATCCATTCATGAATGAATATGAATTGCCGAAATACGGGGAGCCGTTATACTTTTTTGTATGAACAAGATCGAACCCGGCTGGGAGCTCTATCGAACCCTGTTGGCGGTGGTCCGGGAGGGCAGCCTGTCTGGCGCAGCCCGGGCGCTGGGGCTGACGCAGCCCACGGTGGGCCGCCATATCGATGCGCTGGAGGCGGCGCTGGGCTCCGCCCTCTTCACCCGCTCGCAAGGCGGGCTCGCCCCCACGGAGAGCACGCTGGCGCTGGTGCCCCATGCCGAGGCCATGGAGAGCGCTTCGGCGGCGCTGGTCCGCGCCGCCTCGGGTGAAGCCGAGGAAGCGCGCGGGACGGTGCGGCTGACGGCATCGGACGTCATCGGCGTCGAGGTGATGCCGAAAATCCTGGCCAGCTTCCGCGAGACGCATCCGCAGATCGACGTCGAGCTGCTCCTGTCCAACAGGCGGGAGAACCTGCTGCGCCGCGACGCCGACATTGCGGTGCGCATGGTGAGACCCGAGCAAGAAGCGCTGATCGCCAGGAAGATCGGCGAGATACCTGTGTTGCTTTACGCGCATCGCCTTTATGTCGAGCGCCACGGGCTGCCTGCCTCCATCGACGATATCGAGGGCCATACGCTGATCGGCTATGACAACCGTCCCGATTACGTGCGCACGCAGATGGGTGACGACTATCCGGCGCGAGACAATTTCGGAATCAGGACCGATAACGAGATCGCGCAGCTCGCCATGGTGCGCGCCGGGGTCGGCATTGGCGGGGCGCAGATGCAGCTCGCCATGCACAATCCCGATCTTGTGCCGGTGATGCACAACACGCTCCGCTTTCCGATGGAGATGTGGCTGGTGATGCATGAGGATCTGAAAATGAGCCGGAGGGTTCGGCTACTCTTCGATCATCTGGTCGAACATCTCAGCGCTTATGCAGCGTCGGCGGGCGCCTAGGCGGCGCGGGATTTCCGCGCAGCGGGGATGAAAGCGGCCCTGAACTCTTCGAGCCCGCGCCGATTGAAGGTCAACACACGGCCCGCGTCGCGGCGAACCCAGCCTTTTTCGATCATCTGAGCCAGGATCGCCACGCCAAGCGTGCCGCCCAGATGATTGCTGCGCTCGCTCCAGTCGAGGCAGGTGCGGCAGAGCGGGCGGCGCTTCTTTTCCAGCGCCTCGAGATCGATGCCGAAAGCCGTGAAATATTTTCGGCCGCGCGGCGTCAAAGCGAGATCGTCCTCGCCGTCGATCAGACCCTTTTGTTTCAGACCGCTCAACATTTCAACGCCGCGTTCGCCTGCAAGGTGATCGTAACAGACGCGCGCGGTGCGCAGCGCGGCGTCCTTCGGGCCGGTGCGGATGCGTTTTGCGCCAGTGCGTTCGGCAAGGCCCATCAAGGCTTCCAGAACCTGCGCGACGTCGGGACCTGAGAGGCGGAAATAGCGATGCCGCCCCTGCTTCACAGCGACGAGCAGATTTGCCGCCTCGAGTTTCGAGAGATGGCCGCTTGCCGTCTGGATCGTGACGCCAGCAGCGCCCGCAAGTTCGCTGACCGTCAGAGCGCGACCATCCATCAGCGCGGTGAGGATGTTGCCGCGCGCGGGATCGCCGAGCAAGGCGGCGACGGAAGCGATGACCGGACCTTCTTTCATAGTTCGACCTTAACCGAACCATGAGTGCCGCTCAATCCGTCATACTTGGCCTTTGCGGGCAGCCGGAAGGGCATGGTGCGCGACTATTGGCCCAAGCGGGATGCTCGCCAGTCGGTCCTTGCCCTGCTATATGAGCGGCGAAATCCTGCATTCCGCGAGGTCATCATGTCCCAAGCCGCTGCAACGCCCGACGCAAAAGCCAATCCGCCGCTCGCCCCGTTCAACTGGCAGGATCCGCTGCTGCTGGAAGAGCAACTGACCGAGGAAGAACGGCTGGTGCGCGATGCGGCCCGCGCCTTCGCGCAGGAACGGCTGATGACGCGCGTCAAGGAAGCCAATCGGCATGAGGTATTTCACCGCGAGATCATGAACGAGATGGGCGCGCAGGGCATGCTCGGGCCGACGCTGCCGGAGAAATACGGTTGCGCGGGATTGTCTTATGTCTGCTACGGACTTGCGGCACGGGAAGTCGAGCGCGTGGACAGCGGCTATCGCTCGGCGATGAGCGTGCAGTCCTCGCTGGTGATGCATCCGATCTATGCATACGGCACGGAGACGCAGCGCGAGAAATATCTCCCCAAGCTCGCAACCGGCGAATGGGTCGGCTGCTTTGGGTTGACCGAACCCGATCACGGTTCCGATCCCGGGTCGATGAAGACGCGCGCCAAAAAAATCGATGGAGGTTACATCCTCAACGGCGCGAAGATGTGGATCACCAATGCACCCATCGCCGATCTCGCGGTCGTCTGGGCAAAGACGGATGACGACATCATTCGCGGCTTTGTCGTCGAGCGCGCCTTCAAGGGTTTCACGACGCCGAAGATCGAAGGCAAATTTTCGCTGCGCGCCTCGGTGACGGGCGAGATTTCGTTACAGGACGTTTTCGTGCCGGAGGAAAACCTGCTGCCGAATGTGCGCGGGCTCGCCGGTCCTTTCGGCTGTCTCAACCGGGCCCGCTATGGCATTGCCTGGGGGGCGATGGGCGCGGCGGAATTCTGCTGGCATGCGGCGCGGACCTACACGCTGGAGCGCAAACAGTTCGGACGGCCTCTTGCCGCGAACCAGCTGATCCAGAAGAAGCTTGCAGATATGCAGACCGAAATCACGCTCGGGCTTCAGGGATGCCTGCAACTTGGCCGCATGTTCGATGCGGGCACGGCGGCGCCCGCGGCGATTTCGCTGATGAAGCGCAACAATTGCGGCAAGGCTCTTGATATTGCCCGCGTCGCGCGCGACATGCATGGCGGCAACGGCGTTTCGGACGAATATCACGTCATCCGCCACGCCATGAACCTCGAAGCGGTGAACACTTACGAAGGCACGCATGACGTGCATGCGCTGATCCTCGGACGCGAAATCACGGGGATAGCGGCCTTCTCCTAACCAGAGTATCGAAAAATGAGTCAGGCAACGGCGACACTGGACAGCACCACGGAACGCAATACGGCTGTGGCCGTGCTGACCGCGCTGAGCTTTTCTCATTTTCTCAACGACATGATGCAGTCGTTGCTGCCGGCGATTTATCCGATGCTGAAGACCGAGTTCTCGCTCGACTTCGGCCAGATCGGGCTCATCACCTTCGTCTATCAGATCACAGCGTCGCTGCTACAGCCGGTGGTCGGCTATTACACCGACAGACAAGCGCGGCCCTATTCACTTTCCATCGGCATGGGTTTCACGCTGGTGGGGCTCGTCGTGCTTTCGCTTGCGACGAGTTTCGGCGCGATCCTCGCGGCGGCAATGCTGATCGGCACCGGGTCTTCGGTGTTCCATCCCGAAGCCTCGCGTATCGCGCGCATGGCGTCGGGCGGGCGGCATGGGTTCGCGCAGTCCTTCTTTCAGGTCGGCGGCAATCTGGGTTCCGCCGTCGGGCCGCTGCTCGCGGCGCTGATCGTCATTCAGCGCGGCCAGGGCAGCATCGCCTGGTTCTCGATCACGGCGGCGCTCGGCATGGTGCTGCTGTGGAATGTCGGTGGCTGGTACAAACGGCGCGCGGCGGCGGCGGCGAAAGCGGCAGCCGTGCTGACGCGCTCGATGTCGCTGACGCGCAGGCAGATCGGCACGTCCATCGGCATTCTGATGGCGCTGATCTTCTCGAAGTATTTCTATCTCGCGAGCCTCACCAGCTATTACACGTTTTACCTGATCGACAAGTTTCACACGCCGGTCGAGACGGCGCAGGTGCTGCTGTTCATTTTCCTCGGCTCTGTCGCCGCAGGCACGATCATCGGCGGGCCGCTGGGCGATCGCTTCGGGCGCAAATATGTGATCTGGGGTTCGATCCTCGGCGTGCTGCCGTTCACGGTGGTGCTGCCGCATGCGAACCTGTTCTGGACCAGTGTGCTCACCGTTCCCATCGGCGTCATTCTCGCTTCGGCCTTTCCGGCCATCATCGTCTACGCACAGGAATTGCTGCCCGGTCGCGTCGGCACGGTCGCGGGATTGTTCTTCGGCTTTGCGTTCGGCATGGGCGGATTGGGCGCCGCGGTGCTGGGCGAGCTTGCAGACATGACCAGCATCGGTTTCGTCTACAGCCTCTGCGCTTTCCTGCCGCTGATCGGATTGCTGGCCGTATTCCTGCCGGACATGGAACGGTTCGTGCCGGCGAAAGCGCACGCCTGACGAGACGCGTCTGCGACGAAATGGCCGCCGACATCGGCTGGACTTTGCATGTTGTGGGAATAGTCTTTCGCTCAGGCTGCGGAGGGTTATCCCATGGACATACGCTTCAGCTTCGACAAGGTGGCGGCGCTTTATGACGGCGTGCGGCCGACTTATCCCGATCGACTTTTCGATGACATCATGGCGGAAGCGGATCTCGTGCCGGGTGACGCGATGCTTGAAGTCGGTTGCGGAACGGGACAGGCGACGCGTGGGTTTGCACGGCGCGGACTGAAAATTCTCACATCCGACCCGGGGCCCGATCTCATCCGCGTGGCGAAAGAGAGCCTTGCGGAATTTCCGGGCATCGCATTCGCAACGGCAACCTTCGAGGCGCTGCCGGTGAAGCCGAAGGCATTCAAGCTGCTCGCCGCCGCGCAGTGCTGGCACTGGATCGACGCCGATATTCGATTTGGGAAAGCCGCCGAGGCGCTGGCGCCCGGCGGAACGCTAGCGGTCTTCGGCAATGTGCCGGTCGGATTGTCGGACACAATGCTGGCCGCGTTTCAACGCATCTATGACGAGATCGCGCCGGGTGCATGGGGTCTACCGCCGGAGAGCTGGTATTTGCCCGGCGGGCCGGTTTCCGGGCTTTTCGATGCGTCGGGATATTTCTTGCCCGTCATTCACAAAGCCTATCCGTGGCGCTGGCGGCTCAGCACGTCGGGCTATATCGACTTCCTGAAGACGCGATCGGATTTGCAATTGCTGACGACAGAACAAAGAGAAGCTTTGCTACCGGCATTTGCGAAGACAATCGAGGCGGAGGGCGGGATGATCGAGGTGCAGTATGAAGCGCATCTCTATATGGCGAAGGCCGCTTAGGGCAGACGCAGCACCGCGTGCCAGGCATAGCCGCGATAAAGCGGGCGGAAGGTCAGCGCGGCGCGGTTCGTGCGGGCGAGATCGGCAAGCGCGTCGCGCAGATCGGCCCGGGGGCTGACATGAAACACTGCCAGCCATTTGAAGAGAAACGATTTGAACCAGCGCGGCAGGCGCTCCTGTTGGCCGAAATCGATAATGTGGAGTTCGCCACCCGACACGAGGTTTGAGACGGCGGAGCCGAGCGCCGCGCGCCAGTCGGGGATCATCGACAGCGTATAGGACATGAAGACCCGCTCGAAGCCCGTTTGCCCGAAGGCGCGGCCGGGATCGAAGTTTGTTGCGTCGCCTTGCGCGAAGGCGAGGCTCGCGAGATGTGCGCGCGAGGCAGCGGCCTGGGCGGAAGCCAGCATCTCGGAAGAGATGTCCATGCCGTAGAAAACGCCTTGCGGAAAAGCGTGGGCCGCCGCGACGAGGTTGCGGCCCGTGCCGCAGCCGACTTCCAGTACCCGTGCACCCGGCGCTGCGTCGAGGCCAACGATCATGCGGTCGCGGCCCAGAAGATAATAACGGCGCGTCAGGTCGTAGATGTGGCGCTGCTGGCGGTAGACCTTGTCCATCAGGCTCGCGTGATCGACATCGGCCAGCGTCATGGGTCAACCCTCGAATGTGTAGAGATGGAAGCCGCCATAGATCGAAGAGCGGTCGCGCGAGGTCCAACCGAGGGAAGCTTCGTAGTGATATTTCCAGCGGGCGAGAATGTCCGGCGCGAGGCGACCCGGCAGCAGGCTCGGCTCGGCGGCGGTGCGGAAAATAACGCGGGCGCCGGGGCGCGCGGTGCGAGTGACTTCCAGCCAGAGATCGTTGAGCTGCGCGTCGGTCATCCAGTCCTGGGCGTCGAGCAGCACGTAGCGGTCGGCGCTCGCCGCGCCCTGCCCGCGCAGGAATTCGGTGAAGCCCTGATTGAGAACCGCGACGCGACCGGCATTGGCCTGAAGGGCGGAGAAGTTGCGGCGCTGCAGATAAGGCGGCAGCGACGGATTTTCGCCTGACGCATATTGGCGGCCGAAAGCCTGCTGGGCGAAATAATTGTCGTTGATTTCAAAGTCGCAGACGAGGCGTTCCAGACGCTCGCGCAGGACCTCGTGCATCGGACGCCCGCCGCAGAGTTTTTCATATTGCGCGGGCGGAATGCCTAGGCCGTAAAGCGACGCCGGGTTGTCGGCGATGCGGCGCACGAGTTTCATGTCGAAGAGCGGCGCGAGCTTCGCGTTGAAGAAGGCGCGCTGTTCGGCCAGCGAGCGGGCTTTCAGAAGCGGGCGAAAATCGACGCCGTAGAGGCGCGCGGCGAGATGGGCCCAACCAATGAAGTGGCCGAGGAGACCGTTGCGGTAAAAGCCGCGCGAAAAAAGCGAGATGCGGCGGCGCAGCGAAACGGAGCGGCGCTCCCAATAGGCAAGCGTTTCAGCGTCGAGCCGGTCGCGCAGGAAGAAGCGGTAGGCTTCCATGTTGGCGGGCGCATCGGCGCGGCCGAAGAAGCGGAAGAAGTGTTCGTAGGACGGCAAATGCGCCGCGCCGGCGAGCTTCAGCCGCGTCAGCGCCACATGGGCGCGATTGAGATCGACCGCCGTGATGCGGGCGGGACCGGCGGCGAGATAGGACATTACGTTGCAGCCGCCGGACGCGATGGTCACCACATGGGCGTCGGGCGTCAGCGACAGGGCTTCGAGATCGATGACCGGGTCTTCCCATATCTGCGGATAGACGAGGCCGGAAAAGACAGCGGTGAAGGCGCGCTCCATGAGCCCGGCGCGGGAGGCAGCCTTATATTGATGGACAGCATCCTTCAGGCGGCGATTGCGGATGTGCCCATCGTCGATGACTGCGGCCTGGTCGGTCACGGCTTCGCTCTCCTCACATGGCGGCGAAAGCGGCGTCTCGAATCGAGCTTGCCCGGACCTTCGCCATGCCGTTGCAGGTACAGGCGATGCGTGACGCCAGCGTGAAGCTTTGACGGCAAATGTGACAATGCGGGCACATGCGCCCGCGAAAGCCGGGTGCGCGGCGGGACGGACTTCCGAATCAGTTTGAGGGGCGTATAGTTGCCGCATCCGTTTCAAAAAGCCGGACACGCCGCCGCTCCTCATCCGGGTGGGCGACGGGAACCGGTTGCGTGCGCGCGTCACTGCGTCGCCAAGCCCGGTCTGATCCTCGTGGATATCGCGCGCGAAAAACCGACTGTCCGCAACCCCTTATGGCGGTTGGTGCCTCTCATTCATCGCATGCCCTGGCGGTTCTGGGGTGGCATGTCGCTCATCTGTCTCGGGCGGCTGTTTGAAGCTTTCATGCCGCTTTGCCTCAAAATGGGCATCGACCGGATGGCGGCGGGCGACGCCCGGCTCGGCGCACCCGCACTCGCCATTCTGGCGCTGATGGTCGCGCGCTATATTTCGTTCAACTACGGACGTCGATTTGTGCGCGAAGTCGGCGTCGAGGTCGCATTTGAATTGCGACAGCGGCTTTACTGGCATCTCGAATTGATGGGGCCGCGCTTTTTTGCCGGATATACGACCGGCGACCTGATGGCGCGGGCGATCAATGACATATCGCTGATCCGCCAGATGATCGGCCTCGGCACACGGCTTCTCTTCGTGCTCGGCTTTTCCGGCATCATCGCTTTTTTCTTCATGCTGCATCAGTCGGCGTCGCTGACCTTGTTGCTGCTGCCCGCCCTGCCCTTCTTCGCGGTTTTCGGCTGGGTGTTGGCGAACAAGATTTTCAGCCAGTCGACCGTGGTGCAGGAAGGGTTTTCCAATCTCTCCGCACAGGTGCAGGAGAACCTCAACGGCATCCGCACCATCCAGACCCACGCACAGGAGGCGCATGAAATCCGGCGCTTCGAGACCGCGTCAAGCCAGTATGCGGGCGAATATTACCGGCTGATGTTTTACAACTCGGCGCTGAACGCATGGATGCTGGCGATCACCGGGTTCACCACGCTGCTTATCGTCGGCTTCGGCGGGGCGCAGGTTTTGTCGGGCCAGATCAGCGTCGGCACCTTCACCGCTTTCATCTTCTATCTCGGCATGATGCTTTCGCCCGTCAAGGAAGGCGGCGTGATGGTGACGCTGTTTCAGCGCGGCGGTTCCGCGGCGGCACGCATATTCGAAATTCTCGATCGCGAGCCGGAGATCCGCGATGCGCCGGATGCGGCGCCGCTCGATACGATCGGCGGAGCAATCACCGTGCGCGGCCTTTCTTATCGGCATGCGGGGCGCGGGCAGGAACGCGAAGGCGGATGGCCGGCGCTCGACGACGTGTCGCTGGAGATCAAGCCCGGCGAGATGATCGCGGTGCTGGGCCGCGTCGGCTCCGGCAAGTCCACATTGCTGCGGCTCATCGTGCGCCTGCTCGATCCGCCGCCGGGCACGATCTATCTCGACGGGAGCGACATTCGCATGCTGCCGCTCGCGCAGGTGCGCGCGCATGTGACGCTGGTGCCGCAGGATCCGTTTCTCTTCGCGGCGCGGCTTGGGCAGAACATCGCCTATGACAATCCCGAGCGGGCGGTGGAAGAGGTCTGGCGCGCGGCCGAGAGCGCCGATCTGCAGACGACAATCCAGCGTTTTCCGAACCGCCTTGAAACGCAAGTGGGCGAGCGCGGCGTGACGCTATCGGGCGGGCAGAAGCAACGCGCCAGTCTCGCACGCGGGCTCATTCGCGAGACGCCGGTACTACTGCTCGACGATTGTTTTTCGTCGGTCGATACGGAGACCGAGGAGTTCATCCTGTCGCGGCTCAAAACACTGCGTCATGGCCGCACGACCATGATGGTGTCGCATCGCGTTTCGACGGCGCGGCATGCAGACCGCATCGTCGTGCTCGACAAGGGCCGCATTGCCGAAGTCGGCACGCATCAGGAGCTGCTGGCGAAACGCGGGCTCTATGCGGCGCTGGAACGCGCGCAAGGCAGGCGCGAGGCGCTGACGCAAAAGCTCGCCGAGACGGGCGCCATTGCCGAGGAGAGCGCCACATGAACGCCCCTGTGAAAGACGCGCCCGCCAAAGACTATTCGGTCTTCGAGGACGACATAGATATCCGCAAATTCGAGATGCGGCTCATATGGCGGCTGACGCGCTGGATCGCGCCTTATCGCGGGCAGATGCTGCTCGCCTTGTTGCTGGTGCTGCTGGCGGCGAGCGCGGCCGTGCTGGCGCCGGTCGTCATCAGCCGCGTCGTGGTCGACGGCATTCTGCTGCCTGCATCGAGCGGCCACGCGCCGGATTTCGGGCAGAAGGCGCTGGCGGCGTGGCTCAATGCGGCGACCGGCCTGCATCCGCTCGTCGTTGCATGCGGGTTATATGCCGTGTGGACAGCGCTCTGGTCGATTTTCGGACATGGGTTCCGCATCACGCTCGCCCGCGCGGTGCTAAAGGGCCTGCGCGATCTGCGCCGCGACCTCTTCGCCCATCTCGAACATCTGCCGTCGAGCTTTTACGACCGTGTGTCGGTCGGGCGCGTGATGACGCGGCTCACCAACGACATCGAGACGCTGTTCGAATTGCTGGCGGGATTCGGCGTTCTGCTCGGCGAATTCGTGCCCTTCTTCGTCGCGATCACGATCATGCTGGCGCTGAACCCGACGCTGACTTTCGAGTTGCTGGCGATCCTGCCGCTGGCGGCGGTGGCGACGTGGATCTTCCGCGTCTATTCGCGCACGGTTTATCGCGCGGCCCGTTCTTCCGTTTCGCGGCTCAACGAGAATTTGCAGGAGAACCTGTCCGGCATCGAGGTGGTGCAGCTCTATGGGCGCGAGCGTATCAATTACGAAACCTATTCGGCCATCAACCGCGAAAATCGCGATCAGGAAAACCGCGCCGTCGCCATCGAGAGCTATTACGGACCGGCGATGGATAGCATGGCTTTCGTGTCCATGGCCGTCATCATCTGGTTCGGTGGGCATCATGTGCTTGGCGGCACAGCGACGCTTGGCAGCATCATTCTCTTCGCGCAATTTGCCGACATGCTGTTCCGCCCCATCGTCGCGATGGGCGAACAGTGGAACGTCGTCTTCCGCGCCATGGCGAGCTGCGAGCGAATCTTTCAAGCGCTGGACTGGGACGAAGCGTTGAAGGCGCCCGCCGTTCCGACGCCGCTGCCTGCGGACCTCACCGGCAAGGTCGAGTTCCGGCATCTCAATTTTGGTTATGCGCCGGGAAGCCCGATCCTCAAGGATGTCAGCTTCACCATCGCGCCGGGCGAGAAGGTCGCCATCGTCGGGCCGACGGGGTCAGGCAAGACGAGCCTGATCCGCCTGCTCTGCCGCTTCTACGACGTGCCGCCGGTCTCGATCCTGATCGACGGCGTCGACATCATGGATGTGGAGCCCGCCGAGATCCGCCGCCGTGTCGGCGTGGTGTTGCAGGATTTTCATATTTTCTCCGGCAGCGTCTACGACAATATCGCGCTTGGAAATCCGTCGATCACGCGCGCCGATGCCGAGCGGGCCGCGAAGCTCGTTCATGCCGATGCCTTCATCTCGACCCTGCCGCAGGGCTATGAAACACCGCTGACGGAGCGCGGACGGAACCTGAGCCACGGCCAGCGGCAGTTGCTCGCCTTCGCACGCGTGCTGGCGATGAACCCCGAAGTGCTGATCCTCGACGAGGCGACGGCGAGCATCGACACCGAAACCGAACTCGTCATTCAGGACGCGCTGACAAAGCTCACCGAAGGCCGCACCTCGATCATCATCGCGCATCGTCTACAGACGATCCGGGAAGCGCACCGCATCGTCGTCCTGACCCAGGGCGAGGTCCGCGAGATCGGCACGCATGAGGAGCTGATCGCCAAAGGCGGGACGTATAAGACGTTGTATGAACTGCAGGTGCAGGATGTGCGGGATTAGGGTAACGGCTTGGCAGGAACGCCAATCACGGTGAGACCGTCCGGCACCTCGCGAAGCACCACGGAGCCCGCGCCCACCGTTACCCAATTTCCGACGCGAGAAGCAGACGCAACGACGGCGCCCGCGCCGATAAAAGCCCCCTCGCCCAAGATACACCCGCCAGTAAGACAGGCCATTGGCGCGATATGTACGAAGTCGCCAACTTCGCAATCATGTTCTACCACAACGCCGGTATTGACGATCACGTGGTCGCCGATCACCGCATCGGGTTGAACCACGGCACCCGCGCAGATCAAGGTGCCTACGCCGATGCGTGCGCTCGCGTGAACCCGGGCGGTCGGATGGATGAGCGACTGCCAACGAGCCGGGCAACGCTTTGCAATGCTCTGCCGCGCTTTGCCATCGCCAATGGCGATAAGGGCCCCCGTCGTCGAACCGCTCCATGAAGCCGCGCTGGGAATCGGACCCGCAATCCGATAACCGATAATGTCACGGCCATGCTTGCTTGCATCGTCATCGAAGACCGCGGCGATGCCGATACCGGCTGCCTCCGCCGTCGAGATGGCAACCTTCGCATGCCCGCCACCGCCGATGATCTGGATCGTCGCGGTATTCATCTTGCCTCCCTTCACGCCCCTTGGACGGGTGGCATGAATCCCTTTGCGCGCCCCGCTTTCACCTCGTCGTCGAAACGACGCATAGGTACATCCGGCCCGCTTTCGATCCCCTGCCCCTGGATCACCTTCAGCAACGTTAAACACAAGATTCGAAGATCGAGGCCGAAGCTGCGCCGTCTAATATAGTCCAGGTCGAAACAAAACCGCGTATCCCAATCCTGCGCGTTGCGGCCATTGATCTGGGCCAGGCCGGTTACGCCGGGCTTTACCTCGTGCCGTCTCGCCTGTTCAGCCGTGTAGTAAGGCAGATAATCGACAAGCAACGGCCTTGGACCGACGAGGCTCATATCGCCGCGCAGCACATTCCACAGGCCAGGCAATTCATCGAGACTGGTGCGGCGCATGAAGCGACCAAGCGCCGTCAGCCTGTCGCCATCAGGCAACAATTGTCCGTTGTCCATGCGTCTCGTCTCCCGCATGGAACGGAATTTGATCAAGGTGAAGACTTCGCCGCGCAATCCAACGCGTCTTTGACGAAATAAAACCGGAGAGCCAAGAGAGGAACGAACGACCAGAGCAAGGACGACGCCCGGCACGGCGAGAACAAGCAGCGCGATGCCGGAGACGGTGATATCCAACACTCTCTTTGTCGTGGCATAGACTGCTGCGGAGAGCATGGGCCCCTTCCGTCAGAGTTTTCTGACGATATCGATGACGCGCTCCTGATCTTCCAGAGACAAGTCTGGATAGAGCGGCAGACGAAGCAGGCCATCGGCGATTCTGGATGTTTCCGCCATATCGCCGTGCGCGCGGCCAAAGCGGCGACCGCCCGGCGATTCATGCAGCGGCACATAATGTGTCGCGGTCCCAATGCCGGCGTCGGTCAAGGCGCTCTGAGCGGCTTGTCGTTTGTCCAGGCTGTCGAACACGAGATAGTAGATATGCGCGTTGTGTCCACAATCCTGCGGTACGCCCGGCCTGCTGAAACGACCGTCCCGTTCAAGGGCGGCGAAGGCTTCGTGGTAACGCGCCCATACTTTCAGCCTTTGCGCATTGATCGCATCGCCCTTGGGAAGCTGTGCCCACAGAAACGCCGCTGTCAACTCACTCGGCAAAAAAGAAGACCCGATTTCTTGCCACGTATATTTATCAACCTCGCCGCGTAGAAAACGCGAGCGGTCGGTTCCCTTCTCCCGAATGATCTCCGCGCGCTCCCGAAGCGCCTCATTCTTCACGAGCAGCGCCCCGCCCTCGCCGGAGATCACATTCTTTGTGGCATGAAAGCTCAACGCGCCGAGATCGCCGAGGGCGCCAAGAGCGCTTCCTCGATAGGTCGCGCCCATGCCTTGTGCCGCGTCCTCAATCACCATCAGATTATGATCGGCGGCGCTGGCATTTATCTCGTCCATCGCGCAGGAAACACCGGCATAGTGCACAGGCACAATAGCGCGCGTGCGCTTCGTAATCGCAGCTTCGATTTTCCTCTCGTCCAGATTGACCGTATCCGGGCGCACATCGACGAAGACCGGTACACCGCCGCGCAGCACGAACGCATTCGCTGTGCTGACAAATGTATAAGACGGCATGATGACTTCATCGCCGGGCTGTATGTCGATCAGAAGCGCGGCCATTTCCAGTGCCGCCGTGCAGGAATGCGTCAGCAGGGCACGCGCAACCCGGGTATTTTCCTCCAGCCAGGTCTGGCATTTTTTTGTGAAAGCGCCGTCGCCTGCCAGCTGTCCGCTATCGAGCGCCTGCTTGAGGCTTTCCAGCTCATCACCGGTAAGATGAACGCGGTTGAACGGTATTTTTTTCATTTTCGATCGTTGCATTGCGGCCAGAAACGCAAGGTCGCATGGACGCCCGGAGAGGTCAAACCAACCGACAATTCGGCCTTGGCTCATTATGCCTTATGCTATCTTGCGTCCCACCTCCTCTTTTTCCGCCGGCTCTCGAATGCTTCTGACGAATGGAATTTGGCTTTCGACCGACAATGCACTTCCGCGCCGCGAGGGGGCTGCCCTCATTCTCGATCGGGACGGGGTGCTCATCGAAGACCTTCACTACATCTCCAAGCCGGAAGACGTTCGGCTCGAACAGGGTGCCGTCGATCTTCTCAAATGGGCGCGTGCGCGAGGTCTCGCCATCGTGACCATCACCAATCAGTCGGGCATCGCCCGCGGGCTTTTCGATTGGGCTGCTTTCGAAGCCGTCGAACGAGAGCTGGCGCGACACCTCGCCTCACATGGCCTGTCGCTGGATCTCACCGTCGCCTGTCCTTTTCATCCCGACCATACACCAGGCTACGGGCGCGCGGAGGCGCATTGGCGCAAGCCCGGCGCTGGCATGATCGAGCTCGCAGCGAAGAAGCTCGGATTCGATCCGGTCGCGAGCTGGATGATCGGCGACAGGGCGAGCGATATCGGCGCGGCGCGGAATGCGCTGCTTGCCGGCGCAATTCATGTTCTGAGCGGGCACGGCACGGAAGAGAGACGTGACGCGTTGGAATTGGCCACGGAAGCGTTTCGCGTGGTCGCGGCACGAGATTTGTCTGAAGCTCAACTTCGGTTGAGCGATGTCCTTTCCCGCTGCTGAGGCCGTCATGGAACGTCTTTCAATCCCGCGCCTCACGGAAATCGACCGCTGGACATTCGACGACGCTCTGCCTCTTTGGGCCGGTGCGGGACAGGACCGTCCGGGACATGGCTTCATGGAGCGGCTGACATTTGAAGGCACGCCCATCGACGTTCCCTTCAAACGCCTCCGCGTGCAGGCGCGGCAGATATATGTTTTCAGCCATGCAACCTTGCTTGGGTGGAGAGGACCGGCGCTTGAAGCGGCGCGCAACGGATTTGATTTCGTTCTACACCATGGATGGCTGCCAGAAGGGGGGTGGGCTTTAAAGCTCGGACCTGAAGGCGGCATCGTCGATCCGACACTGGCGCTTTACGAACAGGCGTTCATGCTCTTTGCACTCGGTTGGTATGCGCGCGCCACGAATGACGAACTCGCCATAGACTGGGCGCATCGAACGCTCGACGCCACACATGCGCGGCTTGGGCTCCTGGATATGCCGGGCTTCAGATCGGAACCTCCAAAAGCCGATATGCTCGAGCAAAATGCGCATATGCATCTTCTTGAGGCCATGCTTGTTCTCTATGAAACGACCAGGCATCAGAGATTTCTGGACGAAGCGCAAAGCATTGTTGCGCTTCTCGAGAAGCATCTCTTTCAAACGGATCGAGGGATAATTCCAGAATTCTTCGATGCCGCATGGCGCCCACTTCCCGATACTCATGTCGAACCCGGGCATCATTTCGAATGGGTATGGCTGCTCGCCGAATATCGCAGAATTGTCGGGACGGATATGTCGCATATTGCGCGGCGGCTTTTCGAATTTGCCGACAGCAACGGCGTCAGCAGCACCACCGGCTTGATTTATGACGCCGTCAATGCGGACGGATCGCCGCGATCGCGCGACCATCGCTCATGGTGTCAGGCTGAAGCATTGAAAGCCCATCTGATTATTCAGGATCTTGGCGGAACAGTCGATGCGCAAAAGATCGAGACCATCACTGGGAATATTCTCGATCGCTTTCTTTCGACGTCGCGTCGCGGATTGTGGGCGGACCATCTAGCGGCCGATCTCACGATCAAATCCGATCATGTCCCCGCGACGAGCCTCTATCACTTCTTTCTGGCGTTTTCAGAATTGCGGCGGCTCGCCAGTAAATCTTCGTAAAGTGCGAGCAACCGTTTTATAGCCAGCGTCTGGGAAAAATTATTTTCGGCGCGGAGCCGGGCCGCATGGCCCATTCGCCGCCGTAAACCGGCATCATCCAGCAACCGCGACAGCGCGGCGGCAAGCGCGGGAACATCGCGAACAGGCACCAGAATTCCCGTCTCTCCGTCAACAACCACCTGACGGCAACCGGGGGTATCCGTCGCGACAACGGGACGCCCAATGGCCGCCGCCTCGATCAAAGCCATTGGCGCGCCTTCCCGGTAGGATGGCAGACAGACAATCGCGGCGCGACGAACGATGTCCGGTACGTCCTCGCGCCAACCCCAACACTCCACTATCCCTTCCCTCACCCAAGCATCGATTTCGGCCTGGCTGAGGGTGGCGGGATTTCCAGAATCGGTTTCGCCGACCAATATGAAACGGACTTCGCCGTAAGCTGCCCGCAAAGACCGCGCCGCCTCCACAAATTCGCGAACTCCCTTGTCAATCAGCAGTCTGGCAGGGAGCACGACAAGCATTTTCTCGTCCATCTGATCAGGCGACACCTGTAGAATATCGAGATCTACGCCCCCGCCGAGCCAGGTCCGCGAGCGTTCCGAGGACACGAGCTCACGGCGAACGAACTCGTCTCTGTCATCGTCGTTCTCGAAGACAGCGATCGAATTTGGATGCCGAAACGCGCATGAGTATGCGAATTCGATCATGGGCCGCAACAGACGCGCCATCGCATCTGTTCCGATGAAGATGTAACCGAGCCCCGTAATTGACAGCACAAGCGTAGGCACTCGCGCCAGGCGAGCTGCGATGCCGCCATAAATAACCGGACGTATCGTCACCGCATGAACCAGATGAGGGCGCAACCGACGGACATGCCGGAGCACGAACAGAAAGAATCGCAACTCCGCTAACGGAGATGGGCGACCGCGCCGTTTCGGAATGTCGTGCAACGTCGCGCCGCCGAGATTGAGGTTTCTCAGGGTCTCGTCAATCGGAACCGCGACATGCACATCATATGTTGCCGCGGCGGCACGCACCCGGGCGGCCCAATGTCCCCGCAAATTAAGCGCGACCGGGAATACGAAGAGAATTCTGGGCGCAATGACGTCCATTCCTAGGTCGTCTTCCAGAATTTTTGTACGACATCGACGACGCGCGATTGATCGGCATCGGTGAGTTGTGTGCCGGACGGAAGGCAAATACCCGTTGCGAAAAGCCGTTCAGATACGCTCCCGCCCACTTTACGCAACCCTTGAAAGACCGGCTGGAGATGCATCGGTTTCCACACCGGTCGCGCTTCGATGTTCTCCGCCTCGAGCGCCAGCCGCAGACGCTCCGGCGTTACGGGCGCGACACCGGATTCCAACAGCATGACGGTCAACCAACGATTCGATTTTCCGGTGGACATTTCGGGCATGAAGGAAATGCCAGACAAAGAAGAAAGTGCGCGTTCGTAATTCGCGAATATCTCACGCCGCCGCGCGACGCGCGCGGCAATGACGCCCAGCTGACCGCAACCGATCGCCGCATTGAGCGAGCTCATACGATAATTGTATCCGATCTCCTTGTGCTCGTAGTGGACCACGGGCTCCCGTGCCTGCTGCGCCAGATGGCGCGCATGCTTGACGAGGTTCTCGTCGTCGCTGGCCACCATGCCGCCGCCACCGGTGGTAATAATCTTGTTGCCATTGAAAGAGAACGCGGCGGCCCGGGCGCCTCTTCCCGCATGGCGTCCGTTATAGGTCGCTCCCATCGATTCCGCCGCATCGACGACGACTGGTACATCGTATGGATCGCAGATCGCGCGTATCGCATCGAGATCGGCGCAATGTCCGTAAAGATCGACGGCAATGACCGCTTTGGGCAAGCGCACTTCGCCGGCCGCTTTTTTCATTTCCGTCGCCAGCAGATCGACGTCGATCATCCATGTATCGGGTGCCACATCGAAGAATACGGGTGTGGCGCCCTGATAAAGAATCGGAGACGCGCCGCCGATGAAGGTGAGCGTCGGCAACCAGACTTCGTCGCCCGCACCAACGCCCAACCCGCGCATCAATAAATGAAGAGCCGCCGTGCCGCTCGTGACCGCCGTTGCGTGAGCAAAACCTGTGGCTTCGCAAAAGAGCCGCTCGAACCGATCGATCATCGGTCCGGCAGGCGCCACATAATTCATATCAAAAACTTCACCGACAAGCTGACGTTCAGTACCGCTCATATGAGGCGGAGAAAGAAAGATACGGTCTGGCTTTGTCATAAACGTCGCTTTGCGGACACATCACGCGGGAAGAAACAGCACATCGGTATAGTCATTTGCGACAGCGTTGACCACTTCCTCCCACGTCAAGCGGCGCGGCTCCCCCTTGGGCATGAGTTGATGCGGCGCGTAATTCCTCTGCGTTAGCGTATCGAGAATTTCTTCCGCTGAGGAACCGAAATCCCTGAGCGCCTTGTCATCTATTTCAACAAAAAGCGCCGGACGAGAGGCCTCGATAGTCTCCCATGCGCCATTCAGAACCAGCATTTCGGCACCCTGCACATCGATTTTGATCAACGATATGCGCGCCCGGTCGTCAGCCGTCGCCAATGTGTCTATCGTATAGGCACGGACCTCTATCCCTTGCTCGTCCCTGGCAAGACGATGATCACCTGGATGGAGTTCATTGCGCTGCAAATGCAATACACCATCGCTTGATGCCGCTGCGCCGTGATATGCCCCAACACGTGAGGTGTGGCCGTCCCTCGCGACCACAGCCACCAGGCGGGTGAAGTTTTCACTATCCGGTTCGACAGCAATCACTCTGCCCGCTTCGCCGACCCAGCGTGCGAATTTCCGGGTGAAGAAGCCTACATTCGCCCCGATATCGATGACGAGAGATCCGGCAGGGACATAATCCTGCAATCGCTCGATCGGCCCGGATTCAACCCATGTTTTGTACATCGAGTAGAAGACAAGAAAGAGCCGGCGGACCAGCGGCCATTTCATCAAGCCGGTCCGCGCCAATGCACCATAAGCTTTCAACGCAGCGGATTGAAATATTTTTCTCATAAAGCCTTCCGGGTTTTCAATCGCGCAGAAGAAGCCAGGATAAGGCGCCTGGAAGAGAGGCAATCAGAATAATGACCCCGAAAGCGACGGAAATCAGCATCGCGGAAGCTGCGGGGATGCCTACGGCCGCAAAGAGAACGACAGCTGCCGCCTCCCGCACGCCCCATCCGCCGATGGAGATTGGAATGACCTGCGCGACGAGGTAGGCCGGCCCCACCGTCAGCGCCGATGCGAGCGACATTGGAACGTGAAACGACAAGGCGACGAGCATAAGCGCCACGACCGACATCAGGTGAACGATAATGGAGAGAGGGACAACGCGCGTCAGTGCGATATGCGATGTCAGCACCCAGGTGATATCTGCGGCCAGAACGCAAACGGGAGCTGGGAGGCGACGCCAGATTGGGAGAGATTGCATTATCTTGACGAGAGCGCATCCGATATAGGCAGCTGCAAGAGCGCCACCTGAAAGAACAGCTATTGACCAGAAGAAAGGGCTGCGTCCATCGAAGTGAGCGAGAAAAGGTAGAGACATCAGAACCAGTAGCAATAGCGCCGCGATCGCGATGCCTCGATCCAGCAAAATGCTGACGCTGACACGACCAAGGGAAGCTCCGAGCTTACGGTAATAGAGCGCCCGGACGATGTCGCTGCCGATCGACGGAAGAATTTGAGCAAAAAAAACCGAGGCGTAATAGATTTTGAATTGACGCCAATACGTTTTCTGGTTCTCGGCACAATGTTTAAGCAATATTCGCCATCGCATGGCATTGAGCAGCAGCTGAATGCCGATGACCACCAGCGCCGCAATGAATGGCGCTAACTCAAAACGTTTAATGTCGTCTGTATGCGGAGCATGTCGCATCATCAGAAAAACGATCAACCCACCGGAAATGATTATTTTGACCACCAATGCAACGCGGCCGAACGACTTTTTCCGCCGGTCAGGCGTCACCTCGGCATCGTTCGACGCCACGCCTCCAGCTGAAGTCAAGGATGGCACTGCTTCCTGCATTATTGTCTTTCGAGATTCGGAAATTCCAATATGGGCAGCCTCTCACGCAACCTTTTGCAGCACCACCATGATCCTGAATCCGAATAAACGGCGGACCCATCCCGGCAGAAGATTTTCCGCCTGTATGGTCCGTTCCGTCAACGAGGCGGGAAGCAAGCACCAGGACTTGAAACCACCGCTCAGCGGAAAGGCCGCAACACTTAACCACTCTGTCTGGCGGACGGCGAGATCCGGAAGCAACTCCTGCAGGCGCTTCCGATTCTCTTCACGAAAAAGCACGGTCGGAATGGCCTGATTTGCGTCGAATGGATCCCGTGTGCCTTCTGAAATCACGGGCACAAAAGGATCGCACCCTGTATCCGCGGGCTCTTCATGCAGGAAGCGGTAGAACGGATATGCCACGGGCGACATCCCCGGCTCAATCATCGCAAGGACACCGCCCGGTCTCAATATCCGACTCGCCTCGTGAAGGAAATCGAGGGGGCGCTCAAGATGATGAAGAACATCCAGCATGGCTATTCCCGAGAAATGTCCGGGCAAGAAAGGCAGTCTTTGCGCGTCACACACAACATCAATGCCCGGAAACTGCAAGATATCGACACTAAGCATATCGGGTCGGTGTTGCTTTGCATGGCCAATCCCCGCGCCGATGTCGAGGAGCGGACCAACAGGGCATACGGACATGAGGCGCCGATGATAATCGCCATAGATGAGGCGAAGCGTCTTTTTGGCAGCCCAGACACGATTGTGCTCAACCTGCCGCGGGTCAAGGCCTACCGAAGAGGTCATTCCTCAAAGCGCCTTCAACTTGCCGAAAGCAAAGAATACCATGCGCAGCAACATGAAGCCGTCCGAGAATCTGGAAATCTGCGTCTCCCCGTAAGTGCGTGCGGCATACTGCACCGGAATTTCCACAATTTTCAGATTATGCTTCGACGCACCCAGAATGAGGTCGAAATCTCCGAAAGGATCGAAATCTCCGAAGTAATTTCGGTCCGCTGCGATTCGAAGATAATCGGTACGCTTGAGCACCTTTGTTCCGCATAGCGTATCGGTAAAACGCTGGTTGATCAGGAAGCTGAACAAAGCGGCAAAAAAACGATTGGCAAGCAGGTTCAGAGGCCGCATCGCCTCGCTCTCCATAGGATAGACGAGCCTCGTCCCGTTAACGAACTCGCCTTTGCCGGAAGCAACGGCCTGAAAGAATTTAGGAAGAGATTCCGGTGGCACAGTCAGATCGGCGTCGAGGATCATCAAAACGTCGCCCGTTGCTTCATCAAAACCCTTGCGTACCGCATCTCCTTTGCCGCGGCCGGTCTGTTTGAAAACTTTTATGTCTCGAACACCGCGAAATTCTTCCTGAACGCGCAGACACTCTTCATAGGTGCCATCGCTGGAATTGCCTTCGACAAAAAGAATTTCCACATGACGTCCAAACTGAGGCAACCGCTCGACTGCCGCCCGGATGTTGCCTTTCTCGTTTCGGCAGGGAACGAGGACCGTAGTGCTCAAATCGGCAGAGGAGATCACCTTTCTCGAACGAGCGACGAGATAGGTTCGCAGACACAACCGGTTCACCAGCGGCAGAGGCGCGATGAAGCGATTGATCAGCGGCCCCAACCCAAACAATTTGCGCGGAATGAGCTGCCTTTTTTCCAGCCGGATTTCTTCGAAATCCGCAAGTTCCAGAATATTCAGGAAATCGGTATCGCGAATGAAATTGACGGGCGGCTGCGGCATGCGCAGCCCCAGGCGCTCGGCGAGCCAAAAGGCCGGTTCCCACAGAGTGGAATAGTAGGCGATTATCAGCCGGGTCGATGGAGTGCACAATTTGTGCAGCCGCGCGAGTCCCGTCTCAATATCCTGAAGCATCCCGATCGTATCGGACAAGACAATATAATCGAAGGTTCCTTCAATGCCATTGAGGAAAGAATCTTCCTCCAGATCGCCGACACGAAAATCAAGATTCGGATGCTTTGCCGCGGCGCGCTCAATCATGGCGGCGCTGAGGTCGACACCCAGTCCATAGGAAGGTTCCAACTTCGCCAAAAGATCGCCGGTCCCGCAGCCGATATCCAGAATGCGCGCGCCCTTTTGAGTCAAAAATCGTGTATAGGCGCGATCCTGATCGTAATAGGCGCCATTACGCTCAATCCAACGATCTCGCTCGCCGGCCATTTTATCGGCATGCTCCCGAACGAGCTTCTTGCGCGCCTCGCCGATCACCTTCGAGCCGCGCATAAACCGTAAAGGTGGCAGAGAATTCATGCCGACACAGCCTCGCTGCAAAGTGGCCGCTGTCCAAACAAGACCTAGAAAATCAGACTGCTTACAACGGACCCTAGCTAGTTGACACTTTCTCGGCAAGCGCCTTAACACTGGTGTCTGTTATCATTTTTTCGGTTTTGGCGCCCTCATGATTGTTCGAACAAAGACCAAGATCAAACTCGCACATGCGCTACAGCGGGTGGTCATGTTTGGCCGGACCCTTTTGGGACTGGGTCACATCGCCGAATGTCGACGCGGTGGGTTGAACTGGCGCCTCGATCTCAGGGAAGGCGTCGATTTTTCTGTCTTTCTTCTTGGCCGATTTGAACCCGATCTCATTGCTGCTTATGAACGGCTCGTTCTTCCGGGAAGCGTAATTATCGACATTGGAGCCAACATAGGAAGTCACACGCTTCCATTAGCGAAACAGACGGGAACGACGGGGCACGTGATCGCAGTGGAACCTACACTTTATGCATTCGAGAAACTGATCAAGCATGCGGAATTGAATCCCGATCTCTCGGGCAGAATTACGCCGGTTCAGACGATGCTTATGGGTGACCTTCAGGCGGTCCTCTCTCCAGCCATTGAATCATCATGGCCGCTGGAGACGCCAGAAGGCGCTCACGGGGAGCACGCAGGCGTCGCCAAAGCAACGACCGGCTCGGCGGTCGGAACGCTCGACGGGTTGATCGCTGAACTTGGGCTCAAACGAGTGGACGTGCTGAAGCTCGATGTCGATGGCTATGAGGTGGAAGTGCTGCGAGGCGCTTTGGAAGTCTTGACGAAATTTCGCCCCCTCATTTTCTTCGAGCACGCGCCTTATGTCGTTCGAGAGAAGGGCTACGATCCAGACGAGATGGGGGCGATCCTCACTCATGCCGGCTATCGGTTTCACGATCTCCACCGCCACCTGCTCGAAGGCGGCGGTGAAAAGCTTCCAGATGTCGAAAAGGGCGCAGGAATCAACTTGCTCGCGATTTCTCTAGACTAAGGCGCCGCAGTTATCTCTTTCCGTATAAAGAAAAATTTTCCGCTTTTCCCGATCGGCAGCAAATCAAGGGTCCATCGGCGAATGAGCTCGTTTGTCAGCATCTGCGGCGACCCGACATAGAGGTACGTCATTGCCCTGCCCGCGCGTTGGCCCTCCGAACGCGGAGCAGCAAAAAAAATGAAAGGGAGATGCTCAGCTGTTGTATCGACAACTGGCCCAATATCGGGAAGGAGTAACGACTCTTCAAACATTGTCCTGAAGGTTGAAAACTCGATCGTCGGTAACGAGGAGGTTCGCGTCGATCCATCCGGAATCACAAGGAAGCCCGCCAGGCTGGGCGCGCCTAATATACCGATATGATTACTGTCGTTCCTTGATGCCTCCCTATTTCCGGCGATGTCAAAATGAAGCTGCATGGCAAATGTCGCGCCAGCGAAAGCCAGAAGCGTCAAAACAATTGCCCCCGCACCGAGGCGCCATGAAGCAATCACGGTATTGTCGGCACGTCGTGCCGCTGCGGGGCTAGCGAAGCCGAGCGCAAATAATGCGGCCAAGAATGCGTAGGTGACCTGCAGTGTACGTCGCCCATCGTCGCCAAAAATGAACGAGGCGGAAACGACCGTGCTGACAAATACGGTGAGCCAGAAGGACGCGACAAACAGATCTTTCCCGGTGACGACTATTAGTCCCAAAGCACAAAAGATGACGAATGCGAGGGCCTGAGAAATAGAAAGAAAGGTAATATGCTGATACTGCTCAAGAAGGAGGAATGGAATGTTCAAAACATATCCCGTGCCATTTTCTGAGAGCTTGTGGAATAACGCAGATGGGTTCTTCAAAAACGCCTCGGCCGCCTGCCTATATAAGAAACCGTTTTTTTGCTTTGCATCGGTTGTCTCATTGATTTCTTTTGAAAAAGTGGTGGCGCATTCCGACCAGTTGGTCCCGCGGGCGAGGCCGCAAGCGGCATATGAAAAATTCCCTCCCAGTTCGGAATTGACCGGCGCGAACTTTGAAAGCATGCCCGTATTGAATACCAGGACGAGTAACAAAATCGAGGAAACTGCTCCCGCAAGTATCAGCCTGTCTCTCCATGCTCGCGCGAAAGCGAAGACGATCCAGATCATCAGAAACGGGATTGTAAACATGCTGCCCATACGGGTCATGAGTCCCAGACATAGAGCGGCAAACCCCACGAGTGCATGAGGCATGGAACGGCATCGCATAGCTTCGATAAAGAAAGCGAGCGACAGCAGACTCCAAGCCAGGCCCAGAGGTTCCGTCATAGTAGTCGTGAGGTAGGGCTGCATCAGACCATATGCGAGCGCCAGGAAAGCCCCCGCGACCCAGACCCCTTGCCAAGCCACAAATGAGCGAAGAGCAAAGCAGAGAAGAGCAGCAAGAAGCAGAGTTTGGACAATGAGGGTGCCCACATAGGAAAACCCTCCGCCGACGGTAAGTATAGCTCGCATAGCCGCCGCAAGCGGTCTCTGAGC